>NZ_JBHXRM010000010.1:0-195566 GCF_042716895.1 Streptomyces sp. NPDC058653 | reverse complement strand
GGGGGGGGGCCGCCCGGGCGGCCCCGGCCCGGCGGCCGGGGGGGGCCGCCCCCACCACGGCGGAGCGCCACCACCCGGGACGGTGACTCGTGTCCACCCACCGGCCTGGTACCGATAGCGGCCCTTGGTCGCGATCGTGCTGAACCCGGCGTTCAACCGCTGGGGCGGAAAGGGGAGTCCGGACCCGGCGGACATGTTCGGAGGGCGAGGCCGACGGCGTACCCGCGCCCGCGACCTCCCGCCGAGACGAGCCGCCGACGTACGTACGTCCTGCCCGGAAGTCGCGTCCCGCCGCACTCGCGGACCGGCCGGGGGGATCAGCCGATGTGGAAGTCGTCCCCGTACACCTTCCAGTCGAGCGGTGGGTCCAGACTCAGATTGCCCGCGTCCAGGAACACCCGCTGCGCGGTGTCCACCCGGCTGGTGTCCTCGTGCGCCTCCTCCTGCTTCATCGCCCAGACCCGGGCATCGAGGAACGCGTGCAGATACTCGGTCTCGTCGCCGCCCTGGGACGGCGGCCGGGCCTCGTCCAGCGCCCGTCGGCGGATACCGCTGAAGCTGACGTCGGAGTTCCCGTCGCCGTGCATCACGATCGCGTCGTAGTAGATGAACTGGCCGAGCGTGCCGACGCCGTCCTCCTTGCCGCGGTTCACCGCCGGATCGAAGTAGACGCGGTCGCGCTCGTCGTTCTGCGCGGCCTGGAACGCCGGGTCCCTCGCCGCCTCCTTCCACGCGTCGGTGAAGCCGGGGTCGAGCCCTTCGTGGGAGTCCGTGCCGTCGACGGCACGCAGCGCGGGGAGGTAGGGGGCGAGCGGGTTGTCCGGCTCGCGCTCCGTGTAGAGCTCGACCAGGTCCAGCATGTCGCTGGTGCCGGAGCAGAAACCGATGATGCCCGCGGTGTAGCCGCGGCCGTCGCCGATGTCCTCGATGTAGCCGTACTGGCCCTTCCAGTCGAGCGAGGAGTTCTCGGCGCTGGAGACCAGCTGCATCGCGATCTCCTTCTTCGCCAGCTCGTCCAGGCCGGGGGCGGCGGCCACGCCCGCCGAGGTGACCTCGGCCCTGTCGGCGCCGGGCGCGGCGTGCGCGACGGCCGTCACCGGCCCCGCGACGAGGACGAGTCCGAGCAGGACGCGGGGAACCACGCCGAACGTACGGGTGCGTGTGTGGGGGGTTGGCACCGGACCTCCATGAGGGGAGTCGATCGTGTCGTGCTTCTGTTAGGAAGCTTTCCTACCGAGCTTTGGCGGTGAGGTACACCCATGGCCTGTCAAAGAATCTTTGATGCGCGCGGAGGACGGCCGTGGGCATACTGCCCCGACGCATCCGAGATCGTCGGTCGGGAGACACCTGCCCATGTCCGCACCACCCTTGCCACCTGCGACGGAGCCGGCCGACGTGCCGGCCGACGAGTCGGCCGTCCGGATCGGCGCTCTCGTACCGCTGACCCCGCCCGGCTGGGTGGAGGCGGGCCACCACCTCCTCGCCGGCCTTGAGTTGGGCGTGTCCGAGGTCAACGAGGCCGGTGGGATCGCGGGCAGACCGCTGGAGCTGGTGGTCCGCGACACCGCGGCCGATCCGCGGAGAGCCGCGGCGGCCGTGGACGAACTGGCCGCGCTGGGCGTCGCCGCCCTGGCGGGGGAGTACCACAGCGTCGTCGCTCGCGCCGCCGCCACCAGGGCCGACGCCCTGGGCATGCCGTTCCTCTGCTCGTCGGCGGTGCTCGACGCGCTCACCGAACAGCCGACGGACCAGGTCGCGCGTCTCGCCCCGGCGCAGTCCCACGGCTGGCGGATCTACGCGGACTTCCTGCTCGCCGAGGGCCACAGCCGCGTCGCCGTGGCGGTCGAGCCGAGTCTCTACTGGGCCACCGGGACCCGTATTCTGCGGGACCGTCTCGCGGCGCACGGCGGCGGCGTCGTCGAACTCGACGCCCGCGCTCTCTCCCCCGAGCCGCTCTGCGACGGACTCGTCGACAGCCGTGCGACGGCGCTGCTTCTTCTCGTAGGCCAGCCCGAACCGGCGGTGCCGATCGTCACGTCCGTCCGCCGCGACCCGCGCCTCACGGAGGTCATGATCGGGGCTCCGGCCGGGCAGCCGGAGTTCGCGGCGTGGGCGGGATCGCTGGGCGGGGACGGTGCCGGGATCCCGTTCCTGCGCTATCTGCCCGAGCGCCTCGGCCCACTCGGCGTACGAGTCGGGGCCGCCCTCCGTGAACGGCTGGCCGAGGCACCCGCCTTCGTCGCCTTCGAGGGCTACGACACGGTGATCGTCCTCGCCGACCTGCTTCGTTCGCACGGCGTGGAGCGGGCGCGCCTCGCCGAGTCCTGGCCGGCCGTCGATGTCGAGGGCACGCGCGGGCGGATCCGGTTCTCCCGGACGCCGGGCATCAACGTTCGGCAGTGGACCTGGGCGCCCGTCCAGGTCGTCGACCGGGACCCCGCGGAACCCGCCCGCTTCCGTGTCCGCCACACCGGCTGACCAGCCGTGGCGGCCGTGCGGCCGGCTACAAGTCGCGCGACCGGAGAACGCAGAACTCGTTCCCCTCGGGGTCGCCGAGGGTGACCCAGGTGGCGTCCTCGCCCTGGCCCACGTCGACGCGTCGCGCGCCGGCGGACAGGAACCGCTGGACCTCGGCCTCCTGGTCGGTGGGGCGGAAGTCGAGATGGAGGCGGTTCTTCAGGGTCTTCTTCTCCGGTACGGCCAGGAAGAGCAGTCCCGGCAGCCGGTCCGGTGCGGGCCGGATCTCGTACTCGCCCTCCTCCTCGTTGACGAAGACCCATCCGAGGACATCGGCCCACCATCGAGCCAGCGCCGCCGGGTCGGTCGAGTCCACCACCAACTGTTCCCATTCAAGTGCCATGGGGGCAGGGTAGTGCCGCTCCTGCGTGCCCCTTGCGGTATTTTCCGGCAGCCGTGTCATGCCATGCCATGTCATGCGGTGTCGGGCCGTGTCCGGGACGGCCCGCCGGTCGTCCGTCTGCCCGCTGCCCCCTGACCGCTCAGCTCTTGTCGACGCGGTAACTCTCCCCGTACACCTTCCACCTGAGCGGCGGTTCGAGGTCCAGATTGCCCGCGTCGAGGAAGACACGCTGCGCGGTGTCGACACGGCTGGTGTCCCGGTGCGCGGGCTCGCGGCGCATCGCGGCGACGCGGACGTCGAGGAAGGCGCGCAGATACGCGGTCTCGTCCCCGCCCTTCGCCGGTGACCCGGCCTTCTTCAGGGCCTGTTCACGGATCGTGCGGAAGCCGGTCGAGCCGGGGGTGTCGCCGGATCCGTGCATCACATACGCGTCGTAGTAGACGAACTGCCCCAGCGCGCCGAGCCCGTCGGCCTTCGCCGTGTCGACGGCCGGGTCGAAGTACCCCCGGTCGCGCTCCTCGTCCTGCGCCGCCCTGAACGCCGCATCCCTGTCGGCCGCCCGCTGCCAGGCCTTGGTGAACGGGGTGCCGAGCCCCTCGTGCGAGTCGCTGCCCCGCACATCGCGGAGCGCCGGGAGGAAGGGCGCCAGCACGTTGCCCTCCGGGCGGGCCGCCGCGTAGCGCTCGACCACCTTGAGCAGATCCCCGCAGCCGGTGCAGAAGCCGATGATGCCGGCGGTGTAGCCGCGGCCGTCGCCGATGTCCTCGATGTAGCGGTACTGGGCCCGCCAGTCCAGTGAGGAGTTCTCGGCGCTGGAGACCAGCCGCATCGCGAGCTCCTTCTTCTCCGGGTCGTCCAGCGGGGTCGGCGTGTCCCCCCGCGCGGCGGCGCACCCCGTGCACAGGGTGACGAGCGCCAGCAGCAGGGCGAGCAGCGGACGGCGGAGCGCGTACGGCATGGAGCGGCCTTTCCTCACGGCCCGGGGGGTCACGTCCCGGGTCAGGATCCAAGTCAACAGCCCCGGCGCCGCCCACGCGTGGGAGATCCCCGGCCGGCCCCCGGGCGGGCCGCGTTGTCAGAGGCTCGTGCCAGGATTCGGTCCATGGATCTCGTACACATTTTCGCCGATCTCGACGCGCTGCCCTGGGCCGACTTGGAGCATGCCTACGGGGGCGCCGACGACGTGCCCGACCAACTGCGGGCGCTGGCGGGCGATGACGCCGAGGCGGCGGAAGAGGCGCTGTACGAGCTCTACGGAAACATCGTGCACCAGGGCTCGGTGTACGAGGCCACGGCCTACGCCGTGCCGTATCTCGCCCGGCTGGCCGCGGCGGGCGTCAGACCGGCCGACATCGTGGCGCTGATCGGCTGCATCGCCGAGAGCGAGGACGAGCGCAGTGCCACCCCCGGCGCGTGCCGGGCGGCCGTGACCGCCCAACTGCCCCTTATTCTCCCGCTGTTCGACTCGGCCGACACCTCCGTACGGCAGGGGGCGGTCTGGGCGGCGGCCAGGACGGGCGCCGCGCGGCAGGTGCTTCCGGCACTGCGGCGGCGCTGGGAGGGGGAGCCGGACCCGCTGGTACGGGCGGAGACGCTGGCCGGGTCGGTACGGCTCGATCCGGCGGGCGCCGGGGAGTTCGAGCAGGCGGTGCTCGGTCTCGGCACCGGGAGCGGCGTGGACGGCACGGCGGCCGGCGGCACGGCCGAAGCCCCGCCGGTGCGGCTGGCCGCTCTGCTGGCGTGTGTGGAAGCGGGCCTGCCGTGGACCGGCGCCCATGGCGACGCGCTCATCGCGCTGCTGCCCCTATCGCCCCTGGTCGCGGGCCGGTACGACCAGGAGCAGGCCGAGCCGCTGCGACATGTGGTCGCGGAGCTGCTCGACCGGGACACGGACGAGGCGCGGGAGGCCGCGTTCGCGCTGGTCGAGGGCGGGCTGCGGCATCCGGACGGCGACGCGCGCGTGGAGGCGGTGGCGGCGGCCGAGCATGCCCTCCAGGTCTCCCGTGCCGCACCCGCCCGCCTCGCCGGGCCGTTGACCGTGCTGCTCGGCGATCCGTCGTCGGTGAGCGGCGCGCTGTCCGTCGTCAAGCTGCTGGGCCTCCACGCCGCGCCCGCGGCGCCCGCGCTCAAGGCCATCGCCACAGGCGGCGGAGAGCAGTCCGACCGCGCCCTGGCGGCACTGGTCTCCGCGGCGCCCGAGCAGGCGGCCCCCCTGCTGGCCGCGGATCTGGCGATCCGTCCGAGGGCGCTCGACGAGGCGGCGAAGACCAATGCCGACGGATGGGAGGCGGCCGACGCCGAGGGGGACCGGGGCGCCTTCCCGTACGTACCGGAACTGCTCGACGCGATCCGGGCGCGGCTGGCGGACCCCGGCATCCCCTGGAACGAGTCGATCCACCTCGGTCTGACGCTGGCCCACTGGGGAGAACGCGCGGCGCCTGCCGTGCCGGACCTGCTCGCCGCGGTCGACCGGTATCCCTTCGTCGCGCTGCGCGGTCTGCCCGCCATCTGCCCGCCGGAGGAGCGGGAGCGCGTCGCGGCGGCGCTGCGCGCGGCGGATCTGACCGAGCAGAGCCCGCTCGAAGTCGGCTCGTCGCTGTGGCGCCTCACGGGGGAGACGGAGACGCTGGTACGGGCCGTCACCGAGGCTCTGGTGTCCGGTGGCAGGGACACGGCCGAGGCGGCGAAACTCGCGGCGGGGCTGGACCGTTCGCAGGCGCCGGCGCTGCTGCCGTACCTGCGCGCCGCGCTGAGCGACGAGGCCCGTAAGAAATCCGGCTCGGGGGCCGCCTCCGCGTCCGGCTCCGAGCCCGGCTCGTCGGAGCAGAGGCGCAACAACCCGCGCCTGGACGCCGACACGGAGATCGCCCGCGCCCTGTGGCACCTCACGGGAAGCCCGGACGAGGCCCTGCCCGTCATCGCCGGAGTGCTGGAGGAGGCGGACGGCGACTGGATGCGCTGGCAGGTCGTCCGCGCCGCGCGAGCCGCGGGAGCGCTCGGCGAGCAGGGCCGCCCGCTCGCCCCGCTCCTGGAGCACAAGCTGGCCCATCGCGAGCACGCGGCGGCAGCGGCGCTCGCCCTCCTCGCCGTCGACCGGGCGAACCAGGACCTCACCGGGCTGGCGGACGCGGCACTGGCGTCTGCCGAGACCGACTCGGACCCGTACACGGCGCTGGAGGTCCTACGGACCCTCGGCGCAAGAAACTTGACGGGCGATCAGATCCGGCGTCTGACCACCCTGGCGGAACGGGACAGGCACGTCTTCATACCCGGCTTCTCCCAGAATCCGCCCCGCGCGGACGCCCGCTTCCGGGAGGAGGCACGCGAGCTGCTGCGGACGGTCGCGACGGAGGCCGGGGACGCGCCTTAGGACGGGGCCGGGGTGGCGCTCCCCCTCCTGCCCGCGCGCCACCCCGAACCGGTCCCTGTGCCGCTTCCCGTCCTAGCTCCCGGGCTGCCAGTCCGGCCGGCGTCCGCTCAGCCCGATGACCCGGTCGAGCAGCGGCGCGTCGTCCGGCACGGGCACCGGCGGGCCGAACAGCCCCTCGGGTGCCTCACCCGCCTCCGCGCTCGCCGCCGCCGGCGCCAGGAAGGCGAGCGTCGCCTCCAGGCTCGCCCGGTCGACCTCGTACGGCTGGCCGGTGCTGCGCGCCAGGTCCCAGCCGTGCACGACCAGTTCGTTCAGCGCGACCAGCCCCGCGACCTCGCCGGGCAGATCCACCCCGCCGGCCCGGGTGAAGCCCTGCCAGGCGTCGGGCGAGCGCCAGGTCTCGACGAGCCCGTCCATCTGCGAGAGGAGCGCTTCGCGCCACCCGTCCTCCAACTGGGGCAGTTCACCGGCCGGGGAGGTGTCCGTCGTCACCCCCAGATTCTTCTTCCCGGCGTCCCGGAAGGCGAGGGTCAGCCCGACCAGATGCGCGAGCAGCTCACGCACCGTGTACTCCGGGCAGGGTGTGGGACCCGTGAAGTGCTTCTCGTCAACTCCGTCCAGCAGCCCGGCGATGCCGCGACAGACAGGTCCGTGGTCAGGAAATCGTTCATCGGTATTCGTGTCGGTGTCCATGGGGGGTAGACCCTCCTGGCGCCGAAAACTCATCGCGGCACCTCCCCCGCTTCGCACGCACGCGATGCCTTAGGGTGCGGGCGCGGCCGGGGGACGGAGACGGGGGTTCGTGTGCAGGGTGCGCGGTACGACCAGAGGGTGCTGGCCCTGGTCGAGGTCAGGGGGCAGCAGCGCGACTGGGACCAGGCGGAGCGGGAGTTCGAGAGCCGGGGCTGGCCCCTGGTCGACAGCTCCGTACGGGGCGAGGGGATGTCCGCGGGCGTACTGCGGCCGGATCCGGGCTCGCGGCTCTATGTCGTGGAGGTCCGTCTGTTCGGCGCCCGCAACCGCAGGACCGGGCGTGCGGCGGCCTGGCGGGTGGAACGGCTGGCGAAGGCCGCGCGCCTGGAGATGCACGTACGCCGCTGCGAACCGGTCGAGCGGGACCGCGAGGTCCTGACCGAGTGGCTGGTCCACACGGTCGCCCATCGCCCGGCGCCCGGTCCGGCGCCCCGCGCGCTCACGGTCCCCGGGCGGCTCCGCCACCGCTTCGCCCTGGCACGCGCCCGGTACGGGGAGAGGCGGGGGCACTTCGACACCGGCATGCTCGTCACCGGTACGGCCTCGGAGGCCAGACGCGTCTCGCGGATGACCCTGCCGGGCGGCGGGGCCTCCGCGGGCACCGGCTCCGACGTGCGGGCGCTGTACGGCAAGGAACGCGCGCACATAGTCACGCGCCGGGATCAGGACCGCCAGCGATGGATCAACCGGCTCTTCGCCTGGCTGGCGGGGATGACGTTCTTCGCGCTGGCCGCGAGACAGCAGTCCGGTTCCCGTGCCTGGCTGTGGGGGGCGTTCGCCGCCGGGTGCTTCCTGGTGGCGCTCCGTGTCGGCAGCCGGATGTTCCTGTCCGGCGGCCGGGGCCTGAGCGTCCTGGCCACCTGTCTGGTCTCGGGCTTCCTCCTCGCGCTCGCTCTCGGCCCCGGGCCGCCCGAGGGCGGGGGGTGGACCCCGTTCCAGGCGCTGATGCTCGCGGCGGTGCTGACCACCATCGGCGGTATCTGGCTGCTCGTACGCCAGTGGACCTGGGGTGAGTGGCTGGCCTGGGCCGCGCCCGTGGCGCTGACCCTGGTCGCGTCCTTCGTGGTGGCGTCGGGGTCGGTGCTGCACGCGATCTACGCGACGGAACTGGGCCTGGTACCGGGCGACTTGGACGTGCCCGGCATCTGGCAGGCCATCTCCGCCCTGCGGCTGCTGAGTTTTGTGAGCGTGGCCCTGGTCGTGCCCGCGCTCTGGGGCATCGCCAAGCACACGCACGTCTCCTATCTGCGTCCCGGCGAGCAGCTGAACACCCCGCTGTACGTGCTCCTGCAGATCGTGGTGGCCACGCTGGTGGGCGCGCTGGCGCTGGACTCCGCCGGCGGCGCTGCCGCCGAGGTGAGATCGGCCGCGGCGCACCGTACGCGCCCGCCGTCCTACTTCGGTGTGGAACCGGCCTGGACCTGCGTCGAACCGACCGTCCCCAAGGCCGAGTTGAACGTCCAGGAGGGCGAACTCGACCCGGCCCGCCCGCTCCTGTCGTTCGGCGTGACCGACGGGGAGGCGGCCCTGTGGAACGAGGACACCGGAGCGGCCTTCAAGGTCCCCGCGTCCCAGGTCCGTCTGCTGCCCGCCAAGGACGGGCGGGCGACGTGCCCGTTCCCCGCCCGCGCCTGGAAGGCGGGCCGCGAATAAGCCGCGGACGCCGGACGGTCTCGGCGGGGAGCGGTCAGTGGTTCCGGCCCGTCACGGCCGCCATCGACACGTCGTGCTTACGCAGATAGCGCCTTATGCGCAACTCCGAGAGGTAGGCGCCCAGAATGACCAGGGGACCCAGCGCCAGGCCGCCGGCGAGGACGGCGATGTGTCCGCCGTCGCCCAGGAACATCCAGATGTTCACGCCGACACCCAGCGCGGTCAGTACGACCCCGTAGACCAGCCGTCCCCGCGCCCGGTTGAGATCCGATCTGATCTCCACGCGCAGGGCCGGTGTCATCGGATTAGGGCCGTGCGGACCCTCGTTCGCCCACCGTCTCATCTGTCCCCCTCTGTGTGATGGCGGGGGGACAATACCTCCTGCGTGGGCGATGAAACGCGGGTCGGGCGGTACCTCGCAAAGCGGGCCTCCCCAGTGGCCGCCATCACGGCCGGCGGCCACGAGACGGAGAGCGACGGCGTGCCCCGGCGCCCCGGGGCCGCCGACGGGCTCAGCCCCGCAGTTGTTCGTACGCGGGCAGCGTCAGGAAGTCCTCGTACGTCTCGTCCAGGGCCACCGTCAGCAGCAGGTCGTGGGCCTGCTGCCAGGTGCCCGCGGAGAACGCCTCGTCGCCGATCTCCGCGCGGATCGCGACCAGTTCCTCCGAGGCGATCGACCGGACCAGATCGGCCGTGGCCCTCTCGCCGTCCTCGAAGACCACACCCGCGTTGATCCACTGCCAGATCTGGGAGCGGGAGATCTCGGCCGTCGCCGCGTCCTCCATCAGGTTGAAGATGGCGACGGCGCCGAGGCCCCGGAGCCAGGCCTCGATGTAGCGGATGCCGACCCGCACCGCGCCGACCAGGCCCTCATAGGTGGGCCTGGCGTCGAGGGAGTCGATCGCGATCAGGTCGGCGGCCGTCACCGAGACGTCCTCGCGCAGCCGGTCCTTCTGGTTCGGCCGCTCGCCCAGGACCGCGTCGAAGGAGGCCATCGCGATCGGGACCAGGTCGGGGTGGGCGACCCAGGAGCCGTCGAAACCGTCCGCCGCCTCACGGTCCTTGTCGTCCTTGACCTTGGCGAAGGCGACCTCGTTGACCTCGGGGTCCCGCCGGGAGGGGATGAAGGCCGCCATGCCGCCGATCGCGTGGGCACCGCGCCGGTGGCAGGTACGGACGAGGAGTTCGGTGTACGCGCGCATGAACGGAGCCGTCATCGTGACCGCGTTGCGGTCCGGCAGGACGAACCTGGCCCCGCCGTCCCGGAAGTTCTTGACGATCGAGAAGAGATAGTCCCAGCGTCCGGCGTTCAGACCGGAGGCGTGGTCCCGGAGTTCGTAGAGGATCTCGTCCATCTCGTACGCGGCGGTGATGGTCTCGATCAGTACGGTCGCGCGGACGGTGCCCTGGGGGATGCCGACGTACTCCTGGGCGAAGACGAACACGTCGTTCCAGAGCCGCGCCTCCAGGTGCGACTCGGTCTTCGGCAGATAGAAGTACGGGCCCTTGCCCAGCTCCACGAGGCGCTTGGCGTTGTGGAGGAAGTAGAGGCCGAAGTCGACCAGTGCGCCGGGGACCGCGCGGTCCTCCAAGCGGAGGTGGCGCTCGTCCAGGTGCCAGCCGCGCGGGCGCATGACGACCGTGGCGAGTTCGCCGGCGGCCTTCAGCGCGTACGACTTGCCGGACGCGGGGTCGGTGAAGTCGACCTTCCGCGCGTAGGCGTCCATCAGATTGAGCTGGCCGGTGATGACGTTCTCCCAGGTCGGAGCTGAGGCGTCCTCGAAGTCCGCCAGCCAGATCCGCGCGCCGGAGTTGAGCGCGTTGATGGTCATCTTGCGGTCGGTGGGCCCGGTGATCTCGACCCGGCGGTCGTCCAGCGCGGCCGGGGCCGGCGCGACCCGCCACGAGTCGTCCGCCCGGACGGCCGCGGTCTCCGGCAGGAAGTCCAGCGTGGACGTACGGGCGATCTCGGCGCGCCGCTCGGTCCTGCGGACCAGGAGCTCGTCACGGCGGGGCGTGAACCGCCGGTGCAGTTCGGCCACGAAGGCGAGTGCCGCGTCGGTGAGGACCTCGTCCTGCCGGGGCAGGGTGTCGGCATCGACGACGGCCAGCGGGGACGGCGCTGGTGCGGACATGAGCGGTCACTCCTTCGACGGACGGCCTCCGGCGACCGCCGGGTCACCGTGGGAGGCGCTGGGAAGCACGGGGTGGGGGAGGCACTGGGTGCCGGGGCGCCGTGCCGCGGTCGCGGGCGCCGTCCGGGGGGTCGGGCGCTTCTGACCTGTGGATAGTAGTTTCCTCATGGTGGAAGTTCAATGGTTTGTTGATGTCGAGATTCTCCGAAGCGAGAGATTCCGGCGCGCAGTGCCACGAGTTCTCCTGGCCGGCGCCACCGTCCTCGCTCAGGTGTCGAGACGGGACAGATCCTCCTCCGTGTCGATGTCGTACGGCTCCGCGACATCCCCGCACTCGACGAGGACGATGTCCCGCGCACGGGATCCCAGATAGACGCGTGCCCCCTGATCGCCCGTCGCATCCGCCGCGATCCCGGCCCAGTGGTCCGCGCCGAGTAGCACCGGATGGCCGCGCCCGCCCCTGTAGGAGGCCGAGGCGAGCGTGCCGGGGTAGCGGTACGCGGCCCGCACCCGTGCCACGGCCGCCGGGCCGATCCCCGGCTGGTCGACCAGCGTCAGCAGGGCGGCCGAACGGGTGGCCGCGGCCGTCAGCGAGGCCAGCCCGGCACGCAGCGAGGAGCCCATGCCGCCGGCCCACTCCGGGTTGTCGACCAGTACGCAGCCCGGCAGTTCGGCGCGGGCCCGTACCTCGTCGGCGGCGGCGCCGAGCACCACGTACACCCGCTCGCAGCCGCCCTCCCGCAGGGACCGCACGGCGTGCTCCACCAGCGGACGCCCCCGGTACGGCAGCAGCGCTTTCGGCCGTCCGCCGAGCCGTCGGCCCCCGCCGGCGGCGAGCAGCAGCCCCGCGACCGGCGACTCTCCGTGATCGTTCCTCTTCATGGGTTCTCCTTACCCCACCTGCCCTCTCCGGCGACGCCGCGCACCGCCCGTACGCCCATGTCGGACGGTGTGTCAGATCGTTGTCGGCCGCTCACCTGGCGATACGTCAGTTGAACAAGTTGAATCCTGTCCATTCGGTGGCGCAGGGCCTCCCGTGTGGCGTTTACTGTGCCGCGTCTCGCGGCGTCGGGCGTGTCAACAGTGAGGCGCCGGAGAGGCGAGAACCATGCCGTAGGCACAAGCGCGATGGCGTGCGAGGGGGAGAAACTTTGTTGCGGAGCGTGGGGCATACGCGAGTGACAGAGAAGGGCGAGGATCCCAGGCTGAGCGGGCTGCGGTTCGCCGTGGCGCGTCTCAGACGTGAACTCGCCTCGTATCCGAGTGAGTTCAGAGACAGGGGAATCGCGGAGGAAGAACTCGCCGCGATGGCCGCGATGGTGGCGGGGGGCGATCCGGAGATTCGGCGGATGCGTCTCTCGCTGCTCCTGATCGTCGGCTCGATCGGCTCGGTGAGCGCTCTGGCGCCCACCCTGATGGATGTCAGGAAGGCGGTTGACCTCTTCGGAGAATCAGGGCACTGAGAACGACCGGTGCCGGGCGTACGACCGGCGTGATCCGTAGGACAGCACGACCGGTACGATCCGCAGGACATGTACGACCAGCGTGACCAGTAGGAGAACCGCCGGGGGGCAGTTGCCCGGCGAGCGCTGCCGACCACCCGGTCTTTCAGGTATCGGGTAACGGACACGAGGCGCCTGAGCGCCGTACGCCCCAGGGGATTGGGGCGTACGGCAGCTCGGGCCTCAAGAGGCCGGCGGCGCGGGTGACGGTGTGAGGGTGGGGCTCAGGACTGCTGGTGAGCCGCCGCCGTGCTCGCCAGGACCTCGGACAGGTCCCGCGCCACTTCCTGCAGTATCGGCACGATTCTCTCCGTGGCCGTCTCCGTGACCCGGCCGGCCGGACCGGAGATCGAGATCGCCGCCGGAGTCGGGGAGTTGGGCACCGGGACCGCCAGACAGCGGACCCCCATCTCCTGCTCGTTGTCGTCCACCGCGTAACCCGCCGCGCGCACCAGTTCGAGCGCGTCGAGGAAGCCGTCCGGCGTCGTGATCGTCTTCTCCGTGGCCGCCGGCATGCCGGTACGCGCGAGCAGCGCCCGTACCTCGTCGGCCGAGGCGTGCGCGAGCAGTGCCTTGCCCACGCCCGTGGAGTGGGGGAGGACCCGCCGGCCGACCTCGGTGAACATCCGCATCGAGTGCTTGGACGGCACCTGCGCGACATACACGATCTCGTCGCCGTCGAGCAGCGCCATGTTCGCCGTCTCGCCCGTCTCCTCGACCAGTCGGGCCAGATACGGCCGCGCCCACGTGCCGAGCAGCCGCGACGCCGACTCGCCGAGCCGGATCAGACGCGGGCCGAGCGCGTACCTGCGGTTCGACTGCTGGCGCACATAGCCGCAGGCCACGAGCGTACGCATCAGCCGGTGGATGGTCGGCAGGGGCAGTCCGCTGCTGGCCGACAGCTCGCTCAGGCCGACCTCGCCCCCCGCGTCCGCCATCCGCTCCAGCAGATCGAAGGCGCGCTCCAGGGACTGGACGCCGCCGCTCGCGGAGGCGGGCTTGGCAGCGTCGGTGGTGCTGGCGCTGGCGGCGCTGGACGTCGGCACAACAACGGTCCTCTCGGGGCGTCGGAACGGGTGGGGCGAGTCAGCAGTTTACCGGGCCCCCCGGTCGGCGCCCGGTGCCCGGACCGGCGGGCGGGCCGGTGGGCGGGCCGACCGGCCGATCGGCGTTTCCGCCGGTCAGGGGGTGTCTCACCGGGGGTTCGCCCGGGTGTCGACCGTCACCCGCGATGATCGGTCCGTACGGTAGAGGGTGGAATGGTCTTTTGTCTGGCGAAAGTCGATTTTCACTCTGTGGAAACACTTAAGTCTAGTGCAGTGGGCACGGTCCCGGCGGAGCGGCCTTGACGGACCCCGGTCACGCGATGAAGACTCCTTCAACAGTTCGTTGAATTTCTGGGACTCCCGCCCGGACATGACCGAGAAGTGAGGGTGGCCGGTGACCGATCTCAACAGGAACGTGGACCTGGTGCTGCGCTCGACACGTGTCGTCACCCCCGAGGGCACGCGCCCCGCGTCGGTCGCGGTCGCCGGGGGCACGATCACCGCGGTGCTCCCCCACGAGCTGCCCGGCGAGTGGCAGTACGGCTCCGGACCGGGGCCGGGTCCCCGGCTGGAGGACGTCGGGGACGACGTCGTACTCCCCGGCCTGGTCGACACCCATGTGCATGTGAACGACCCGGGCCGCGCCGAGTGGGAGGGCTTCTGGACCGCCACCCGCGCGGCGGCCTCCGGCGGCATCACCACCCTGATCGACATGCCGCTCAACTCCCTGCCGCCGACCACCACGACGGCCCACCTGCGGATGAAACGGGAGGTCGCCGACGGCAAGGCCCACATCGACGTCGGTTTCTGGGGCGGCGCCCTCCCCGACAACGTCAAGGACCTCGAACCCCTCCACGAGGCGGGGGTGTTCGGGTTCAAGGCGTTCCTGTCGCCGTCCGGCGTCGAGGAGTTCCCCGAGCTGGACGCCGCACAGCTCGACCGGTCGCTCGCCGAGATCGCGGGCTTCGGCGGGCTGCTCATCGTGCACGCCGAGGACCCCCGCGCACTCGCCGCCGCACCGCACCGCCCCGGCGCCAAGTACGCCGACTTCCTCGCCTCCCGCCCCCGCGACGCCGAGAACGCCGCCATAGAGGGGCTGATCGCGGCCGCCGGACGGCTCGACGCCCGCGTCCATGTCCTGCATCTCTCCTCCGCCGACGCGCTCCCGATGATCGCCAGGGCGAGGCGGGACGGTGTGCGGCTGACCGTGGAGACCTGTCCGCACTTCCTCACCCTCACCGCCGAGGAAGTGCCCGACGGCGCGACCGAGTTCAAGTGCTGTCCGCCCATCCGCGAGGCCGCGAACCAGGACGCGCTGTGGCAGGGCCTGGCCGACGGCACCATCGACTGCGTGGTCTCCGACCACTCACCCTCCACCGCCGACCTCAAGACCTCCGACTTCGCCACCGCGTGGGGCGGCATCTCCTCCCTCCAGCTCGGCCTGCCCGCGCTCTGGACCGAGGCCCGCCTGCGCGGCCACACACTCGACGACGTGGCCCGCTGGATGTCGGCGGCCCCCGCCGCGCTCGCCGGGCTGGACAGGAAAGGTGCCATCGAGGCGGGGCGCGACGCCGACTTCGCCGTCCTCGCGCCGGACGACCGGTTCACCGTGGACCCCGCCGCGCTCCAGCACCGCAACCGCATCACCGCGTACGCGGGCAGGACGCTGTACGGCGTCGTCAGGTCGACCTGGCTGCGCGGCCGGCGGATCGTCGCCGACGGAGCCATCGCCGAGCCCTCGGGCCGACTGCTCGAAAGGACCAACTGACCGTGCCCAACTGCCCGTTGTCCCAGTCCTCCGCCGAAAGGCCGCCCGCCGCCCCCTTCATCGGGGACGCCGCCCCGTACGGCGGCGGTGACCCGTACGCCGACTACCGCCGCGCCGACCTCCCCTTCACCCATCTCGTCGATCTGGCCGACCGCAGGCTCGGCGCCGGTGTGATCGCCGCCAACGACGAGTTCTTCGCCGAGCGCGAGAACCTGCTGAAGCCCGGTCCGGCCGAGTTCGACCCGGAGCGCTTCGGGCACAAGGGCAAGATCATGGACGGCTGGGAGACCCGCCGCAGACGCGGCGCGTCGGCCGAACGGCCGCATCCCACCGACCAGGACCACGACTGGGCTCTCGTACGGCTCGGCGCGCCCGGGGTCGTACGCGGCATCGTGATCGACACCGCGCACTTCCGGGGCAACTACCCCCAGGCCGTCTCCGTCGAGGCGACGTCGCTGCCCGGCTCCCCGTCCCCGGACGATCTGCTCGCCGACGGGGTGAGGTGGACGACTCTCCTGCCCCGGACGGCCGTCGGCGGACACGCGGCCAACGGCTTCGCCGTCCGCGCCGAGCGGCGCTTCACCCATCTGCGGGTCAACCAGCATCCGGACGGCGGCATCGCGCGGCTGCGGGTGTACGGCGAGGTCGCCCCCGACCCCGGGTGGCTGGCCGCCCTCGGCACGTTCGACCTCCTCGCCCTGGAGAACGGCGGGCGGGTCGAGGACGCCTCCGACCGCTTCTACTCGCCCGCCACCAACACCGTCCTGCCGGGCCGCTCACGCCGGATGGACGACGGCTGGGAGACACGCCGGCGCCGCGACAAGGGCAACGACTGGATCCGCTACGAGCTGGCCGAGCGGTCCGAGATCCGCGCCGTCGAGATCGACACCGCGTATCTGAAGGGCAACTCGGCGGGCTGGGCGGCGCTTTCCGTCCGCGACGGCGAGGCCGGGGCCGGGGCCGGGACCGGGGCCGGGAAGGAGGCAGAGTGGACCGAGATCCTGCCCCGCACCCGTCTCCAGCCCGACACCGGCCACCGCTTCGTCCTGGACCGGACAGTGACGGCCCGTCAGGTCCGGATCGACATCTTCCCGGACGGCGGCATCTCCCGACTGCGCCTCTTCGGCTCGCTCACCGAGGAGGGAGCCGCCCGACTGGCCGCGCGCCACCGGGAGTTGGGCGCCTGAGGCGGGCGCCCTCCCGGGATCTACGCCGCGTGACCGCCGTCCACCGCGAACTCGGCGCCTGTGACGTACGCCGCCTCGTCACTCGCCAGGAACGCCACCACCGACGCCACCTCTTCGGCGGACCCGTACCGGCCGAGCGCCGTCATCGCGCTCTGACCGGCCGCGTACGGGCCGTCCGCCGGGTTCATGTCGGTGTCGGTGGGGCCCGGGTGGACGATGTTCGCGGTGATCCCCCGCTCGCCCAGCTCCCGTGCCACCGCCTTGGTGAGCCCGATCAGCGCGGACTTGCTCGTCGCGTAGAGCGTGCCGCCGGGACCCGGCACCCGCTGGGTCATACAGCTGCCGACGGTGACGATCCGGCCACCGCGTACGAGCCGGGTGGAGGCGGCCTGCGTGGTGAGGAAGACACCCTGCACGTTCACGGCGAGGAGCCGGCCGACGTCGGACACCGGGAAGGTGTCCATGGGGCCGAGCAGCCCAATCCCGACGTTGTTCACGAGGATGTCGAGCCGTCCGCCCAGCCCCTCGACGGCCCGCTCCACCACGTCCACGGCCTCCGCCGGATCGGCCGAGTCGGCGCGCAGCGCGAGACCGCGCCGTCCGGTCGCCCGGATCTTCCCCACGACCGCCTCGGCGGCGGCCTCGTCCGCGACGTAGGTGATCGCGACGTCCACGCCCTCCTGGGCGAGGCGCAGGGCGATCGCCGCCCCGATGCCCCGGCTGCCGCCGGTGACCAGCGCGGTCCTGCCGGCCGGCGCGGCCGTGGCGGAACTCGATACAGACATGGATGTGTCCTTCGGTAGGTCGCCCGCGACGGCGGACGACGAGTGCGTGCGGATGTCTTCGATCAAACCGGCGGAGCGCGGGTGCCACCGGCGGGAATCGGACGCCGACGCGGGCCGCGGTCGGGGACGACACCCGAGCCCCCGGCGACTGAGGACAAGCCCTCCGGCCGGTGACCTTGGTCGATGGACCCGTGACTTTGGTAGCCGCCGTCGCCCGTCGGCAGCGCGCCCACGCCCCACCTGCATAGATTGGTCGTATGACCCGTACGGAATACCCGTGGCTGCTTCCCTCGGCCATGGCGGGGCCCCTCGACCCCGAGCGCGCCGCGAGACGGGGCGGGCGACGGCCCCGGCGTACCGTGCGCGACTGGGTCGTGGACCTGACCGTCTTCTGCTTCGCCGCCTTCATCGGCATGCTCTCGCTGGACGCGTCCGAGCAGGCGGGCAACACCGAACTGGTCATCATGGCCGACCTGCTGATCGGCCTCGCGGCCTGCTGCACGGTCTGGCTGCGACGGCGCTGGCCCCTCGCCCTGGCCATCGGCCTCTCCGTGGTGCAGATCCTGTCACCGGCCGCGAGCGGCGCCGCACTGGTCGCGCTCTTCGGCCTGGCCGTCCACCGGCCGTTCAAGCCCGTCGCCTACGTCGGGGCGCTGGCCCTAGTCGCCGCCACCGCCCAGGCGTATCTGCGGCCCGACCCGACGGTCACCCATGTCGTGGGGGTCGTTCTCGGCGCGCTCCTCACGCTTCTCGCGGCCGCCTGGGGCATGCTCGTACGGTCCCGCCGACAACTCGTCCTCGCGCTCCGCGAACGGGCCGTACGAGCGGAGAACGAGGCGGCTCTCCGGGCCGAGCAGGCACAGCGCCTGGCCCGCGAGGCCATCGCCCGCGAGATGCACGACGTGCTGGCGCACCGGCTGACCCTGCTCAGCGTCCACGCGGGCGCCCTGGAGTTCCGCCCCGACGCGCCGCCCCCCGAGGTGGCCAGAGCCGCCGGTGTGATCCGCGACAGCGCCCACGAGGCCCTCCAGGACCTGCGGATGATCATCGGCGTGCTGCGCGCGCCCGGCGACGACGGAGACCGTCCCCAGCCCACCCTCGTCACCCTGGACGCGCTGGTCGCCGAGTCCCGCGAGGCCGGGATGAAGGTCACCCTCGACAGCGGCGTCGACGACCCGGCGGCCGTCCCCGCCACCACCGGCCGCACCGCCTACCGCATCGCCCAGGAGGGCCTGACCAATGCGCGCAAACACGCCCCCGGCACCGGCACGACCGTCCTGGTGAGCGGCGGCCCGGGGGACGGAATCACCGTCGAGGTACGGAACGAGGCGCCGCACGGCCCGGTCCCGGCCGTGCCGGGATCCGGCCAGGGGCTCATCGGACTGACCGAACGCGCCACTCTGGCCGGCGGACGGTTCGAGCACGGTCCGACGAACGACGGGGGATTCGCCCTCCGCGCCTGGCTACCGTGGTCCGCATGACCACCACGACCGTCCGGTTGCTCATCGTCGACGACGACCCACTCGTACGCGCGGGACTGACGTTCATGCTCGGGGGCGCGGACGGCATCGAGATCGTGGGGGAGGCGTCCGACGGCGCCGAGGTCGAGGCGCTCGTCCGCGAACTCACCCCCGACGTCGTGCTCATGGACATCCGGATGCCGGCCATGGACGGGCTCACCGCCACCGAACTTCTGCGGGCGCGCGCCGGAGCGCCCGAAGTCCTCGTACTGACCACGTTCCACGCCGACGAGCAGGTGCTCCGGGCGCTGCGCGCGGGCGCCGCCGGGTTCGTCCTCAAGGACACGCCGCCGGCCGAGATCGTCGCGGCGGTACGGCAGGTGGCGGCGGGCGAGCCGGTGCTCTCCCCGGCCGTCACCCGCCAGTTGATGGCCCATGTGGCGGGCGCGCCGACCGCCGTACGCAAGGACACGGCGACCGGCCGGCTCACCCGGCTCGGGGCACGTGAGCGGGAGGTCGCGCTCGCCGTGGGCCGCGGCAGCTCGAACGCGGAGATCGCGGCGGAGCTGTTCATGAGCCTGCCGACGGTCAAGGCGCACGTCTCGCGCATCCTGGCCAAGCTGGATCTCAACAACCGTGTGCAGATCGCCCTGTTGGTGCACGACGCGGATCTGGTGAGCGGGAGCGGGGAGAAACCCTAGAGGTCGTCGGGCGCACGCCCGAGCGCGCGGCGGCCCCTCCGCCAGGTCGGCCGCGCGCGCCGGAGCGACGTAACCTGATGTGATGAGTGTTGTCGATCTGGGCGCGTACGGGCCCGATTTCACCGCCGATCCGTACCCGTACTTCGCCGAGCTGCGCGAGTCGGGACCGGTTCACCAGGTCCGTACGCCCCACGGCGACCAGCTCTGGCTGATCGTCGGGCACCGGGAGGCGCGCGCCGCGCTCGCCGACCCCCGGCTCTCCAAGTCCCCTGCCACGGTCGGCGGCGGCATGCTCGACGAACGGGTCATCGGCCCGACCCTGCTCGTCCTCGACCCGCCCGACCACACCCGGCTGCGCAAGCTCGTCGCGCGTGAGTTCACCGCCCGCAGGGTGGCCGGACTGCGGGAGAGGATCCAGCGGCTCACCGACCAACTCATCGACGCGATGCTCCCCGCCGGGCACGGCGATCTGGTCGAGTCGCTCGCCTATCCGCTGCCCATCACCGTCATCTGCGAACTGCTCGGTGTGCCCGCCGCGGACCGCGAGGTCTTCCGCGCCTGGTCCACGGAGGTCGTGGCGCCCGCGGGCGACGCCGGTGAGTACACGGCCGTGCGGGAACTGGGCGCCTACTTCGACGAGTTGATCGAGGACAAGCGCTGCGCCGGCCCCTCCGACGACCTGCTCTCGGCCCTGCTGCGGACCCGCGCCGAGGACGGCGACCGGCTCTCCGCCGCCGAACTGCGCGCGATGGCCTTCCTGTTGCTGATCGCCGGCCACGAGACGACCGTCAACCTCATCACCAACGGCATGCGTGCCCTGCTCAGCCACCCCGATCAACTGGCCGCCCTGCGCGGCGACTTCGGGCTGCTCGACGGCGCCGTCGAGGAGATGCTGCGCTACGACGGGCCGGTCCTGAGCGCCACCGTCCGCTTCACCTCCGAATCCGTGACCGTGGGCGACACGGTCATCCCCGCCTACCGGGCGGTGCTGGTCGGCCTCGGCGCCGCGGGCCGCGACCCCGCCCGCTACCCGGACCCGGACCGTTTCGACATCCGGCGTACGGCGACGGCCACGGCGACCGGCGCCAAGGGGCGGAACCACGGCCATCTCGCCTTCGGGCACGGCATCCACCACTGCATCGGCGCGCCGCTGGCCCGCCTCGAAGCCAGGATCGCGGTCCGTACCCTTCTCGAACGCTGCCCCGATCTGACCCTCGACCCGGACGCGGGGCCGCTGGACTGGCTGCCCGGCATGCTGATCCGCGGAGTGCGGGGTCTGCCGGTGCGGTGGTAGGAAGGGGCGGGGTGCCGCGCGGGTACGTTCCGAAGGAGTGGCCCCGCCGTCCTGACGGCGGGCTTCTCCATCCAGTACATGCGCCCCGGTACCGGCAGCAGGCTGGTCGCCATCGCCTCGGTCGTCCACGCGGGACGCAGGCAGGCCACCGTGCGCTGCGACCTGCTCACGGTGGCCGAGGACGGTACACAGATGCTGTGCGCGGTGGCGCAGGGCACGGTGCTGCCGGTGCGGAAACCTGCGTGACCCAGGGGGGCGCCGCCCGGCGGGCCTCAGAGCCCGCCGGGGATCTCCGCCAGCAGCACCGGCCGGTGTTCGAGCCGCGACAGCTCGCACGCCTCGGCGATCCGCAGCGCGTGCAGCGCCTCGTGCCCGTCGCACGGGTTCTCCAGCTCGCCGTTCACGACCCGGACGAAGGCGTCCAGCTCCGCCTCGTACGCCGGCGCGAACCGTTCGAGGAAGCCCGGCCAGGGGTTGTCGCAGCGCGGGGGACCCTTCGGCTCGGTCGAGGTGATCGGCGTACGGTCGTCGAGACCGACCGCGAACTGGTCCCGCTCGCCCGCCAGTTCCATCCGTACGTCGTATCCCGCGCCGTTGCAGCGGGTGGCCGTGGCGGTGGCGAGCGTCCCGTCGTCCAGGGTGAGGACGGCCGCGGCGGTGTCGATGTCCCCCGCCTCGCGGAACATCGGGGGGCCGGCGTCCGAACCGGTCGCGTACACCTCCACCACCTCGCGCCCGGTGACCCAGCGCATGATGTCGAAGTCATGGACCAGACAGTCGCGGTAGAGCCCGCCGGAGAGCGGCAGATACTCCGGAGCCGGCGGCGCGGGGTCGGAGGTGACGGCCCGGACAGTGTGCAGCCGGCCGAGGGCCCCCGACCGTACGAGATCGCGGGCCGCGCCGTAACCGGCGTCGAAGCGGCGCATGAAGCCCAGTTGGAGGACGGTGCCCGCCGAGTCGACCTCGGTCAGGGCGTTCAGCGTGCCCTTGAGATCGAGTGCGATCGGCTTCTCGCAGAAGGCGGGCAGCCCCGCCCGCGCGGCGCGGCTGATCAGCTCCGCGTGGGCGGAGGTGGCCGAGGCGATGACGACGGCGTCCACGCCCCAGGAGAAGATCTCGTCCACCGAGGGGGCGGCCGTGGCGCCCGTCCGGTCGGCGACCCGTGCGGCCCGTGCCGCGTCCGTGTCGGCGACGACCAGGGAGCCGACCTCGCGATGGCGGCTCAGCACCTCCGCGTGGAAGGTGCCGATACGGCCGGTGCCGATGAGTCCGATGCGCATGGCCCCCAAGGTGGCGTTCGCGCTTCGTCATGTCAAGCGTTTGTCCTGACATTTAGACCTGATGATGATCTCTGTTCGGACGGTGGCCGTGACCACTCGTCGCCCCGCTTGTCCTGACAACCGAACTTCAGGACTTTCCGTCAACATCGCACGGGGCTACGCTCGCCCACGTGTCCAAGCAGCCGGAACCAGAGCAGACGGGCGGATCGGCCCCGCAGGCCGCCGCGCTCCAGCTCGGTGTCGACCGCACCAGCCCGGTCCCGCTCTACTTCCAGTTGTCGCAGCAGCTCGAAGCGGCCATCGAACAGGGCGGACTCGCGCCCGGCAGCCTCCTCGGCAACGAGATCGAACTGGCCGGCCGGCTCGGACTCTCCCGGCCCACCGTCCGCCAGGCGATCCAGTCGCTCGTCGACAAAGGACTGCTGGTTCGCCGCCGCGGCGTCGGCACCCAGGTCCTGCACAGCCAGGTCAGACGCCCCCTGGAGCTGAGCAGCCTCTACGAGGACCTGGAGGCGGCCGGCCAGCGCCCCGCCACCCGCGTGCTGCGCAACACCGTCGAACCGGCCACCGCCGAGGTCGCCGCCGCGCTCGGGGTGGCGGAGGGAACGGACGTACGGCTCATCGAACGGCTGCGGTACGCCCACGACGAACCCATGGCCCGGCTCCGCAACCACCTCCCCCTCGAACTCCTCGACTGCGACACCGCACACCTGGAGTCCACCGGCCTCTACCGGATGATGCGCGCCGTCGGCATCACGCTGCACAGCGCCCGCCAGTCGGTCGGCGCGCGCTCCGCCGACGCCGACGAGGCGGGGCTGCTCGGTGAGGCGCCGGGCGCGCCGCTGCTGGCGATGGAGCGCACCACCTTCGACGACACCGGCCGCTCGGTCGAGTTCGGCTCGCACATCTACCGGGCCTCGCGCTACGTCTTCGAGTTCCAGCTCCTCGTCCGCCCCTGAGGTCTGCCCCTCGGGTCCGCCCCTGAGGCACGCTCCCGTGTCCCGGTGGCCAATTGTTCGGACAAAGTATTGACGGGGCCGCGCGACCGCCGCTAGAACTCCCCCCAGCCGCAACGGGGCGGCCGGGAGAGAAGGCGGACCCACCATGCGTACCAACCGAAAGGCGGCGGGCCGTACGGCGGCGGCGCTGCTCACCGCATGCGCACTCGCCCTCGTCGCCGGATGCAGCGGCTCCGGCGGCAAGGACGCCGAGGACAAGGCCGACGACGGCGGCGGAGGTGGTACGGCCGCCAACACCCCCCGTATGAAGATCGCCATGGTCACGCACTCCGGCGAGGGCGACACCTTCTGGGACATCGTCCAGAGCGGCGCCAAGGTCGCGGCCGCCAAGGACAACGTCCAGTTCCTCTACGCGGCCAACAAGGAGGGCAAGGAGCAGGCCCAGCTGATCCAGAGCTACATCGACCAGGACGTCGACGGGCTCGTGGTCAGCCTCGCCAAGCCGGAGGCGGTGAAGGCGGTCCTCGCGAAGGCCACGGCCGCCGGTATCCCCGTCGTCACGATCAACTCGGGCGCGGAGTTCTCCGAGCCCTTCGGCGCGCTCGGCCATATCGGCCAGGACGAGGCCGTCGCCGGTGAGGCCGTCGGCGAGGAGCTGAACAAGCGGGGCAGGAAGAAGGCGCTCTGTGTGATCCACGAGCAGGGCAACGTCTCGCTCGAAGGCCGCTGCGCCGGTGTGAAGAAGACCTTCGACGGCACGGTCGAGAATCTGAGCGTCGAGGGCACCAACATGCCCGCGTCCACGTCCTCGATCGAGGCGAAGCTCCAGAGCGGCAAGGACATTGACGCGGTCGTGACGCTCGGGGCGCCGTTCGCCGCCGCCTCCGTCAAGGCGAAGCAGGGCGCGGGCTCCGCCGCGGAGATCAACACCTTCGATCTCAACGCGGACGTGGTCAAGCAGCTCAAGGCCGAGGAGATCGGTTTCGCCGTGGACCAGCAGCCCTATCTCCAGGGCTATCTCGCGGTCGACGAGCTGTGGCTCAACAAGAACAACGGCAATGTGATCGGCGGCGGGAAGCCCGTACTCACCGGACCCGCGCTCGTGACCGAGAAGGACGTGCCGGCGCTGGAGAAGTACACCGCCCGTGGCACCCGATGACATGCCCCGTACACCGATGACTGATACTTGGGCCGCCGGGCGCGGACCTACCACGCCCGGCGGTACCGGAAAGCACAGCAAGAGGGGCGCGGCGTCGTGGCAAGGGTCAGTCGTTCGGATGGGGCAGGGGTACGGGCGGTGGGCGCGGTGCTCGCGGTGATCCTCGGGGCGGCGTCCCTCGCGGGATGCAGCAGCACCGGCGGCAAGCGCGCCGAGGAGCGCGCCGCCGCGGCCGAGGCGCAGGCGCGGGGACGGGCCGCGGTGAGCACACCGCAGTGGACCGTCGCCATGGTCACCCACTCGGGAGACGGCGACACCTTCTGGGACATCGTCCAGAAGGGCGCGAAGCAGGCCGCGGAAAAGGACAACGTCAACTTCCTGTACGCGCACAGCGACGAGGGCCAGCAGCAGGCGCAGCTCGTCCAGTCGTACATCGACAAGGGTGTCGACGGGCTGATCGTCACGCTCGCCAAGCCCGACGCGATGAAGGCCGTCGTCGCCAAGGCCACCAAGGCCGGTATCCCGGTGATCACCGTCAATTCCGGCTCCGAGCAGTCCAAGTCGTTCGGCGCGCTCAGCCATATCGGCCAGGACGAGTCCATCGCCGGTGAGGCGGTCGGCGACGAACTGGACAAGCGCGGCCGGAAGAAGGCCCTGTGCGTCCTGCACGAGCAGGGCAACGTCGGCCATGAGCAGCGCTGCGCCGGGGCGAAGAAGACCTTCGACGGCACGATGCAGAACCTGTACGTCGAGGGCACCAACATGCCCGACGTCCAGGCGGCCATCGAGGCGAAGCTCCAGAGCGACAAGGGCATCGACGCCGTCGTGACACTCGGCGCGCCGTTCGCCGACACCGCCGTCAAGGCGAAGGAGACGGCCGGCAGCAAGGCCGAGATCGACACGTTCGACCTCAACAAGGCCGTGGCCGCCTCGCTCAGGGCCGGGCGCCTGGGCTTCGCCGTCGACCAGCAGCCGTATCTCCAGGGGTACGAGGCCGTCGATCTGCTCTGGCTCTACCGGTACAACGCCGATGTACTCGGCGGCGGGCGCCCGGTCCTCACCGGACCGCAGATCATCAACAAGCAGGACGCCGCCGAGCTGGAGAAATACGCGGAGCGAGGGACCCGATGACCACAACCGCACCACCCGTGAAGGACCGGCCGGGCGACGGCGGCAGCGGCGGCCCGGCCAGGGACGAGCGCCTGCTCGGTGACTCTCCGCTGCGCAAGTTGCTCGGCAGGCCCGAACTGGGCGCGGTCGTCGGCGCGGTGGCGGTGTTCCTCTTCTTCTCGGTCGTCGCCGACTCGTTCCTGAAGACCTCCAGCTTCGGCACCGTGCTCTACGCGGCGTCCACCATCGGGATCATGGCCGTGCCGGTGGCCCTGCTGATGATCGGCGGCGAGTTCGACCTCTCCGCCGGTGTGCTGGTGACCAGCTCCGCGCTGATCTCCTCGATGTTCAGCTACCAGATGACGGCCAACATCTGGGTCGGCGTCCTGGTGTCCCTGCTGGTCACCCTCGCCATCGGGGTCTTCAACGGCTTCATGCTGACGCGGACGAAACTGCCGAGCTTCATCATCACCCTCGGCACGTTCCTGATGCTCACCGGACTCAATCTCGGTCTGACCAAGCTGATCAGCGACACCGTGTCGACCAAGAGCGTCGGCGACATGGAGGGCTTCGAGTCGGCGCGCAAGGTCTTCGCCTCCGAACTGACCCTCGGCGGCGTCGAGTTGAAGGTCACCATCCTCTGGTGGGCGGGTCTGGTCGCCGTCGCGACCTGGATCCTGCTCCGTACCCGCTTCGGCAACTGGATCTTCGCGGTCGGCGGCAACGCCGAGGCCGCCCGCGCCGTCGGTGTCCCGGTCCGGCTGACGAAGATCGGCCTCTACATGGGCGTCGGCTTCTGCGCCTGGGTCTCCGGCCAGCACCTGCTCTTCTCGTTCGACGTCGTCCAGTCCGGCGAGGGCGTCGGCAACGAGCTGATCTACATCATCGCCGCGGTCATCGGCGGCTGCCTGATCACCGGCGGTTACGGCTCCGCGATCGGCTCCGCGGTCGGTGCCTTCATCTTCGGCATGACCAGCAAGGGCATCGTGTACGCGGAGTGGAACCCGGACTGGTTCAAGTTCTTCCTCGGAGCGATGCTCCTTCTGGCCACCCTGCTCAACGCATGGGTCCGCAAGCGCGCGGAGGCGACCCGATGACCAGCACGCCCGGCACGCCCACGACCCCGACCGGCGCCGCGCCGGGCGGCACGGCGACCACGACACCCCTGGTCGAGCTGGACGACGTCAGTAAGTACTACGGCAACATCCGGGCCCTCGAAGGGGTCTCGCTGGAGGTGCACCCCGGTGAGATCACCTGCGTCCTCGGCGACAACGGCGCGGGCAAGTCCACCCTGATCAAGATCATCGCCGGGCTGCACCGGCACGACGCGGGCGAGTTCCTCATCGAGGGCCGCGGGACGACGCTCGGCTCCCCGCGCGAGGCACTGGACCTGGGCATCGCCACCGTCTACCAGGACCTCGCCGTCGTACCGCTCATGCCCGTCTGGCGGAACTTCTTCCTCGGCTCCGAGCCGACGAAGGGCGCCGGCCCCTTCAAGCGCCTCGACGTCGAACTGATGCGCCGCACCACCCGCGAGGAACTGCTGCGGATGGGTATCGACCTGCGCGACGTCGACCAGCCCATCGGAACCCTGTCCGGCGGTGAGCGGCAGTGCGTGGCGATCGCCCGCGCCGTCCACTTCGGTGCGAAGGTGCTCGTTCTGGACGAGCCGACCGCCGCCCTCGGCGTGAAGCAGTCCGGGGTCGTACTGAAGTACGTGGCCGCCGCGCGCGACGCGGGTCTCGGCGTGGTGCTGATCACCCACAACCCGCACCACGCCTATCTCGTCGGCAACCGGTTCGTCCTGCTCAAGCGCGGTGTCATGGCCGGCAGCCACACCAAGGCCTCGATCACTCTGGACGAGCTGACCCGCCAGATGGCGGGCGGGTCGGAGCTCGAAGAGCTCAGCCACGAACTGGAGAAGGCTCCCGCGCCGGCCCGTCTCGGTGGCCGCCCGGTGGACGACGGTGGGCATCCGGTGGAAGAGGAGGAGAACGGCGAGCCGCCGGGCGGCGGCGCCAAGCCCTGACCGACCTCCCCACCTTCCTGATGGCAGAATCGGCGGCGGTGGCCAACCCCCCACCGCCGCCGCCCCGGACACCGGGCGCGACGTGCCCCCGACCCGCAGGGACGACACGACACGTGCGAGTACCCAGGCCGCGTTCCGGTAGCAGCGCCGCCCGCCCGGCCGACGGCCCCAGCTCGGGAAGTCCCCGGCCCCGCCCGGCCGCCCGGACCGCGGTGGTCCCCCGGACCGCGACGGCCCCCCGGCTCGTGAGGGGGCCGCTGCGATGAGCACCTACCGCGACCTCACCCACCGGGGCACCGCCCGCGCCACCGTCCTGCGCACCGTCGGCACCCGCGAGCGCCGCTCGCACGCGTCGGCGCCGCGCGTGCCCACCGTCGGCATCGACATCGGCGGTACGAAGGTGATGGCCGGCGTCGTCGACCCGGACGGCAACATCCTGGAGAAGATCCGGACCGAGACCCCGGACAAGTCCAAGAGCCCGAAGGTCGTCGAGGACACCATCGTCGAGCTGGTGCTCGACCTCTCCGACCGCCACGACGTGCACGCCGTCGGCATCGGGGCCGCCGGCTGGGTGGACGCCGACCGGGCGAAGGTCCTCTTCGCCCCGCACCTCGCCTGGCGCGACGAACCCCTCAGGGACTCGATCTCCTCCCGGCTCGCCGTGCCGGTGATGGTCGACAACGACGCGAACACCGCCGCCTGGGCGGAGTGGCGCTTCGGCGCCGGACGCGGCGAGGACCATCTCGTCATGATCACGCTCGGGACCGGTATCGGCGGCGCCATACTGGAGGACGGCCGCGTCAAGCGCGGCAAGTACGGGGTGGCCGGCGAGTTCGGCCATATGCAGGTCGTGCCCGCGGGCCACCGCTGCCCCTGCGGCAACCGGGGCTGCTGGGAGCAGTACAGCTCGGGCAACGCGCTCGTCCGGGAGGCCAGGGAGCTGGCCGCCGCCGACTCCCCGGTGGCGTACAACCTCATCGAACGCGTCAAGGGCCACATCCCCGACATCACCGGCCCCCTGATCACCGAGCTGGCCCGCGAGGGCGACGCCATGTGCGTCGAACTGCTCCAGGAGATCGGCCAGTGGCTCGGCGTCGGCATCGCCAATCTGGCGGCGGCGCTCGACCCGTCCTGCTTCGTCATCGGCGGCGGCGTCAGCGCGGCGGACGATCTGCTGATCGGCCCCGCGAGGGAGGCGTTCCGCCGCCAGCTCACCGGGCGCGGCTACCGGCCGGAGGCCCGTATCGCCAAGGCGCAGCTGGGCCCCGAGGCGGGCATGGTCGGCGCGGCCGACCTCTCCCGGCTCGTGGCACGCCGCTTCCGCCGGGCGAACCGGCGCAGACTTGAGCGGTACGAGAAGTACGAGCTGTACGCGGAGGCGATCCGCACCGGCCGGATGCCCCAGGACCTGCGCGAGGAGCAGGAACTGCGGGAGGCCGAGGAGTCCCGGGCGGCGGCCGAGCGCGAGGCGCGGGAGGCCGAGGCGGCGCGAGCGGAGGCCGAGGCGGCGACGGAGCCGAAGCCCGCGTCGGACGAGCACACCTCCGAGACGCCGCGCGCGCCGGGAACGCCGCGGGAACCCCGTAACAGCCCCAGCCGAGCCCCTCGCACCAGCCAGGAACCTCCCTCATGACCGTGCCCCACCAGTCGAAGTCCCCGGACGAGAAGCCGCCGGAGAACCACAGCCACATGGTCCGGCGCCGGTGGCTGACGGCGATAGTGATCGTGCTGCTCATCGGCGTGCCCGCCGGCTATCTCATGGTCTCGGCGGGCCAGAGCCGGCGCAGCGGCCTCGACAAGGAACTGGAGTCCTCGGCGACCGGTCTGACCGACGACGTGCCGTCCCGGATGAAGCAGCGCGTCTTCGAGGTGCCGATCCCCGCCCGCGCCACGAACGTGCGCTACTACGAGACGAGCAACTGGAAGTCAAGCCGTCTGTATGTGCAGTTCAACGTGACGTCCGGCCGGCTCGACACCTTCCTGACCGAACTGGGCACGCACCGCTCGGCGCTCAAGGAGGGCCACGTCAGCATCGCGCCCCGCGACTCGCGCACCGTCGGCTGGAACTTCGTCCCCACCCGGGTGTGGTCGGGCACCACGCACAAGCAGAAGGACCCGCGCCCCACCCAGGACATCACCGTCGACCTGAGCGACCCGGCCATGCCCCGTGTCTACGTCGTCTCCACGACCACCCCGTGACCACCACATGGTGACCACCACCCCGTGAGGTATGGCGGTGACCATCTCACTAACCTGACGCGAGTGAGTGAAGTGAGCGAAGTGAGTGACACGACGATGCCTGCCCCGACACTGACGCTGCAGTACCGCATGGACGGCCCGGACGACGCGCCGGTGCTCATCCTGGGCCCTTCGCTCGGTACCACCTGGCACATGTGGGACAGGCAGACACCGGAGCTGGCCAAGCACTGGCGGGTGCTCCGGTTCGATCTGCCGGGCCACGGCGGCGCGCCCGCCCACCCCGCCACCGGCGTCCCCGAGCTGGCGGACCGGCTCCTCGCCACGCTCGACGGACTCGGCGTCCAGCGCTTCGGTTACGCCGGCTGTTCCATCGGCGGCGCGATCGGCGCGGAGCTGGCGCTGCGCCGCCCCGACCGGGTCGCCTCGCTCGCGCTGGTGGCGTCGTCGCCCCGGTTCGGCACGGCGGACGAGTTCCGCCAGCGCGGTGTCATCGTCCGTACGAACGGTCTCGACCCGATGGCCCGCTCGGCGCCCGAGCGCTGGTTCACGGCCGGCTTCGCCGCCGCCCAGCCCGCGATCGTCGAATGGGCGGTCCAGATGGTCCGTACGACCGACCCGGGGTGCTACATCGCCGCGTGCGAGGCGCTCGCCGCCTTCGACGTACGGGCGGAGCTGGGCCGTATCGGCGTGCCGACGCTCGTCCTGGTCGGCGCCGAGGACAAGGTCACGGGCCCCGCCGAGGCCCGCACGCTGGTCGCGGGGATACCGGACGCCCGGCTCGCCCTGGTGCCGGGAGCCTCGCACCTGGCGCCCGTCGAGCAGCCGGCCGCCGTCACCGATCTGCTCGTCCGCCACTTCTCCACCGCCTGGCAGAACCCCTCCGACACCTCGACCGGTCTGACGGTGCTGCCCGACTGGGCCACCTATCCGGGGCCCGGGGCGCCCGCCGGACCGCCGACCCTCTCGCCGATGACGTCCCCGCTCGCCGAGATCGCCTCCGCCGAGCAGCCCAAGCCCGTCACCGCCGTACGCGCGGATCCTTACGAGGCGGGCATGCGGATCCGCAGGGAGGTCGTCGGGGACGCCCATGTGGACCAGGTCATGGCCGAGACGGACGGTTTCGCCGGTGACTTCCAGGAGCTCCTCACCCGCTACGCCTGGGGCGAGGTGTGGAGCCGGGAGGGCCTGGACCGGCGCAGCCGCAGCTGCGTCACGCTGACGGCCCTCGTCGCCGGGGGGCATCTGGACGAACTCGCCGTCGAGACCAGGGCCGCCCTGCGCAACGGTCTGACCCCGGCCGAGATCAAGGAGGTACTCGTCCAGACGGCCGTCTACTGCGGCTTCCCGGCGGCGAACGCGGCGTTCCGCGTCGTCGGCGCGGTCGTCGAGGAGGAGACCACCCCCGACAGGTAGCGCCGCCGCCCGGCGCCGCGTTTGCCTGTGCCATGCCGGGTGTCGACGATGGAGGTGTGCGATGCCCGTGTCGTACGGAAGACCGCCCCGCAACCGCACCACGAGGTGATCACGGTGAAACTCACCAAGAAGTCCCACGCCTGCGTCCGACTGGAGAAGGACGGGCGGACACTCGTGATCGACCCCGGCGTCTTCAGTGAGGAGGACGCGGCGGTCGGCGCCGACGCCGTTCTCGTCACGCACGAGCACCCCGACCATTTCGACGAAGGCCGGCTGCGGGCCGCCCTCGAAAGCAACCCCGGGGCCGAGATCTGGACCCTGCGCAGCGTCGCGGACCAGCTGTCGTCCGTCTTCCCGGGGCGGGTGCACACCGTGGGTCACGGCGACACCTTCACCGCCGCGGGCTACGACGTGGAGGTGCACGGTGAACTCCACGCCGTCATCCATCCCGACATCCCGAGGGTCACCAACGTCGGCTATCTGGTGGACGGTTCGCTCTTCCACCCCGGCGACGCGCTGACCGTCCCCGCCGGGCCGGTCGAGACGCTGATGCTCCCGGTGCACGCGCCCTGGAACAAGGTCTCCGAAGTGATCGACTACGTACGCGAGGTCAAGCCGCGGCGCACCTTCGACGTCCACGACGCGCTGCTCACCGAAGTGGCGCGGCCCCTGTACGACGGCCTGCTCGGCCGCCTCGGGGGATCCGGCCACCACAGGCTCGCCCCCGGTGAGGACACCGAGCTGTGACCGTGGAACAGGGACGGTCGCGAGGGTGACTGTCAGAGCCCGCGGATAGGCTGGGGACCATGCGCATCGCGACCTGGAACGTCAATTCGATCACCGCCCGGCTGCCGCGGCTGCTGGCCTGGCTGGAGAGCACGGGCACGGACGTGCTGTGCGTCCAGGAGACCAAGAGCACCCTGGAGCAGTTCCCCGCCGACGCCCTGCGGGAGCTCGGTTACGAGTCCGAGGTCAACGCCTCGGGCAGATGGAACGGCGTGGCGCTGATCTCCCGCGTCGGTCTCGACGATGTCGTCAAGGGCCTGCCCGGCGGCCCGCAGTACGAGGGTGTCGAGGAGCCCCGCGCCATCTCGGCGACCTGCGGGGGCGTCGGGATCTGGTCGGTCTACGTGCCCAACGGCCGCGAGATCACTCACGAGCACTATCAGTACAAGCTGCGCTGGCTGGAGGCGCTGCGCGCGGCGGTGGCCGAGGACAGCGCGGGCCGGCGGCCGTTCGCCGTCCTCGGTGACTTCAATGTGGCGCCGACCGACCAGGACGTGTGGGACCCGGCGCTGTTCGAGGGCGCCACCCATGTGACGCCCGCCGAGCGGGAGGCGCTGGCCGCGCTCCGCGCGGGCGGTCTGTCCGACGTGATGCCGCGTCCGCTCAAGTACGACCAGCCGTACACTTTCTGGGACTACCGCGAGCTCCGGTTCCCGAAGAACCGGGGTATGCGGATCGACCTCGTCTACGGCAACGGGCCCTTCACCGCTGCCGTCAAGGACAGTTATGTCGACCGTGAGGAGCGCAAGGGCAAGGGTGCTTCGGACCACGCCCCGGTCGTCGTGGATCTCGACCTCTGATGTTCCGGGGGACGGGGTCGGCATCGGCGGGTCTGACCGTGGGCATTCTGCCTCTGATACCGCCCGCGTGCCCTGAGGTGCGCGGGCACGGGGAAATGGCAGGCTGAGTGGTATGAACATCCCTTTCTTGGACAACTGGCGCAAAAGGAACGGCGCTGACGAGGGGGCGTCGTCGGCGTCCGTCGTCGGGGATGACGCGGAGGGCGTGGCGGAACTTCTCTCGGAGTGCGAGCTGCTGCGGGTCCGGGCGGCCCAGTCCGGGCTCGAACTGGACGATTCCCCGGCCTCGTTGGAGGCCCTGGACCAACTCCCCCCGCACTGGCGCGACGACCCGGAGGAGCTGCCCTGGCTGGGCAACGACGCGGGGCTCTATCTCGGCACGGTCATCGTCCGTACGGTCCAGGGGGCGGCCTGGCACGTCTGGCCCGGCGGCCACCCCGTGGTCCGGCTGCTCTCGGGACGGGAGATCCAGGTCGTGGAGGCCGGGCTCGACTGGGCCGCCAGTGGCGCGCCCGAACTGTCACAGGTGTACGCGGAGGCGTCCGAGGCCTGAGCGGGAGCCGCGGCTCCTGGAGGTTAATACGGCTTATGCCCGATTTATGCGTGTCGGGTGTGAAGTCCCTTGATGCGCTGGATAGTTTGCGCTGACCTCGACAGAGCCGAGAACGGGGAGGGCAGCGCATGGCCGTCGACCACGGTCCGACGGGCGGTCCGCGGGAGGAGCCGCGGCCGAATCCACGACGCATCCGTCCACGACGTGTCCACAGGGCCCCGACCGAATTCCCCGCTCCTGGAGTTCGGGCACGCGGGCGAACGCATCCCGGCGGATCTGGACTACGCTTTGCCGTTCATCCCCACGGTGACGGTGGTCCTGCCCGCAGAGGCCACGGTCGCCGCGTCGGCCCCGGGCACCACCCGGGGGTCCCTGCGCGACCGCCGTGCCCCACGCACGCGGGGATGGTCCCGCCGCCGCCCGACGCGCGGTAGCTCAAGGGACATGGCCCGCCTCCCGCTTCTCGCGGGAGGACCCTCCGGCAGCAGCCGGAGATCACTTCTCGCGCCGCGGGACCGACAGGCACCACGGGTCGGGCGCGGCCGGGGAGAAGGTCAGCTGCGCGCCGGGAGGGGCCGTGTCCGACAGGGAGCGGGCCCACGTCGTCCGGATGTACGGCGAGGGCGCCGCTCGCCGTACGCCCTTCAGCCGGTGGCCCGGTGCGAGGTGCGTACGACCGGGGCCGGCTCCCGCGCCGCCTTGGTGACATCCGCGACCAGCTCGACCACATCGGGGCCGTACGCCTGCGAGTTGACCACCTTCAGCAGCAGGCAGAAGGTGTCGCGTCCGTGCTTGCGGGCCAGCTTCTCGTGGTGCTTCGCCAGATAGCGCGAGGCCGCCTGGTTGGTGATGGCCCGCTGCCCGCAGAAGAGGAAGACCGGCCGGGAGTCCTGACCGGCGGTCAGCCGCGCCAGGATGACGTACTCCGCCACACCGGGCTCGACCCGGTAGCGCTCGGTGCCGATCTGGAAGGCCCCGCGGTCCGGGCCCGGGTCCGGATCAGTGTTGATCTTGACGCCGGGCAGCAGCGAGGAGAGATGCGCGGCCATCCGGCGGTTCGACGCGGGGCCGCCGAGACAGAACTCCGTCCGCTCGCCGAAGCCCTGCTGCGCCGAGTCGTGCTGGACTATCTGGGCGTGCGCGCCGCAGTCCTTGACCAGCGCGGACATCTCGAGAAGCGCGAAGACGTCGTGACGGTGGACGGCGCCGTCGCCGCCCGCCTCCCGGTTGACGACCAGCAGGCACTCGGAGTTGCCGGGCAGCCCGAAGAACGCCTGTTTCCGGTCGAGTTTGCGGCGCCAGATATAGCTACGGGCGAACCAGCCGAGAGAAGCACAGATACCGGCGGCGAGCACCCCGAGAACGATGTCGCGTACGTCGTCAGTCATGGGCGCGCACTTTAGCGGGAGCGCGCCGCGACGGACATCCCGCACGGACTTCGGGGCAAGTGGTTCTGGCGGGGCGCGATCAGTGAAGTTACGCTCCGCGGACGGACGCCCCCCGGAGGTAAAGATGCGCCGCCTCGCCGTACGCAACGTCTCGATCGTCGCCCTCACCGCCGCGATGCTCTCGGTGGGAGCCGCGGCCCCGCCGTCCGCACCCGCCTCGACCCCGCCGACACCCACGAAGGCCCGCGCCTCGGGTGCGGTGATTCCGGCCGCGCCGGCCATCTCGTCGGTACCGACGAAGGCCCCCGTCAAGTCACCGGTCGCCGTCGGCTGGGGCGGGGCGGTGTCGAGCGTCGACAAGGACGCCTCGGCCGCCGGCATCGACGCGCTGCGGCGCGGCGGCAACGCCGTGGACGCGGCGGTGGCCACCGCCGCCGCGCTCGGGGTCACCGAGCCCTACTCGGCCGGCATCGGCGGTGGCGGCTACTTCGTCTACTACGACGCCGGCTCCCGCACCGTCCACACCATCGACGGCCGCGAGACCGCCCCCAAGTCAGCCGACGCCACCCTCTTCCAGGAGGACGGCAAGCCGATCCCGTTCGCCGAGGGGATGACGAGCGGACTCGGTGTCGGTACGCCCGGCACCCCGGCGACCTGGGAGCGGGCGCTCGACTCCTGGGGGAGCATCTCGCTGCGCGAACTGCTGAAACCCGCCGAACGGCTGGCGAAGGACGGCTTCGTCGTCGACGGCACGTTCCGTTCCCAGACCGCGTCGAACCAGGAGCGGTTCGCCGACTTCCCGGCCTCCGCCGCCCTGTTCCTGCCCGGCGGGGAACTCCCGGTGACCGGTTCGGTGTTCAAGAACCCCGGCCTGGCGCGCACCTACGCCGAACTGGGCCGGCTCGGCACCGACGCGCTCTACCGGGGCGAGATCGCCCGCGACATCGTGAGCACCGTCCGCACGCCCCCCGTCGACCCGGACGCCACCCGGAAGGTCCGGCCGGGCGATCTGACGACCGGTGACCTCGCGGCGTACCGGACCAAGAGCCAGGCGCCGACGAAGGTCTCCTACCGAGGGCTGGACGTGTACGGCATGGCGCCGTCGTCCTCCGGCGGTACGAGCGTCGGCGAGGCCCTCAACATCCTGGAGAGCACCGACCTCTCGGCCGCCTCGCAGGAGAGGTATCTGCACCGCTTCATCGAGGCGAGCCGGATCGCCTTCGCCGACCGGGGCCGCTGGCTGGGCGACCCCGCCTTCGAGGACGTCCCCACCAAGGCCCTGCTGTCGCAGGATTTCGCCGACTCGCGTGAATGCCTCATCAAGGACGGAGAGGCGCTGAAGAGCCCCCTCGCGCCCGGCGACCCCGCGAAGCCGGTGCCGTGCGCGGCGGGCGGTACGGCGGCGCCCACGACGTACGAGGGGGAGAACACGACCCATCTGACGGCCGCCGACAAGTTCGGCAACGTCGTGGCGTACACCCTGACGATCGAGTCGACGGGCGGCAGCGGCATCACCGTTCCCGGGCGGGGCTTCCTCCTCAACAACGAGCTGACGGACTTCTCCTTCGCCCCGGCGAACCCGGCCGTCCACGACCCGAACCTGCCCGGCCCCGGCAAGCGGCCGAGGTCGTCCATCTCCCCGACGATCGTGCTCGACGACAACGACCGGCCGCTCCTCGCGCTCGGCTCGCCGGGCGGCGCGACCATCATCACGACCGTCCTCCAGACGCTCACCGGCCATCTCGACCGGGGCCTGCCGCTGGTCGACGCGATCGCCGCGCCGCGCGCCAGTCAGCGCAACGCGGCGCGGACGGAGCTGGAGCCGGGTCTCTACAACAGCCCGCTGCGGGCCCAACTCGAAGCACTGGGGCACGCGTTCACCGAGAACCCGGAGATCGGTGCCACGACCGGCATCCAGCGGCTGCCGGACGGCCGCTGGCTGGCGGCGGCGGAGAAGGTCCGCAGGGGCGGCGGCTCCGCGATGGTGGTGCACCCGTACCCGAACGGGCGGCCGTCCCCGTCCGGGGGGCGGTGACGCGGGGGACGCCACCCCTCGACGTGTACGGCGCCGCCCCCTCGGAGGAGGGGAGCGGCGCCGTACGCGTCCGTCCGGGCCGCCCCGGTCGGAGCCGGGTCAGAGCTGGGTCAGGACGCGCGGGCCCTCGTCGGTGATCGCCACCGTGTGCTCGGCGTGCGCCGCGCGGCTGCCGTCCGACGTACGGATCGACCAGCCGTCCCGCGCCGTGAAGTGGTCGTCGGCCCCGCTGGCGATCAGCATCGGCTCGATCGCGAGCACCATGCCGTGGCGCAGCACCATTCCCCTGCCGGGCCTGCCCTCGTTGGGCACGCCCGGGTCCTCGTGCATGGTGCGGCCGATGCCGTGGCCGCCGAAGCCGTCCGGGATCCCGTAACCGGCGCCCCGGCAGACGAGGCCGATCGCATGGGCGATGTCCCCGATGCGGTTGCCGACGACGGCCGCCGCGATACCCGCCTCCAGCGCCTCGAAGGCCGTGTCGACCAGCCGGGTGTCCTCGGGGCGGGCACGGCCCACGGTGAAGCTGATCGCCGAGTCGCCGACCCAGCCGCCCGCCGAGGCGCCGCAGTCGATGCTGACGAGGTCGCCGTCCCGGAGCGCGTAGTCGTCGGGGATGCCGTGCACGATCGTGTCGTTGACCGACGCGCAGATGACGGCGGGGAAGGGCACCGGCGCCCAGGAGGGGCGGTAGCCGAGGAAGGGCGAACCGGCGTCCGCCTCGGTCAGTACGGCCCGGGCGGCCAGGTCCAGCTCACGCAGGGTGACGCCGACGGCGGCCGACTCCCGTACCGCGGTGAGCGCTTGTGCGACGATCCGGCCCGCGACGCGCATGGCGTCCAGGGACTCGTCCGTTTTGATCTCTACCATTCCAATAACTATACCGGTTGCGTGCGGTATTACAATGACGGCATGGTACGCAGCCCCCTGACCCCCGAAGAGCGCGAACGCGGTGAGCGGCTGGGCAGGCTGCTCCGCGAGGCGCGAGGACCACGCAGCATGGTGGAGATCGCCGCCGCCGCCGGGCTCTCGCCCGAGACGCTGCGGAAGATCGAGACCGGCCGCGCCCCGACACCCGCCTTCTTCACCGTCGCGGCGCTGGCCGGGGCGCTGGGCCTGTCGATGGACGAGATGGTGGCGGCCTGCTCGCCGTTGCCCGCCTAGCGCGGCGGAGGGCCGGCCGAAAGAGGCGCCCACCGGGGGGCGTTCCGTATCCCGGTCACCGCGGAGGTCTCCCTCCGCCACCGCGTACGCTCGGCGCGTGACTCTCGACGAGCTCGGACGCAGCCGCTATGTCAGCCTCACCACGTACCGCAAGGACGGCACCGGGGTCGACACTCCGGTCTGGCACGCCGTGGACGGCGGTGAGTTGTTCATATGGAGCCGGAGCGACGCCTGGAAGATAAAGCGGATCCGCAACAACAGCCGTGTCGTCGTGACCGCGTGCGACGTGCGCGGACGGATCGCGCCGGGCGCGGCGAGCGCCGAGGGGACGGCCCGGCTCCTGGAGGGCGACGAGGTCTCCCGGATCAACAGACTCCTTGCCCGCAAGTACACCTGGCAGTTCTGGATCGTCCAGAAGCCCGCCGCGCTCGTACGGCGCGGCAAGCGCGTGCACACCGGAATCGCCATCAGTTTCTGACGTCTCCCCGGCGCGCCGACTTGTGAAAGAACCTTGACCTCTCACCACATTTTTTCCTCGGAAACGTGACGTCGAACACCCGCTGAAGCCATACTTGAGTGATCGCACCGCACCGTACGCGACAACCCCGCGTAGCCGTCACGTAACACGGCTGCGGTTTCATGCCGGCGGGCCGGACGGTTCCCTTACGGCAGTGCGCAGCAGGGCAGGGGCGGGAAAGACAGCGATGACCAGACATGAACTTCCGGCGGAGATCGGGGCTTTCGCACGGTACTTCCGCGGGGTGACGGAGCTTCTCGACCCGGACGGCGGCTGGTACGCGGTCTTCAGGCAGCGGGACCCCGAGGGGCTCAGGGCCTGTCTCGAAGGCGCCGAGGTACCGCCCTGGGACGTCGTGGAGTCGCTGCTCCACGATCTCGCCGCCGCCCACGAGAACCGGCCGGTCGACCGCGAGACCGCGCGCGCGAGCAGGCTGCACGCCGCGTCCGCCGCCGCGCACGACCGGCTCCCCGGCGGCCCCGACGCCCTCCAGGAGCGGCTCCGGCTGATGCAGCACGAACAGGCCGCGGCGGCGAGCCGCGCCGACGAGGTGATGCGCCGCCTCCGGCTGGTCGGTGAGGGGTCCCCCGAGGCGGACCAGCTCGAATACGACCTGGCCTGGGTCCGCGACGACTACGCGCGCGCCACGGCCCGCTGCACCGAGCTGCGCGAGCGCATGGCCACCCTCGCCGCCCAGCCGAAGGCGCCGGCGGACGCGCGGTCGGGCCAGGGCGCGCCCGCTCCGCGCTCGCCCTCTCCCGCGCACGCCGCCCCCAACCCGGAGTACGGCTCGCCCGAGGCGAGACCGACGGCGGCCGACGGGTGGTACAGGGCCGAGGAGCCGGCGGCCGACGACCGGTCGGTCTTCGGCCGTTCCGACGGCGAGCGGCAGACCGCGCCCGAGGACTGGTTCCGTCCCGAGCCGGCCAGGACCGGCGAGGGCGGCGGCCACGAGGGGCGCCGGGGCTCCGGTGACGCGGGCGACACGGGTGCCAACCCCGCCGTCCGCGTGGACGATTCACAGGAGATGGCGCAGGTGCCCGGCCAGCGCCGCAAGCTGCGCAGACAGCGGGGCGCGCGCTTCGCCTTCACCGAGGGCGCCGATCCCGCGTCGGGGGCCCTCGTCCCGCCCGCCGCCACCGAACCGCCGCGCGGCGCCCGCTTCGGCGGCGCGTCGGGCTCCGACAAGGCCCAGAAGGACGGCTCGGACACCGGGATGACCCGGCAGCAGTCCGAGGCGCGCCGCGCCGCGCTCGACACGGTGGCCGTGCTCGTACGGCTGCGGGCCAGCGGCCGCAGCGGTGAGGCACACGTCGTGCTCTGCGAGGCCGCCGCCGGACCCGCCGAGCAACTGCCCTTCCTCGCCGCCGAACTGCACCGCGCCGAACTGGGCGCCGACTGGGCGTCGGTGCTCTGGGAGGTGTCGTCCCTGCCGCCCGACCGACTCGCGGCGGCGGCGGGCGCGCTCGCCATGGCCGGCCGCGACGCCGACTGCGGGGTGCTGCTGCGCCAGGGTGTCTCCCGGTCCGCCGAGGACATCGCCCACGCGGTCGTCGCCCTCAGCGACGCGGGCCGCGCCCAGGAGGTGCAGGCACTGCTCGGGGCCTTCGTCCGGGCCCGTACGCCCGAGGACGCGGCTCTGATCGCGGTGGTCGACCCGCCCCGGCTGGTGCCGCGCCTGGTCGAAGCGGCCCGGGGCGTCTCCACCACCCATGAGCGGGATCTGGCCCGCGCGCTGCGGAGCGCGGGGATCAAGGCCTGACCTCGGACGCCGGTCCCGGCCGTGTCCGAACGGGGTTGCCGGCCCCGCGCGATGTCCTTTCCGGACCGGTCCTGCGCCGCCTGTGGACCGGCCGGGTGCGAAACATGATCGACTCAGCGGCTTGACAGCGATGGTCTTGCCCCGGTGGGACGGCGGGCTTAGGTTCTCCTCCTACGCACCGTGTCTACGGGCGTAGAAAGCCGGAGTGAACAGCCCGACCTTCCCGCCGAAGGAGCAGCTCGTGGCCAGAGTCGTACGCGCCGCACTCGTCCAGGCGACCTGGACCGGCGACACCGAATCCATGATCGCCAAGCACGAGGACCACGCCCGCGAGGCGGCCCGGCAAGGCGCCAAGGTCATCGGCTTCCAGGAGGTGTTCAACGCCCCCTACTTCTGCCAGGTCCAGGAGCCCGAGCACTACCGGTGGGCGGAGCCGGTGCCCGACGGGCCGACCGTGACCCGGATGCGGGCCCTCGCGCAGGAGACCGGAATGGTCGTCGTCGTACCGGTCTTCGAGGTCGAGCAGTCCGGGTTCTACTACAACACCGCGGCGGTGATCGACGCCGACGGCTCCTATCTCGGCAAGTACCGCAAGCACCACATCCCCCAGGTCAAGGGCTTCTGGGAGAAGTACTACTTCAAGCCGGGCAACGCGGGCTGGCCCGTCTTCGACACCGCCGTCGGCAGGATCGGCGTATACATCTGCTACGACCGGCACTTCCCGGAGGGCTGGCGCCAACTCGGCCTGAACGGCGCCGAACTGGTCTACAACCCCTCGGCCACCTCACGCGGTCTCTCCAGCTATCTGTGGGAGCTGGAGCAGCCCGCGGCGGCCGTCGCCAACGAGTACTTCGTCGCCGCGATCAACCGCGTCGGCCAGGAGGAGTACGGCGACAACGACTTCTACGGGACGTCGTACTTCGTCGATCCGCGCGGGCGGTTCGTCGGCGAGACCGCGAGCGACAAGGCGGAGGAACTGGTAGTCAGGGACCTGGACTTCGGGCTCATCGACGAGGTGCGCCAGCAGTGGGCGTTCTACCGGGACCGCCGCCCGGACGCGTACGAGGGGCTGGTGCAGCCGTGACCGGAGCGACCGCGGATCCCGCCGCCGGATCGACCGCCGCCCACACCGCCCCCGCCGCCCCCGCGTCGACCGCCGCGCACGCCGCCGGTTCGAGCGCCTCCGCCCCCTCCCACGGGGGACCGGTCCAACTGCCGGCCACCGATCTGCACGACCGGCACCGCGCCGTCCTGCCCGACTGGCTGGCGCTCTACTACCGACGGCCCCTCGAACTCACCCACGGCGAGGGCCGGCACGTCTGGGACGCCGACGGCAACCGCTACCTCGACTTCTTCGGCGGCATCCTCACCACCATGACCGCCCACGCCCTCCCCGAGGTCACCAAGGCGGTGAGCGAGCAGGCCGGGCGGCTCATCCACTCCTCCACGCTCTATCTCAACCGCCCCATGGTCGAGTTCGCCGAGCGCGTCGCCCATCTCTCCGGCATCCCGGACGCCCGCGTCTTCGTCACCACCTCCGGCACCGAGGCCAACGACACGGCGCTGCTGCTCGCCACCGCCCACCGCGGCTCCAACCAGATCCTGGCGATGCGCAACAGTTACCACGGCCGGTCCTTCTCCTCCGTCTCCATCACCGGGAACAGCGGGTGGTCCCCGACGAGCCTCTCGCCGCTCCAGACGCTGTACGTGCACGGCGGCGTCCGCACCCGGGGCCCGTACGCGCACCTGTCCGACGCCCAGTTCATCGCCGCGTGCGTCGCCGATCTGGAGGACCTGCTCGGACACACCCGTACGCCCGCCGCGCTGATCGCCGAGCCCGTCCAGGGCGTCGGCGGCTTCACCTCACCGCCCGACGGTCTGTACGCCGCGTTCCGCGAAGTCCTCGACCGCCACGGCATCCTGTGGATCAGCGACGAGGTGCAGACCGGCTGGGGCCGTACCGGCGACCACTTCTGGGGCTGGCAGGCGCACGCCGGGAACGGCCCGCCGGACATCCTCACCTTCGCCAAGGGCATCGGCAACGGTATGTCCGTCGGCGGGGTCGTCGCCCGCGCGGAGATCATGAACTGCCTCGACACCAACTCCATCTCGACCTTCGGCGGCAGCCCGGTCACGATGGCGGCGGGCGTCGCCAACCTCACCTACCTCCTGGAGCACGACCTCCCGGGCAACGCGCGCCGCGTCGGCGGTCTGCTCATCGAGCGGCTGCGCGCGGTGGGGGCCGCCGTCCCCGCCGTACGGGAGGTCCGCGGGCGGGGGCTGATGATCGGCATCGAGCTGGTGAGGCCCGGCACCGACGAGGCGCATCCGGAGGCAGCGGCGGCGGTGACCGAGGCGGCGCGTGAGGGCGGCCTGCTCATCGGCAAGGGCGGCGGCCACGACACCAGCGTGCTGCGTATCGCCCCACCGCTCTCCCTCACCGTCGCCGAGGCCGAAGAGGGCGCGGCGATCCTCGAACACGCCCTGGGCGGCCTCTAGTTCCGACGGTGCCCGGGCTTTCGGGCACCGCCCGCGCCGGTCTCCCGGACCGGGGACGGGGGCCGCGCACGGTAGCTCAGTCACGTCCCGTCATGTCACGGAGGTCAGGTCATGAGTCATCGCACGCTCGTCCGGGGCGGTCTGGTCATCACCGCCGCCGACGAGGTCCACGCCGACGTGCTGACCGAGGACGGCCGCGTCGTCGCGCTCGCCGCGGGCGGCTCGGACGTCGCCGCGGGCTGGACCGCCGACCGGGTCGTCGACGCCACCGGCAAGTACGTCATCCCGGGCGGCGTCGACGGTCACACGCACATGGAGATGCCCTTCGGCGGGACCTTCGCCGCCGACACCTTCGAGACCGGGACACGCGCCGCCGCGTGGGGCGGCACGACCACCGTCGTGGACTTCGCCGTCCAGTCGCCCGGCCAGGCACTGCGCGAGGGGCTCGACGCCTGGTACGCGAAGGCCGACGGCAACTGCGCCATCGACTACGGCTTCCATATGATCCTCGCCGACGTCAACGAACACTCCCTGAAGGAGATGGACCTCCTCGTCCAGGAGGGCATCACCTCCTTCAAGCTCTTCATGGCCTACCCCGGTGTGTTCTACAGCGACGACGGCAAGATCCTGCGCGCCATGCAACGGGCCTCCCACAACGGGGGGTTGATCATGATGCACGCGGAGAACGGCATCGCGATCGATGTCCTCGTGGAGCAGGCGCTGGCCGCCGGACGCACCGATCCGCGCTACCACGGAGAGGTACGCAAGGTGCTTCTGGAGGCGGAGGCGACGCACCGCGCGATCCAGCTCGCCCGCGTCGCCGAAGCGCCGCTCTACGTCGTCCACGTCTCCGCCGAGGAAGCCGTCGCCGAGCTGGCGGCCGCCCGTGACAAGGGACTTCCCGTCTTCGGCGAGACCTGCCCGCAGTATCTCTTCCTGTCCACCGACAATCTCGCCGAGCCCGGCTTCGAGGGCGCCAAGTACGTCTGCTCGACCCCCCTGCGGCCCCGCGAACACCAGGCCGCCCTCTGGCGCGGACTGCGCACCAACGACCTCCAGGTGGTCTCCACCGACCACTGCCCGTTCTGCTTCAACGGGCAGAAGGAGATGGGCCGCGGCGACTTCTCCAAGATTCCCAACGGGCTCCCGGGCGTGGAGCACCGGATGGATCTGCTCCATCAGGCCGTCGTCGACGGGCACATCAGCCGGCGCCGCTGGATCGAGATCGCCTGCGCGACCCCGGCCAGGATGTTCGGCCTCTACCCCAAGAAGGGCACCATCGCGCCCGGCGCCGACGCGGACATCGTGATCTACGACCCGAACGCCGAGCAGACCCTGTCCGCCGAGACCCACCACATGGACGTCGACTACTCGGTGTACGAGGGGAAGCGGACCACCGGCCGGGTCGAGACCGTCCTGTCGCGCGGCGAGGTCGTCATCGACGGCCGGAAGTACACCGGCCGCGCGGGGCACGGCATCTACACCCCCCGCGCCACCTGTCAGTACCTCATCTGAAAGTTGGGAGTGGCCCGGGTCATGGACTTCGGACTTGTTCTCCAGACCGACCCGCCGGCGTCGGCGGTCGTGGGACTCATGCGGCGCGCCGAGCGCAACGGCTTCCGCTACGGCTGGACCTTCGACTCCGCCGTGCTGTGGCAGGAGCCGTTCGTCATCTACAGCCGCATCCTCGAACACACCACCGAGCTGATCGTCGGGCCGATGGTCACCAACCCGGGCACCCGGACCTGGGAGGTGACCGCGTCCACGTTCGCCACGCTCAACGAGATGTACGGCAACCGCACCGTGTGCGGCATCGGCCGCGGCGACTCCGCGATGCGCGTCGCGGGCCGGCCGCCCAACACCCTCGCGCGGCTCGGCGAGGCGATGGACGTCATCCGTGAACTCGCCGAGGGGCGCGAGGCGCTGGTGGAGGGCAAGCCGCTGCGGCTGCCCTGGGTGCGGGACGGGAGACTGCCGGTGTGGATGGCCGCGTACGGGCCGAAGGCGCTGGCCATGGCCGGTGCGCGGGCCGACGGCTTCATCCTTCAGCTCGCCGATCCGTATCTCACCGAGACCATGGTCAAGGCGGTCCGGACGGCCGCGTCCGACGCCGGACGCGACCCGGACTCCGTGACCATCTGTGTCGCCGCCCCGGCCTATGTGAGCAACGACCTCGCGCACGCGCGTGACCAGTGCCGGTGGTTCGGCGGGATGGTCGGCAACCATGTCGCCGACCTGGTGAGCCGCTACGGCGAGCACTCCGACCTGGTGCCCGACGCCCTGACCACGTACATCAGACAGCGCGAGGGCTACGACTACAGCCACCACGGCCGCGCCGGGAACCCGTCGACGGACTTCGTGCCCGACGACATCGTGGACCGCTTCTGTCTGCTCGGCCCGGTGGAGGCGCACATCGAGAAGCTGAAGGCGCTGAAGGCGCTGGGCGTCGACCAGTTCGCCGTCTACAACATGCACGACGCGAAGGAGGCGACGATCGACGTCTACGGCTCCGAGATCATCCCCGCCCTGGGCCCCTGAACGGCACCGGTCACGCGGGACGGCCCGGCGCTCGGGGAGAGCCCATGGGCGCCACCGCGCCCGGGCGTTCGTCCGGGCGCGGTCGCCCGCCGCCCCGAAGCCGAGGTTCGCGACCGGGCCCAGCCGGTCGGCTGCGCCCTCGCATCGGGGCTGGTCGCGCCGCGAGGGGGGACCCCTGCCGTGTCGCTCACGGCACGCGGGCCGTCCAGGCGGCCGTGCCGAACTTCGTCCGGGCCAGCTCACGCGCCCGCGCCATCTCCTCGTCGGTGACCTTTCCCTCGTCGAGGCCGTACCGTCCCCGGAAGGACGCGATCATGCGCTCGATGACCGCCTCGCGCGGCAGGCCCGTCTGACGTCGCAGGGGATCCACCCGCTTCTTCGCGCTGCGCGTGCCCTTGTCGGAGAGTTTCTCCCGGCCGATGCGCAGGACTTCGAGCATCTTGTCGGCGTCGATGTCGTACGCCATCGTCACGTGGTGCAGTACGGCGCCGCCGCCCACCACCCGCTTCTGCGCGGCGCCCGCGATCTTGCCGGCCTCGGTGGCGATGTCGTTGAGCGGCTGGTACCAGGCCTTGATCCCCATGTCGCCCAGCGCGCCGAGCACCCAGTCGTCGAGATAGGCGTAGCTGTCGGCGAACGTCAGGCCGTGCACGAGGGCGTCCGGGACGGAGAGCGAGTACGTGATGGTGTTGCCGGGCTCGATGAACATGGCGCCGCCGCCCGAGATCCGCCGTACGACCGTGACGCCGTGCCGTTCGGCGGCCTCCGGGTCCACCTCGTTGCGCAGGGACTGGAAGCTGCCGATCACCACGGCGGGGGAGGCCCACTCCCAGACCCGGAGCGTCGGCGCGCGGCGGCCCGCCGCGACCTCGGTCGTCAGGACCTCGTCCAGGGCCATGTGGAGCGCGGGCGACTGGGGCTCCATACGGATGAGCTGCCAGTCGTAGTCCGTCCAGTCGGTGGCGTGCGCCAGCGCGCGCCGCACGGCGACGGCGACGCCGTCGGCCGTCAGCCCGTACATCTGTGTGCCGGGCGGGAGCGCCGTGTGGACGCGCGCCGCGAGAGCGGTCGCGTCGAGGTCGGCCGGCGCGCCTTCGAGCGCGCCGTCGATGGTGTGGATGGCCTCGTCCGGTTCCAGGAAGAAGTCCCCGGAGACCCGGACATCGCGCAGCACACCGTCCCGCGCGTCCAGATCCACGACGACGAGCTTGCCGCCCGGCACCTTGTACTCACCGTGCACCGCTGTGCCTCCAGCCCTGGGGGGTGTCACCCCTTGCCGCGTCGTCTCATCGCGTGGACGCGGGTCCGATGAGTGCAACGCGCACCCCCCGGGGGATCATCCCGGGCCCCGTTCGCCCGGAACGAGGGCCTGGGTGACGGGCAGGCGCGCGCACCGGCGGCAGGCGCGGGCGGAGGAGGCCACCAGGCCGTGGAGAAGGGCGGTGACCATGCCCGCGACCGTCACCAGCGGCCAGTTCGTGGCCAGCGGAGACACCACGGCGAGCGCGACCATGGCGACCACCATCGCCACGCAGGCGGTCGTACCGGCCCAGGCGACGGCCAGCGGCAACCGCCGGGGTGTCCGCAGCCGGCGGGCCAGCGCGCCGGTGGCGGCCAGGGCGGCTCCCGCGAGCAGGGTGGCTACGGCCGCGACCGCCGCCAGCTGGACGGCGAGCAGCTGCGCCGTCTGCTGAAGCTGCCAGCCCTGGCCCGAGGTCCAGATCAGATGCCAGCAGGCGATCAGGAACGGGACGGTGAGGGTGACGGACAGGGCGGTCCGCCGGGTCTGCGCGATGGTCAGCTCCCGCTGGCAGCTCGGCACCAGTTCGTCGGGCGTGCCGAACTCCGCCACCGCCAGGCGTGCGGCCCGCTCGGGGGGCACACCGGCGCGGATGTGCGCCTCCACCGTGTCGCCGAGGCCGTCCCGTATCTCCTGGATCATCCGGGACTTGGCCCGGTCCGGGCCGTGGAGCGCGGCGGTCAGCGCCGCTGTGTAGCCCGCGACGGGGTCGGGGGCGTACGCGGTGGTCCGGGTGGTCCCGGTGCTTGAGTCGCTCATGACGCGGGCCCGGGTGCGGGAGCGGGGGCGGCCGGGTTCAGGACCGCGCCGATCGCGGTGGTGAACTCCCGCCACGCGGTCCGTTCGCTCTCCAGGCTGCCGCGCCCGGCGTCGGTGAGCCGGTAGCAGCGCCGGCGCCGCTCGCCGACGGACTCCCAGCTGCTGCCGAGCAGTCCCAGCCGCTCAAGCCTGTTCAGGGCCGGATAGATCGTGCCCGTACGGAGCTGGAGCGCGCCCTCGCTCCGCTGCTGGACCGCCGCGATGATCGCGTAGCCGTGCAGCGGGCCCGGTTCGAGCACGGCCAGCAACAGTCCGTCCAGGTGCCCACGCACCGCGTCTGTCTTCATGAGTAGCCAGCCTACTCATAGAACGCATTGGCGTGGTACCTATTGGCAGCCAACATATTCACGCATCTGCCTGAAAGGGCCCTCGCGGTGACCAAACTGCTGCTGTCCATCCATGTCCTCGCCTCGATCCTGGTGGTCGGACCGATCGCCGTGGCCGCGTCCCTGTTCCCCCGCTACGCACGGCTGGCCGGGGAGGACGGGCGCTCCTCGGGCGCCGCCGCGCTGCTCCACCGGATCTGCAGCGGTTACGCGGTCGTCGGGGTCGCCGTCCCGGTCTTCGGGCTCGCCACCGGCGCGCAGCTCGGTGTGCTCACCGACATCTGGCTGATCGTGTCGATCGTGCTCACGACGATCGCCGCCGCGATACTGGCGCTGGCCATCCTGCCCGGCCAGGAACGGATGATCGAGACGACCGAGGCCGGGGCCGCCGGCGCCGACACCGCGCGTATCGCCGCCCGGCTGGCCGGTCTGACCGGGGTCTTCAACCTGCTCTGGGCGGTCGTCGTCGTTCTGATGATCGTGCGCCCCGGCTCCACGACCGGCGCCTGATCAGCCGTCACCGGCTCACCGGCTCACCGGCTCACCGGTTCATCGGCTCACCGGGTCGGGGCGCGCCCGCCCGCCACGGGACCCGGACCCGGAACCGCCTCCGAGCAGGGAACACCGCCCGCCCCGGCGCCGCCCCGGATGGCCGATAGGGTGGTGCGTGGTCACTGCACGGGAAGCGGCGCGAGCGCCCATCGGTCCCGCCGATGCGCGGGAGCAGCGAGGTGAGGAACCGAATGTTCACGACCCGGCCAACCCTCCAGGGCACCTTCGGCATGGTGTCCTCCACCCACTGGCTCGCCTCGCAGTCCGCGATGGCGGTGCTGGAGGACGGCGGAAACGCCTACGACGCCGCCGTCGCGGCCGGGTTCGTCCTGCATGTGGTGGAGCCGCACCTCAACGGTCCGGGCGGTGAGGTGCCGATCATCGTCGCCCCCGCCGGCGGCGAGGCCCGGGTGCTCTGCGGTCAGGGAACCGCGCCCGCCGGGGCGACCGTCGAGCACTACCGGTCCCTCGGCCTCGAACTCGTCCCCGGCACCGGCCCCCTCGCCGCCGCCGTGCCCGGCGCCTTCGACGCCTGGATGCTGCTGCTGCGCGACCACGGCACCAAGTCCCTTGCGGAGGTGCTGCGTTACGCCATCGGCTACGCCGAGGACGGCCACGCGCCCGTCGAGCGGGTCGGCCAGACCGTGGAGAGCGTCCGCGGGCTGTTCGAGACCGAGTGGACCTCGTCCGCAGACGTCTACCTTCCGGGCGGCCGGTCCCCGGCACCCGGAGAGCTGTTCCGCAATCCCGCGCTGGCCGCCACCTGGCGCCGGCTTACCGCCGAGGCCGAGGCGGCGGGCGGTGAGGACCGGGCCGCCCAGATCGAGGCCGCCCGCGACATCTGGCGCCGGGGGTTCATCGCCGAGGCGCTGATACGCGCGTCCGACCGCCCCACCCTGGACACCAGCGGCTCCCGTCACACCGGCACGCTCACGGCCGCCGACCTGGCCGGGTGGTCCGCGACGTACGAGACGCCCGCGACGTACGAATGGAACGGCTGGACCCTCTGCAAGGCCCCCGGCTGGAGCCAGGGCCCCGCCTTCCTCCAGCAACTGGCGCTGCTGCCTCCCGCGCCCGAGCTTCCGGCGTACGGCTCCGAGGAGTACGTCCACCTCCTTACGGAGGGCTGCAAGCTCGCCATGGCCGACCGGGAGGCCTGGTACGGCGACGCCGCCGACGTACCGCTCGCCACGCTCCTCTCGGAGCCGTACAACACCGCGCGCCGCGCCCTGGTCGGCGACAAGGCCTCCTACGAACTGCGCCCCGGCAGCCCCGACGGGCGCGAGCCCGTGCTCAGTGCCCACGCCACCGCCGTCGCCGCCGGTGAGGCGGGCTTCGACGCGCTCGGCGTCCCGGCGGCGGGCGCGGGGGAGCCGACCGTCGCCCGTGACGGCGCGACCCGGGGCGACACCTGCCACCTCGACGTGGTGGACCGCTGGGGCAACATGATCGCCGCGACGCCGAGCGGCGGCTGGCTCCAGTCCAACCCGGTCGTGCCCGAACTCGGCTTCCCGCTCGGCACGCGTCTCCAGATGACCTGGCTGGAGCCCGGACTGCCCAACTCACTGACCCCGGGCCGCCGGCCCCGGACCACGCTCACCCCGTCCGTCGCCCTGCGCGACGGCACCCCCGTCATGGCCTTCGGCACCCCCGGCGGTGACCAGCAGGACCAGTGGCAGCTCCACTTCTTCCTGGCCGTCGCGCTGCGCCCGCCGGTACGGGGCGGACTCGACCTCCAGGGCGCGATCGACGCCCCCAACTGGCACAACGACAGCTTCCCCAGCTCCTTCTACCCGCGCGGGATGCGGCCTGGGAGTGTCACCGTCGAGCCGTCCATGGACGCGGCCGTCGTAGCAGGACTGCGCCGCCGGGGCCACGACGTGACCGTCGGCGAACCGTGGTCGGAGGGACGCCTCTGCGCGGTCGCCCGGGACCCCCGCACCGGAGTCCTCTCGGCCGCGGCCAACCCGCGCGGCATGCAGGGATACGCGGTGGGCCGCTAGGGCCTGTCCTCACCCGGGCGGCGTCCGGACCGGTTCGGTCGACGGGCGGACGCCGATCGGTCATCGAGCCGTCATCTCCCGCCCCACCTGGGTTGTCGGCGCCCTGTGGTTGTCTGGGGGAATGATCGATGACTTCCTGAACGGTGACCTTTCCGCTGTCGAGGCGGCGGTGCGTGACGCGGCCGCCGCCGAGATCATGCCGCGCTTCCGGCAGCTCGCCGCCCACGAGATCGTCGAGAAGTCCGGCCCCCACGACCTGGTGACCAGCGCCGACAAGGGCGCCGAGGAGCGGCTGACCGCCGCCCTGACCGCCCTGCTGCCCGGCTCGGTGGTGGTCGGCGAGGAGGCGGTCCACGCCGACCCGGCCGTGTACGGGGCGCTGCACGGGGACGCGCCCGTATGGATCGTCGACCCGGTCGACGGCACCCGCCAGTTCGTCCGGGGCGAGCCCGGATTCTGCACCCTCGTCGCGCTCGCCCGGGGCGGCGAGGTGCTGGCCTCCTGGACGTACGCGCCCGTGACGGACGAGATGGCCACCGCCGTACGAGGACGGGGCGCCCGGCTGGACGGCGTTCCCCTCCACTGCGGCACCCCCGAGCCGGGCGCCGTGCTGGACGTCGCCATCTCCCACCCCGACTACACCTCGCCGGAGGAGAAGCGCGCGCTGCTCGGCGTCCGGCACGCCGACGACATCGCCGCGAGGCCCTGCGGCTCGGCGGGGCTGGAGTACCGGGCCATCGCGCTCGGCACGCTCGACGCCGTCGCCTTCAGCTGGGAGCTGGCCTGGGACCACGCGGCGGGACTGCTGCTGGTGACGGAGGCCGGCGGCGCGCAGCTGACGCTCACGGGTGAGCCGTTCCGGGTCACCGGCGGCAACGCGCTGCCCTTCACGGCCGCGCGCGACGAGGCGACGGCCCGGCGGGTGCGGGACCGCCTGCTGACGGGCGCGCGGACACAGGAAGGGGCGGGCGCGGGCACCGGACCGGCCTCCGGAGTCTGACGGCCCGGCCCGAGAAGCGGCCAGGTGGCTCTCCTACCGAGGGAACGGGCCCGGCGGTCGGCCGGGGCCGGGGGGTGTTTCGTCGCCCCGCCGACAGAGTGTCAGAGGCCAGGAATATCCTGGTTCCTCTGGCCATCGGCTGACGAAGGAGTCCGAAGGTGCCGTCGATGCTCGATGCAGTCGTCGTGGGGGCGGGACCCAACGGGCTGACCGCCGCGGTCGAGCTGGCCCGACGCGGATTCTCCGTCGCCGTCTTCGAGGCCCGCGACACGGTGGGCGGGGGAGCGAGGACCGAGGAGCTCACCCTCCCCGGCTTCCGCCACGACCCCTGTTCCGCCGTCCACCCGCTGGGCGCGGGATCGCCCGCGTTCAGGGACATGCCCCTGGCCCGGTTCGGTCTGGAGTGGCTGCACCCCGAGCTGCCGATGGCCCACCCCTGGGACGACGGCACGGCCGCCGTGCTGTCCCGCTCCGTCGCCGAGACCGCCGCCTCGTTCGGCCCGCGCGACGCGGGGGCGTACCGCCGGCTGCTCGCGCCCTTCCTCGGCAAGTGGGACGCGTTCTCACGGGACTTCATGGCGCTGCCCCCGAGAGGTCTGCCGCACGACACCCTCACGCTCGCCCGCTTCGGGCTCGCCGGGCTCCCCTCGTCGAACCTGCTGATGAGGCGGTTCCACGACGAGAAGGCCAAGGGGCTGTTCGCCGGTCTCGTCGCCCATGTCATCGCCCCGCTGAACGGGATCGCGACGGGCGGCGTGGGCCTGATGTTCGCGCTCGCCGCGCACGAGGTCGGCTGGCCGGTTCCGCGCGGCGGCTCCCAGTCCATCTCGGACGCGCTCGCCGCCTATCTCCGCGACCTCGGCGGCACGGTCCACACCGGATTCGAGGTCAAGCGGCTCGACGACCTGCCGCCGGCCCGCGCGTACGTCTTCGACACCTCCCCGACCGCGCTCGCCCGTATCGCGGGCCTCGGCCGGGCGTACGACTCGTACCGGTACGGCCCCGGTGTATTCAAGATCGACTACGCGCTCGACGGGCCCGTGCCCTGGACGGCGGAGGAGGCGCGCCGGGCCGGCACGATCCAGATCGGGCCCACGAAGGGCGAGATCAGCACGGCGCTGAATCTGGCCTACGGCGGCAGCGCCCCCGCGACACCGTTCCTGATCACCGCCCAGCCCAGCGTCGTCGACCCGTCCCGCGCGCCCGACGGCAAGCAGGTCTTCTGGGCGTACGGTCATGTCCCGCACGCCTGGGAGGGCGATCTGACCGAGGCGATCGAGCGGCAGATCGAGCGCTTCGCGCCCGGGTTCCGGGACCGCGTCCTGGCCCGCGCGACCGCCGGCCCGCCCGAGCTGGCCGCCCGTAACGCCAACTATGTCGGCGGCGACATCGCCAGCGGCTCCGTCGCCGGGCTGCGACTGCTGGTGCGGCCCAAGCTCTCCCTGTCGCCGTACAGCACCCAGCACCCCGCTGTCTTCATCTGCTCGTCCGCGACCCCGCCGGGCCCGGGTGTGCACGGCATGTCCGGGCAGAACGCGGCGAAGGCGGTCTGGCGCAAGCTGCGCGCGGCGGCCTGACCGGGCCGGCCCGCGCGAGCCGCCCGCCCGGGGCCCTCCCGCCGGCCCCGGGCTCTCCCCGCCCTGCGGGGCCCGCCGATTCCTGAGACGCTGTTGGCGTCCGGTGTTTTCGGTCGAGGCCGAGGGCGGACGCCGTCGAGGCGCCCACGTCATGAGCGCGCCGAGCGTACGCGATCCCCGCACCCGGGCCGGCCCGCCGACCGCCGCCGGACCCGCGCGGCGTGTGCCGCCACCACGGCCGAGAAACGCGTCGCCGCCACCGCTCACGAAGGGATGGACCGCGATGACCACCGTCACCACCACCGACGGCACCGAGATCTTCTACAAGGACTGGGGCACCGGCCGCCCCGTCGTCTTCAGCCACGGATGGCCGCTCAACGCGGACGCCTGGGACGGCCAGCTCCGTCTCGTCGGCGAGAACGGCTTCCGCGGCATCGCGCACGACCGCAGGGGCCACGGCCGCTCCGGCCAGCCCTGGCACGGCAACGACATGAACACCTACGCCGACGACCTCGCCCAGCTCCTCGACATCCTGGACATCCGCGACGCCGTCCTCGTCGGCCACTCCACGGGCGGCGGCGAGGTCGCCCGCTACATCGGCCGTCACGGCACGTCGCGGGTCTCCAAGGCGCTGCTGCTCAGCTCGATACCCCCTCTGATGCTGCGCACCGAGGACAACCCGGACGGTACGCCGATCGATGTCTTCGACGGACTCCGCGCGGGTCTGGCGGCCAACCGCTCACAGTTCTACGAGGACCTGACGGACGCCTTCTACGGCTTCAACCGCCCCGGCGCCGCGATCTCGAAGGGGACCCGCGACGCGTTCTGGCTGTGGAGCATGCAGGTGGGCATCAAGGCGGCGTACGACTGCGTGAAGGTGTTCTCCGAGACGGACTTCACGGAGGACCTCAAGCGCTTCGACGTCCCCACACTCCTCGCTCACGGCGACGACGACCAGATCGTGCCGCTCGTGGCCGCCAGCCCCAAGTCGGCCGAGCTGATCAAGGACGCGACGCTGAAGATCTATCCGGGTCAGCCGCACGGTCTGTACGGCGACCACGAGCAGGAGTTCAACTCCGACCTCATGGCCTTCATCAGCGACTGAGGCGGCCACACCCCGGTTCGATCGAGACAGCCACATCCGCGCAGGCGGCACGAGGTCGATGTCGGATTCTCGCCAGCGCCCGGCACCCCGGGTACCGGATGCTTGACCCATGCACACCGACACCGAGCGCTGCTTGCGCGCCGTCCGGTCCAAGGACGCGCGATTCGACGGATGGTTCTTCACCGCCGTCCTGACCACCGGCATCTACTGCCGGCCGAGCTGCCCGGTCGTGCCCCCGAAGGCCGAGAACATGGTCTTCCACCCCAGCGCCGCCGCCTGTCAGCAGGCCGGGTTCCGGGCCTGCAAGCGGTGCCGGCCGGACACCAGCCCCGGCTCGCCCGAGTGGAACGCCCGCGCCGACTCCGTCGCCCGCGCCGTACGGCTGATCCAGGACGGAATCGTGGACCGCGAGGGCGTGGGGGGACTCGCCGGGCGCCTCGGCTACTCGCAGCGGCAGATCGAACGGCAGCTCCTCGCCGAACTCGGCGCCGGGCCGCTCGCGCTGGCCCGCGCCCAGCGGGCGCAGACCGCCCGGCTGCTCATCGAGACGACCGCGCTCCCGATGGCACAGGTCGCCTTCGCCGCCGGCTTCTCCTCGATCCGCACCTTCAACGACACCGTCCGCGAGGTGTTCGCGCTCTCCCCGAGCGAGCTGCGGACACGCGCCACCCGCACCCGCCGCCCGTCCACCGCCGGCGGGCCCGTCCCCGGCTCCTCGACCCCCGGAGTGATCTGCCTGCGGCTGCCCTTCCGCACACCGCTCAACCCCGACAACCTCTTCGGGCACCTGGCGGCCACCGCTGTCCCGGGCGTCGAGGAGTGGCGGGACGGCGCGTACCGGCGCACGCTCTCCCTTCCGTACGGACACGGCATCGTCGCCCTGACACCGAGGCCCGACCACATCCGCTGCCGGCTCGCGCTCACCGACCCCCGCGATCTCACCGTCGCCATCAGCCGCTGCCGCCGCATGCTCGACCTGGACGCCGACCCGGTCGCCGTCGACGGACAACTGCGCACCGACCCGCTGCTCGCCCCGCTGGTCGACAAGGCGCCGGGCCGCCGGGTGCCGGGCACCGTCGACGCCGCCGAGTTCGCCGTACGCGCGGTCCTGGGCCAGCAGGTCTCGACCGCCGCCGCCCGCACCCACGCCGCCCGTCTCGTCACCGCGCACGGCACCCCCGTGGACGACCCCGAGGGCGGCCTCACCCATCTCTTCCCCACGCCCGACGCGCTGGCCGGGCTGGACCCCGAGGCCCTCGCGCTGCCGCGCAGCCGCCGCACCACCCTCATGACCCTGGTCCGGGCGCTCGCCGACGGCACGCTGCCGCTCGGTACGGACAGCGACTGGGACGAGGCCAGGGCCCGCCTCCACGCGCTGCCCGGGTTCGGCCCCTGGACCGTGGAGGCGATCGCGATGCGCGCGCTGGGCGACCCGGACGCCTTCCTGCCGACGGACCTCGGGATGCGCCGCGCCGCACAGGCGCTGGGTCTGCCGTCGACACCCGCCGCGCTGACGGCGCGCGCCGCCGCCTGGCGGCCCTGGCGCGCCTACGCCGTCCAGTACCTCTGGGCCACCGAGGACCATGCCATCAACATCCTCCCCGCATGAAGGAGTTCACCGCGTGACACCCCGCACCACCACCATCCGCGCGACCCCCGGCACGGCGACCAGATCGCACACCGTGGTCGACAGCCCGTACGGGCCGCTGACGCTCGTGGCCACCGACGGCGTGCTGAGCGGTCTCTACATGACCGGGCAGCGCCATCGCCCTCCGCAGGAGAGCTTCGGCGAGGCCGACCCCCGGCCGTTCGGCGAGGTGATCGAGCAGCTCGACGAGTACTTCGCGGGCGGGCGCACCGAGTTCGACGTGCCGCTGCGGCTGCACGGCACGCCGTTCCAGCGCAGTGTCTGGGACCAACTGCTGACGATCCCGTACGGCGAGACCCGCTCGTACGGTCAACTGGCGGGCGCGCTCGGCAGGTCGGGGGCCTCGCGCGCGGTCGGACTGGCCAACGGCAAGAACCCGGTCGGCATCATCGTGCCGTGCCACCGGGTGATCGGATCGACGGGCGGCCTCACCGGATACGGCGGCGGGCTGGACCGCAAGCAGCGCCTGCTGGTCTTCGAGGGCGCGGCGAGCGCCCCGCGCGCGGGTAAGGAGTCGGGCGGCGCGGACACCCTTTTCTGACGCCCGCGCGCCCGGCCCGCCCGGTCTGTCCTCGCCCCATCGGTCCGCCGCGTCCGGTCAGCTCGCGTGGAACCGCTTCAGCAGCGTGGGCAGCGCCGTACCGATCGGCTCCCGGATGATCTCGTCGGCCTGATCGTCGTACGGAGTCGGCTCCGCGTTCACGATCAGCAGCCGCGCGCCGTTCCCGGCGGCGATCCCCGCCAGCGAGGCGGCCGGCTGCACCTGGAGGGTCGTGCCGACGGCGATGAAGACCTCGCACGCCTTGGCGATCGACAGGGCCCGCCCGAGCACCTCCGGATCCAGCCGCTCGCCGAACATCACCGTCGCCGACTTGAGGACGGCACCGCAGACGGTGCACGGCGGATCCTCCTCGCCCGCCCCGACCCGGGCCAGTGCCTCCTCCATCGTGGAGCGGGCGTGGCACCCGGTGCAGACCACCGCCCGTGCGGTGCCGTGCAGTTCGAGCACCTTGCGGGCGGGGGTGCCGGCGAGCTGGTGCAGCCCGTCGACGTTCTGCGTGATCACCCGGACCGCCCCGTCGACCGCCGTGTCGAGCTCGGCGACGGCGTGGTGCGCGGCGTTGGGCCGTGCGCGGAAGGCCGGGCTGTCCCGGCGCATCAGCCACGAGCGGCGGCGGATCGCCGGGTCGCTCATGTACGTGTCGTACGTGACGAGCTTCTCGGCCTCGGGATCACGCCGCCACAGGCCTTTGGGACCCCGGTAGTCGGGAATGCCGGAGTCGGTGGAGATCCCGGCGCCGCTGAAAATCGCGACGAGAGTCATGCCGCGAGGGTACGCAGCGGAGCCGGGAGGAGGCGACCCGATAAGCCCTGACCTGCCTCAGTGGAGATGACCGATGTGGCCGATGTGACCCGGGTGGGGCATGTGGCCCGGGTAGTCGGAGGGGTCGGCCGAGTCGTCGGTGTCGTCCGTGACGACCGGTGTGAAGGGGGTCGGCACCTCGCCCGTCCAGCGGTTCATCACGGCCTTGCCGGTCTGCTTGGTGACGCCGTCCTCGACGACCGTGCCCGCCTCGGCGAGGTAGAAGCGGCCGTCGTCGAGCGAGACCAGACCGTACTGGCCGGTCGACTCCCAGCCGTACGTCCCGGACTCGGGGTGGTGCAGCCCCCGCGCGAGGAGCGGCAGCAGCATGCCGCGCTCGGGCTCCGGCTGGCCGGCGACGGGTCCCGGGACCGGGCGCCTGGAGCCGTCGACGACGAAGAGCGAGTAGTTCGGGAACCCCGGCTTCGTGCCCTTGTACGCGGCGAGCAGCCAGTTGCCGCTGTACGCGTCGTAGTCGAGGTTCTGCACGCCGTACGTGGTGTTGCCGGTGTAGCTGAAGTACTTCCCGTCGGGCGAGGCGGGGCCGCTGGTGTGCGGGTCTGCCTCGGTGAGCGGGCGCTCGTACCTCTTCCAGCGGCGGATGTCGTACTGGAGCAGCACCTGGTTGTCGTTGTCCTGCCGGGAGGTGTTGGCGTAGACGCCGTACGCGACGGTGAGCAGCTGCTGACGCGGCCTGCCGTACCCGCCGCCCCACCGCCTGTCGTCGAAGGCGGGGCCGAACGCGACGCCGTCGATGCCGCTGCATCCGTAGCGGTGGTCGGCGGTCCTGGCGGTGTCGCCGTCGAAGACACCGTCGCCGTCCATGTCGGCCGTGTAGTCGTCCACGACCTCTTCGAGATGGACGGTGGAGACGACACCGGTCGTCTCGGCGTCCATGTCCATCCTGGTGATGCGGTCGCCGTCGAAGATCGCGATGTAGAAGGCCTTGGCGGCCTTGTACTCCAGGGAGCCGTAGACCCTGCCGTCCGCGGTGTTGAGGTCCAGGTCCCCGAGGTGCCCGGTGAATCCGGTGACCGAGCCGACGGGCCTGCCGCTGAGGTCGGTCTTGACGAGGAGGTTGGTGAACGAGAAGTACATGAAGCCCTTGCGGCGGTCCACGGCCATGCCCTGGACATGGCCCGACTTCCAGGCGCCGCCGTCCACGGTCGTCGGGAGTGCGCGGGGCCGGACCCTGTCCGCCGTCCTGTCCGCCGTCGTGCCCGCCGAGGCGGTGCCCGCGCCCGCCGCCACAACCGCCGTCGTGAGCAGGGCTGTCAGCAAGCCGCGAATCTGAGGTCGCATGTTCCCTCCGGTGTCCTGGGCCTGGGATTCTGGATCATGCAGGGCACTCGTGCACGGTGGGCCGACGCGGGGTGGAGCGGTGTCAACCGGAAGCGGTCCACCGGGCGCCGCGTACATGACACGCGCGTACATGACATATGAGAACAGCTCCCGCCGCACCCGTCACCACCGCGCACCTCCCATGCCGGTGGCTCATGCGACCGGGCGGCCGTTCTCCAACTCCACGGCCCCCGAACCGGTTTCGAGTACATCGAATGCCGCGAGAATCCGGCCCGAGAGCGACCCGATCATCAGATCGGGAATCTGGGCAGGGGTCACCAGCCGCCACGAGAGCAACTCCTCGTGCTGAAGCCGGATCGCGCCGAGCCGCTCCTCGTCCAGCACCCCGCCGTCGTACAGATACGCCACGATCGCCGGCCGGTCCGGCGCCTGCGACCAGTCCACCGCCAGCAACCGCCCCAACTCGACGTCCAGCCCGATCTCCTCGAACGTCTCGCGCCGTGCCGCCTGACGCGGCGTCTCACCGGCGTCCGACTCGACGGTCCCGCCGGGCAGCGCCCAGCCCGGCCGGTAGTTGGGCTCGACGATCAGTACCCGCCCCTCCTCGTCCCGGAAGAGCGCGGCGGCCCCGCAGAGCACGCGGGGGAGTCCGGCGATGTAGGTGAGGTAGTCGGCGTCGCGAGAGGTCGTCACGCGGAAAGCGTAGATCAGAGGCACCTTCGGGGCGCCGAAACCGGCCCATGTCGTTCCTCCGATCATGGGAGTTTTCTCCGTCTTCGCGCGGTACGTATACCGGGGCGGTCCCCATGGGCAGGAAGCCACCCGGCGGATAGGGTCGGTGCGGCGCGACTGCCTGTTCGAAAGCAAGGGATGACAAGGTGACGGACGGAGCAGTAACCAGGGCCGCGCACGTGCTCGTCGCGGCCGACAAGTTCAAGGGCTCACTCACCGCCGTACAGGTCGCCGAGCGGGTGACGTCCGGGCTGCGCCTGGTCGTTCCCGGCCTCGACGTCGAGGCGCTGCCCGTCGCCGACGGGGGCGACGGCACCGTTGCCGCGGCGGTGGCGGCCGGTTTCGAACGCCGTGAGGTACGGGTCGCCGGACCGCTCGGCGACGAGCTGACTGCGGCGTACGCGCTCCGCGACGGCACGGCCGTCGTCGAGATGGCCGAGGCGTCGGGCCTCCAGCATCTGCCCGCCGGAGTCTTCGCACCGCTCACCGCCAGTACGTACGGCTCCGGCGAACTGCTGCGCGCCGCGCTCGACGCGGGCGCGCGCACCATCGTCTTCGGCGTCGGCGGCAGCGCCACGACGGACGGCGGGGCGGGCATGCTGGCCGCGCTCGGCGGGCGCTTCCTTGACGCGGAGGGGCAGCCCGTCGGACCGGGCGGCGGGGGACTGCGCGCTCTCGCGACCGTGGACCTGTCCGGGCTCGACCCCCGTATCGCGAAGACGGACATCGTCCTCGCCAGCGACGTCGACAACCCGCTGACCGGTCCCAAGGGGGCCGCCGCGATCTACGGACCGCAGAAGGGCGCCTCCCCCGAGGACGTCGGCACGCTCGACGCCGCTCTCACGCACTACGCGCGTGTCCTGGAGGAGACCCTCGGCGCCGGGGCGGCCGAGTCCGCGCTCGCACCCGGCGCGGGAGCGGCGGGCGGTATCGGTTACGGCGCCCTCGTCGGCCTCGGCGCGAGCTTCCGGCCCGGCATCGAGGTCATGCTCGACGTACTCGGCTTCGGCCCCGCCCTGTCCCGTGCCACGCTCGTCATCACCGGCGAGGGATCGCTGGACGAACAGACGCTCCACGGCAAGGCCCCGGCGGGCGTCGCGGCGGCGGCCCGCGCCAGGGACATCGAGGTGATCGCGGTCTGCGGCCGGCTGGCGCTCCGCCCGGAGGCCCTGGGCCGCGCCGGTATCCGCCGGGCGTACGCCCTGACGGACCTGGAACCCGACCCGGCACGCTGCATGGCGGAGGCGGGCCCCCTGCTGGAACGCATGTCGGCGAGGATCGCACGGGACTTCCTGACCTGATCCCCCGTCAGCCGCCGGGCCGGGGAAGGCCGTTGCCCGGCCTGCCCCGGCCCGGACGGCGGGTGCCCCGGCCCCGCCCGGCCCCGGCCCGTACTGCGAGTGCCCCGGCCCGGCCTGCCCGGACCGGCCCGCCCCCGGGCCGGACTGCGGGTGTCGCGGCCCGGCCTGCCGCTGGCCCAGACGGCGGGTGCCCCTGCCCGGCCTGCCGCTGGCCCAGACGGCGGGTGCCCCGGCCCGGCCCGGCCCAGCCCCGGCCCGTACTGCGGGTGCCCCGGCCCGGACTTGCGGGTGCCCCCGGCCCGGCCCGCCCCCGGCCCGGCCCGCCCCCGGCCCGGCCCGCCCCCGGCCCGGACGGCGGGTGCCCCCAGCCCGCCCCGGCCTGCCGCTGGCCCAGACGGCAGGTGTCGCGGCCCGGCCTGCCCCGCCCGGACCGGACTGCGGGTGTAGCCCGGCCTGCCCCGCCCGGCCCGGACGGCGGGTGTCGCGGCCCAGCCCGCTCCCCGGCCTGCCCCCGGCCCGGGCGTCGGGTGTCCCGGGCCGGGATCAGCCCTGGACGACGGGTCGGCCCGTACCCGTCCCCAGCCCCTCACGACGGGCTAGCCCCTACCCGTGCTCACCCCGGCGTCAGCCGGAACGCGTCCAGGGCCAGGGTCATCTCGATCAGGTCCCGGGGGCGCGACAGCGAGCGCGAGGTCAGTTGTTCCAGCCGGCGCAGACGGTTGAAGACCGTGTTGCGGTGGCAGTACAGACGCGTCGCCGCGCGCCCCGCCGAGCCGCCGTACTCCAGCCACGCGTCCAGCGTCTCCAGCAGGACCGCGCGGTCCGCCGGGTCCAGCTCCAGCAGCGGCCCGAACACGTCCGCGATCAGCCGGGCCGCGAGCTCCGGCTGGCTGACCACCAGGGCCGTCGGGAGGCGCTCGTCCAGCCGGACGATGCTCTGCGCGTCCGGCGGCAGCGTACGCAGCGCCGTCTCGGCCAGCAGCCGCGCCCTGCCCAGCTCGGCGAGGCTCTCCACGACCGGGGAGATGCCGCCGGGGCCCTGGCAGGGCCGTAACAGCACCGCCGTCAGCTCCGCGAGACCCGTCTCCCCGTCCAGCGCGACGACCGCGATCTCGCAGTCCGTACGCATCCGCCAGAAGAAGCGCATCCCCTCCTCGGCCGCCACCCGCTGGAACGGTTCGCGCCCGTCCCGTCGCTCCACCCGGACGACCACCACCACATAACGCCCCTGCTCGGGCAGGTCGAGACCGGCGGAAGCGCGCGCCGCGAGCCCCGGAGTGGACCGGCCCTCCAGCAGCGCGTCCAGCAGCGCCTGCACCCGTTCGTCGCTGCGCCGCCGCATCGACTGCTCCGTGCTGCGGTACGCCTCCGCGACCGCCGTCGCCTGCCGGTCGACACCCGCCCACATGTGGGACGCCGTGTGGACGAGCATCGGTACGTCGTCCGGGTCCTTCTCGCTGACGACGCGCAGCAGTTCGTCCCAGACCAGATACCCGGCGTGCCGGTACGCGTGCAGGACGAGGTCCAGCGCCAGCCCCTGCTCCGCCCGCCGCCGGCCGAGCCGTTCCGCGTACGCCAGATCGCGGCGCGGCGCCGACCGGGGGGCCGCGATGGCCTCGATCCCATACCGCATCGCCTCGTTGATCTGCCGCCAGTGCTCGTCGCGCGGTACGGCCGCGTCGAACTGCTCCGAATGGTCGGTGAGTTCGTCCATCAGCTGGTCGGTCAGTGCCGGTACGCGCTCCAGGAGCAGCCGGGACGCGGACACCAGGACCGACCACTCGCGATCAGTGCGCGCTCTGCGGCCACCCATGGCTGGTGAGGATGCCACCGGCGGGCCCCGCGCGACAGCCCTTGTGCGCGTGCACAATCCGGCCACCGCGCCGCTGGTCATCGGCAGCGATTCGGCCCCGCGCCGTGGACGGTGCCCCGGCCCGGTGCTGAGGTGTCCCTCCACGGCATGTCAGGACAACCGGGGAACGCGGTCCGTCGAACGACCGGATCCGCCGGCCCAGACGCGGAGGAGAACGCATGGCGGCGCTCGAAGTGCGTGCCCTGTCCGTCGGTTACGGCCCCGTACGCGCCCTGCACGAGGTGTCGCTCGACGTACCGCCCGGCGGCATCACCGCGGTGCTCGGCGGCAACGGCGCCGGCAAGTCCACGCTGCTGAGAGCCATTTCGCGCACGCTCGGCTTCCACCGGGGCACGGCGGGCGGCGGCACCGTCCACTTCGACGGCCGGCCGCTCGGCGGGCTGGGCCCCGCCGGGGTCGTGGCCGCCGGCGTCGTCCAGGTCCCGGAAGGGCGGCAGGTGTTCGCCCGGATGACGGTCGCCGACAATCTGCGGGCCGGGGCGCTCGGCGCACGCGCCGGCCGCGCACAGTACGCGGCCTCCCTCGCCGAGGTGCACGAGCTCTTCCCCGTACTCGCCGACCGGGCGGGCCAGCGCGCCGGACTGCTCTCCGGCGGCGAACAGCAGATGCTCGCACTCGCCCGGGGCCTGATGGCACGCCCCCGGCTGCTCCTCCTGGACGAACCTTCCCTCGGCCTCGCCCCCCTCGTGTCGGCCCGGATCGCCGAGACGATCCGGCGCATCAACGCAGGCGGCACCTCGATCCTGCTGGTCGAGCAGAACGCCTCCATGGCCCTGCGGCTGGCGTCGCGCGCGTACGTGCTGGAGGTCGGCGAGGTCACGCTCGAAGGGGACGCCGACGAACTGGCCGCGTCCGACGAGGTACGCCGCCGCTATCTCGGCGTCGTCGACGAGACGGCCGCCGAGGACGCGGGCCGGGCCCAGGAGTCCGCACCGGTGCTGCGGAGGTGGACCGCGTGACGGACTCGAAGAAGAAGCCGACCGGCGACGCGGCCCTCGCGGCGGCCGGACATCCCGAACGGACGGTCGGCCGTACCGGGCGGGAAACCCCCATGGCCCCTCCGGCCCCGCCACCCCTCACCGTCACCGACGTCACCGTCCGCTTCGCCGGGCTCACCGCCCTCGACTCCGTCTCCTTCACCGTCGAACCCGGCAGTGTCCACGCCGTCATCGGCCCCAACGGCGCGGGCAAGTCCACCTGCCTCAACGTCCTGTCCGGCGTCTACCGCGCCACCTCCGGCAGCCTCCGCCTCGGCGGAACCGAACTCACCGGCCTCCCCCCGCACCGCGTCGCCGCCCTCGGAGTCGCCCGCACCTTCCAGAATCTCGCGCTTCCCCCGGGCGCCACCGTCGCCGACAGCATGCTCCTCGGCCGCCACCGGCTCACCCGCGCGGGCTTCCTCGCCACCGGCCTCCGGCTGCCCTCCGCCGCCCGCGAGGAGCGCCGGCACCGGGCCAGAGTCGGGGAGGTGGCCGAGTTCGTGGGCCTCGCAGGTGATCTGGACCGCCCGGCGGGAGCCCTCCCGTACGGCAAACAGAAGCTGGTCGAGCTGGGCCGGGCCCTGTGCATGGAGCCCACGGTGCTGCTCCTGGACGAACCCGTGGCCGGCATGACCGCCGACGAGCGGCGCCGTACGGCCGCCGTCGTGGCCGGTGTGCGCGACAGCCTCGGCATCTCGATCGTGCTGATCGAACACGACATGGGGGTGGTGATGCGGCTCGCCGACGCCGTGACCGTACTCGACTTCGGACGCCGGATCGCCGGCGGTACCCCCGCCCAGGTGCAGAGCGATCCGGCCGTCGTCCGCGCCTACCTCGGCGAGACCCCCGACAGCGCCGCCCGCACCACGGCCGACGAGGAGAGCGCCTCATGACCACCTTCGTCGAACTCCTCCTCGGCGGGCTCTCGATGGGCTCCGTCTACGCCCTCATCGCCCTCGGCTTCGTCGTCATCTTCAAGGCCACCGAGGTCGTCAACTTCGCCCACGCCTCGCTCCTTCTCGCGGGCGGCTACGTCACCGCCGTACTCCACGACGACATCGGCTTCTGGCCCGCCCTCGCCGTCGGTGTCGCGGGCGCGGCCGTCGTCGGATCGGCCATCGAGTACGCCGTCATGCGGCGCTACCGGGGCACCGACCACAGCGTCCTCGCCATCGTCACCATCGGCGTCGACATCCTCCTCACCACCGAACTCACCCGCCGTATCGGCACCGACGTACTCGCGCTCGGCGACCCGTGGGGCGACAGGCTCCTCACCGTCGGGGACATCACCATCGCCCAGACACGGGTCGCCGCCTTCGTCGCGGCGGCCCTTCTGATCACCGCGTTCCTGCTCGCCTTCCGCTACACCACCTGGGGCGTCTCGATGCGCGCGGCGGCGGAGAACCCGGCGACCGCCGCGCTCATGGGCGTACGCCTGGGCCGCGTCTCGCTCTCCGCCTGGGCCGTCGCGGGCTCCCTCGCCGCCGTCGCCGCGCTCTTCCTCACGGTCTTCCCGACCCCCGGCCTCGAACGGGCCACCTCCCTCGCCGCGCTGAAGGCCTTCCCCGCCGCGATACTCGGCGGCCTCGACTCCACGACCGGAGCGCTCGCCGGGGGACTCATCGTGGGAGTCACGGAGTCCTTCGCCACCGGCTACCAGAGCGATCTGACCTTCCTGGGGCGGGGCTTCGGCGATCTCGCGCCGTATCTGGTGATGGTCGCGGTCCTGCTCATCCGGCCCGCCGGGCTCTTCGGTACGAAGGAGCTCGCCCGTGTCTGACACGACCGTCCCCGACTCGCCCGCCTCCGACTCGCCCGCCCCCGCGAAGGCACCCGCCACACCCCCCGCCCACCGCACCCCCCGCGCGTACGCCTGGCTCGCCGGCTCCCTCCTGCTCCTCGCCCTCCCCTTCTACCTCGACCGCTTCTGGCTCCAGGCGGGCCTCTTCGCCATGGCCGCCGCCATCGGAGCCATCGGCCTCAACCTCCTCACCGGTGCCACCGGCCAGCTCTCCATGGGCCACTCCTTCTTCCTCGCCGTCGGCGCCTACGGCTACTGCGTCCTCGCGGGCGAGAGCGGCGAGGAGAACGGCCGTCGGCTCACCGGACTCGGACTGCCGACCTGGCTCGCGGTCGTACTCGCCGTACTCCTCGCGGGCGCGGCGGGCGGCCTCTTCAGCCCCATCGCGGGCCGGCTGCGGGGCGCCTATCTCGGTATCGCCACCCTCGCGCTGATCTTCATCGGGCAGCACGTCCTCTTCAACGCCGGGGATCTGACCGGCGGTTTCAACGGCCGCGACGTCCCCGTGCTCTCCCTCTTCGGTTTCGACTTCGACGACTCCGAGGTCGTCGTCGCGGCCGTCCCGTTCGGCTCGTCGGAGAAGCTCTGGTACGCGGGACTGCTCGCCCTCCTCGCCGGCGGACTCTTCGCGCGCGGGGTGCTCCGGGGCAGGCCCGGCCGGGCCATGAACGCGATCCGCGACCACCGCATCGCCGCCGGGGTGATGGGGGTGCCGGTGGCCCGCTACCGGGCCGCGGTATTCGTGCTGTCCTCCATGTACGCGGGGCTCGCCGGCGTACTGATCGCGCTGATCTTCCAGCGGACGGTGCCCGACTACTTCGGCATGATCCTCGCCCTCGAATATCTCGCCATGATCGTCATCGGAGGTCTCGGCACCGTCGCCGGGGCCGTCGTCGGCGCGGCCTTCGTCGCCCTGCTGCCCCAGCTCCTCACCCACTACAGCGACACCCTCCCCCTGGTCTCCGACCCCGGGGGAGGCGGTGTCACACCGGGCGAGGCGTCCCGCTATCTGTACGGCGCCGCGATCGTCGCGGTGGTGCTCTTCCTGCCCGGCGGACTCACCCGCCTGTCAGTTCCGACGGTTCGACGGTTCTCACGGGAGAAGACATGAAGCGACGCGCACGTCACACGCACGCGCCGAGGACCGGTGCGGCGCTGCTGGTCGTCCTGGCCCTCGCGCTGGCCGGGTGCAGCGGCAAGGCCACCGACGGCGACGGCGAGGGGGAGGACGCCGGAGGGGTGAAGACCGGGCAGGGCGTGAGCGACAAGACGATCTCGCTGGGCGTGCTGACCGACATGACCGGCGTCTACGCCTCGCTCGGCAAGAGCGTCACCCAGGCCCAGCAGCTGTGGGCGGACCGGACGAACAAGGCGGGCGGCATCTGCGGCCGCACGATCGAGCTGACCGTACGCGACCACGGCTACGACCCGCAGAAGGCCGTCGCCGCCTACACGGAGCTGGAGCCGGACGTGCTCGGTTTCGCGCAGTTCATCGGCTCGCCCTTCGTCGCCGCCGTCGAGAAGCGCATCGACGGGCAGGACAAGGGCCTCGTGCTGCCGCAGGCCTGGTCGGCGAGTCTGCTCGGCAGCCCGTACGTACGGGTCGTCGGCGCCACGTACGACATCGAGACGATCAACGCGATCGACTACCTCCTCAGCAACGACCGCATCGCCGAGGGCGACAAGATCGGCCACGTCTACTTCGAGGGCGACTACGGCGAGAACGCCCTCGTCGGCTCCGAGTACGCCGCCGAGCAGGCGGGTCTCACCGTCGTCGAGCAGAAGATCAAGCCGACCGACAACGACATGTCCGCGCAGGTCGCCGCGCTCAAGAAGGCGGGGGTCAAGGCGATCGTGATCAGCGCGGGGCCGCGCCAGGCGGCCTCGCTGGTGGGGGTGGCGGCGGCGGGCGGGTTCAACGTCCCGGTCGTCGGCAACAACTCGGCGTTCGCGCCCCAGCTCCTCGCCACGGCGGCGGGCCCTGCGCTGATGAAGGACTACTACATCGCCTCGTCCACCCTGCCCATCGGCTCGGACGAGGCGGCGCCCAAGAAGCTGGCCACGGAGTACGCCGCCGCCTACCCGGACGACGGTCTCGACAACGGCGTCGTCTCCGGCTGGACGGCGGCCTCGCTCTACGGCGAGCTGCTGAAGAAGGCGTGCGAGAACAAGGACCTGACCAGGGAGGGCGTCGACAAGGCGCTGCTGGGGCTCGACTCGTTCTCCACCGGCTTCGGGATCACCCATGACTTCTCGGACCCGGCGGCGCCCTCCACCCGCGAGTCCGTGATCATGAAGCCGGACTCCAAGGTGCCGGGCGGGCTGAAGGTCGTCCAGGAGGCACGGGTGGCCAAGCCCGCCGAGGGCTTCACCTTCGGCGGCTGACCCCTCGCCCCGCACCCGGAGGGCATAAGGAAGGGCCCGGACGCCTCAGGCGTCCGGGCCCCTGCCGTGTGTCGGTACGACGCGCCGCCTACGGCAGCTGCGCCGCCCGCGCCTCACGCCGATTGTCACGGAACGTGTTCACCCGTCGCGCCGTGGCGAAGACGGGGATCACAGCGCCGGTCACGACCTGGAGCGCACAGCCTGTCTGGAGCAGCAGCTGCCCGCCGGGCGCGTCGAACGCCCAGGCCACCAGCATCGCCATCGCGGACACGATCCAGCTGAGCATCGCCACCGCGAGGATGCCCCGCGGCTTCGGATACTCGACCCGGCTCACCATCAGCCACGCCACACCGATGATGGCCAGCAGCGTCGGTACGAAGGGGAGCTCCAGGAGCACGATCGAGACGACCGTCAGCGCGCCGAAGGGGCTCGGCATGCCCTGGAACATGCCGTGCTTCAGCGTGACGCAGGAGAATCTCGCGAGCCGCAGGACCACCGCCAGCAGGACGACGACGGCGGCCAGGGCCGAGACCCGCTGATGCGCGTCGTCGGCGACCATGCCGTAGACGAGCACGAAGTACGCGGGCGCGAGCCCGAAGCTGATCAGGTCGGAGAGGTTGTCCAGCTCGGCGCCCATCGGGGAGCTGCGCAGCTTGCGGGCCACCAGTCCGTCGAAGAGGTCGAAGACCGCGGCGCAGAGCATCAGGATCACCGCGGAGGCCGCGGAGTGGCGCGCCATACCGGACTCTTCGCTGCCCGTGAGGTGCGGGATCAGGATGCCGGTGGTGGTGAAGTACACGGCCATGAAGCCGCAGGTGGCGTTGCCGAGGGTGAGGGTGTCCGCTATCGACAGCCGCATCGACAACGGCATTTCCTCCGCGTCGTCCTCCTCCTCGGCCTCGGCGACCCAGCCGGCCGGTGCGTCGGGATCAATCACGGTCAATTCGAGTCACCCCTGCGGTCGTGGCCTGACCGACCTCGACGGCGACGTCCACACCTTCGGGAAGGTAGATGTCGACGCGTGAGCCGAAACGGATCAGGCCGATGCGCTCGCCTTGCTCCAGCTTGGTCCCCTGCGGTACGTACGGCACGATCCGCCGGGCCACGGCGCCGGCGATCTGGACCATCTCGATGTCACCGAGCTCGGTGTCGAAGTGCCAGACGACGCGCTCGTTGTTCTCGCTCTCCTTGTTGAACGCCGGGACGAAACCGCCGGGGATGTGCTCCACGGACGTCACGGTGCCCGCGAGGGGGGCGCGGTTGACATGAACGTTCAGCGGGCTCATGAAGATCGCGACGCGGGTGCGCCCGTCCTTCCACGGCATGATGCTCTGCACCACTCCGTCGGCCGGCGAGATGACCCGGCCCTGCGTGATCTCTCGCTCGGGGTCCCGGAAGAACCACAGCATGCCTGCCGCGAGAGCGGTGGCGGGCACGGCGATGGCGGCGGCGCGCTTCGAGCGGCGCGCGCGGACCAGACTGAGTGCTGCGGTGGCGACGGTCGGCAGAAGCCACGGCGATGCTCCGCGCGCAAGGCGGACGCTGCCGCGTGGTGCAGAGGTTTGGCTGTGGGGCATGGATGACCTTCGTAGCGGATGATGCCGCACGGGCAACGGGGACGGCGGCTTTCCGTCGATGGTATCGGTTGCCAGGTGCAACTGGGCAATGCAGAAGCCGAGTCGGAGGCCGGAAGACGATGACGGGGTGTGATCTCGGGGGCGGTCAAATGGGACCATAGACCGCGATCAACCCTGGAATCGGTACTCCTCCAGCAGTCGGCGACCAATGATCATTTTCTGGATCTCGGCGGTACCTTCGCCGATGAGCAGCATCGGCGCCTCGCGGTAGAGACGCTCGATCTCGTACTCCTTCGAGAAGCCGTAACCACCGTGGATACGGAAGGCGTCCTCGACGACTTCCTTGCAGTATTCGGAGGCGAGGTACTTCGCCATCCCTGCCTCCAGGTCGTTTCGTTCACCGGAGTCCTTTTTGCGTGCCGCATTGACCATCATCGCATGAGCTGCTTCGACCTTGGTGCCCATTTCGGCCAGCTTGAACTGGATTGCCTGGTGTTCGGCGATCGGTTTGCCGAAAGTCCGACGCTGCTGGGCGTATGCGACGCCGAGCTCGAACGCGCGTTGTGCGACGCCACAGCCACGCGCGGCGACGTTGACGCGGCCGACCTCGACGCCGTCCATCATTTGGTAAAACCCTCGCCCGGTGTCCCCGCCGAGGACCCGATTGGCCGGAATGCGTAGTCCGTCCATGATCAACTCGGTGGTGTCGACGCCCTTGTAACCCATCTTGTCGATCTTGCCGGGGATGGTGAGACCGGGCCGTACCTCACCGAATCCGGGCTCCTTCTCGACCAGGAACGTGGTCATCGACCGGTGACGCGCGGTGCCCTCGGGGTGGCCTTCGTCACTCCGGCACAGGACCGCGACGAGCGTGGACGTGGCGCCGTTCGTCAGCCACATCTTCTGGCCGTCCAGCACGTACTCGTCGCCGTTCCTGACGCCCTTCGACGTGATGGCCGACACGTCGGACCCGAGACCGGGCTCGGACATCGAGAACGCGCCCCGTACATCGCCGGCCGCCATGGGCGGCAGGAAGGTGTCCTTCTGCTCCTGTGTGCCGTACTGCTTGAGCATGTACGCCACGATGAAATGCGTGTTGATGATGCCCGAGACGGACATCCAGCCGCGGGCGATCTCCTCCACACAGAGCGCGTAGGTGAGCAGGGACTCGCCCAGACCGCCGTACTCCTCGGGGATCATCAGCCCGAACAGGCCGATTTCCTTGAGCCCTTCGACGATCCGGGTCGGGTACTCGTCGCGGTGCTCCAGCTCCGTGGCCACCGGCAGGATCTCTTTGTCGACGAAGTCCCTGACCGTGGAGAGGATCTCCCGCTGGATGTCGGTCAGGTCGGCGGTCCGGGCGAGACGGCTCATGGGTCAGCTCTCCTGAGTGATCGGCTCGGGGCGGCCGGGCTGTTCGCCGCCGCGCTTGTCGATGTAGGTCGCGGTCGGCACCATCACCTTGCGGCGGAAGACGCACACGACCGTGCCGTCCTGCTTGTAGCCGGTGGTCTCGACGTACACGACGCCCCGGTCGTCCTTGGACCGCGACGGCGTCTTGTCCAGGACCCTCGTCTCGCCGTACAGCGTGTCGCCGTGGAAGGTCGGCGCGATGTGCTTCAGCGACTCGACCTCCAGATTGGCGATGGCCTTGCCGGAGACGTCGGGGACGGACATGCCGAGCAGCAGCGAGTAGATGTAGTTGCCCACCACGACGTTCTCGCCGAAGTCGGTCGTCTTCTCTGCGTAGTTGGTGTCCAGATGGAGCGGATGGTGGTTCATGGTGAGCAGACAGAACAGATGGTCGTCGTACTCGGTGACGGTCTTTCCCGGCCAGTGCTTGTAGACGGCCCCGACCTCGAACTCCTCGAAGGTGCGCCCGAATCGCATCTCTCAGGCCTCCGGTGCTTCGAAGACCGACGTCCGCCGCAGCCCGGCCGCCCGGCCCTTGCCGGAGACGACCAGCGCCATCTTGCGGCTCGCCTCGTCGATCATCTCGTCGCCGAGCATCGCCGACCCCTTCTTGCCGCCCGCCTCTGACGTCGCGTAGTCGTACGCGTCGAGGATCAGCTCCGCGTGGTCGTAGTCCTCCTGCGACGGCGAGAAGATCTCGTTCGCGGCGTCGATCTGGCCCGGGTGCAGGACCCACTTGCCGTCGAAGCCCAGCGCGGCGGCCCGGCCCGCGACCTCGCGGAACGCGTCGACGTCCCGGATCTGGAGGAACGGCCCGTCGATCGCCTGGAGATCGTGGGTACGGGCGGCCATCAGGATCCGCATCAGGATGTAGTGGTAGGCGTCCGCGCCGTAACCGGGCGGCTGCTGACCGACCACCAGCGTCTTCATGTTGATCGACGCCATGAAGTCGGCCGGGCCGAAGACGATGGTCTCCAGCCGGGGCGAGGAGGCCGCGATCTCGTCGACGTTCACCAGGCCCTTGGCGTTCTCGATCTGTGCCTCGATACCGATACGGCCGACGTCGAAGCCCATCGTCTTCTCGATCTGGGTGAGCAGCAGATCCAGCGAGACGACCTGCTGGGCGTCCTGGACCTTGGGCAGCATGACGCAGTCCAGATTGTGGCCCGCGCCCTCCACGACCGTGATCACATCGCGGTAGGTCCAGTGCGTCGTCCAGTCGTTGACGCGTACGACACGCGTCTTGCCGGTCCAGTCGCCCTTGTTGAGCGCGTCGACGATGGTGTGCCGGGCGCCCTCCTTGGCGAGCGGCGCGCAGGCGTCCTCCAGATCCAGGAAGACCTGGTCGGCGGGCAGGCCCTGGGCCTTCTCCAGGAAGCGCGGGTTGGAGCCGGGGACGGCGAGGCACGAGCGCCGGGGCCGGAGCCTGTCCATGGGCGTCTGGGACGCGGAAGACGCCGGGGACGTGGGCGACGTGGTCATGTGCGGACCTCCAGGGGGTCGAGCTTGTTCGCGTGACGGATCTCGTCGACGATACGGTCGATGATCTCGGTGATCCCGAAGTCCTTCGGGGTGAAGACGGCGGCCACTCCCGCGGCCCGCAGCGCCTCGGCGTCGGCGCCCGGGATGATCCCGCCGACGATCACCGGGACGTCCCCGGCCCCCGCCTCACGCAGCCGGCCCAGCACGTCCGGCACCAGCGCGGCGTGCGAGCCCGACAGGATCGACAGGCCCACGCAGTGCACGTCCTCGGCGACGGCGGCGTCCACGATCTGTTCGGGCGTCAGTCTGATGCCCTGGTAGACCACCTCGAACCCGGCGTCCCGCGCCCGTACGGCGATCTGCTCGGCCCCGTTGGAGTGCCCGTCCAGCCCCGGCTTGCCCACCAGCAGCCGCAGCCGCCCGGAGCCGATGTCCGCTGCCGTACGGGACACCTTCTCCCGTACGGCGGCCAGCGCCGACCCGCTGTCGGCGGTGACCGCCACCGGCGCGCCGCCCACCCCCGTCGGCGCCCGGAACTCACCGAAGACGTCCCGCAGCGCCCAGGCCCACTCGCCGGTGGTCACACCCGCCCGCGCGCACTCCACGGTGGCCGCCATCAGATTGTCGGTGCCGGCCGCGGCCCGCTTCAGCGCGGTCAGGGACTCGGCCGCCCGCACCTCGTCCCGGTTCTCCCGCCAGGTCCGCAGCGCCGCCACCACCCGGGCCTCGTTCTCCGGATCGACCGTCATGATCGCGGTGTCGAGATCGGCGGTCAGCGGATTGGGCTCGGTCGGCTCGAAGCAGTTGACGCCGACGACCTTCTCCTCGCCCGACTCGATACGCGCCCGGCGCTCGGCGTGCGAGGAGACCAGCCGCGACTTCAGATAGCCGGACTCGACGGCGGCCATCACGCCGCCCATCTCCTCGATCCGGTCCATCTCCGCCAGCGAGTCCTCGACGAGGGAGGCCACCTTCGCCTCCACGACGTGCGACCCGTCGAAGATGTCCTCGTACTCCAACAGGTCGCTCTCCAGGGCGAGTACCTGCTGTATCCGCAGCGACCACTGCTGGTCCCACGGTCGGGGGAGCCCCAACGCCTCGTTCCAGGCCGGGAGTTGTACGGCGCGGGCCCGCGCGTCCTTGGACAGCGTCACGCCCAGCATCTCCAGCACGATGCGCTGGATGTTGTTCTCCGGCTGGGCCTCCGTCAGACCGAGGGAGTTGACCTGGACGCCGTAACGGAAGCGCCGCTTCTTCTCGTCCCGCACTCCGTACCGCTCACGGGTGATCCGGTCCCAGATACGGCCGAAGGCGCGCATCTTGCACATCTCCTCGACGAAACGCACCCCGGCGTTCACGAAGAAGGAGATACGGGCCACGACGTCGCCGAACCGCTCCGGCGGCACCTGCCCGCTGTCGCGCACCGCGTCGAGCACGGCGATCGCCGTGGACATCGCGTACGCGATCTCCTGGACCGGCGTGGCCCCGGCCTCCTGGAGGTGGTAGCTGCAGATGTTGATCGGGTTCCACCGGGGGATGTGCGCGACCGTGTACGTGATCATGTCGGTGGTCAGCCGCAGCGAGGGCACCGGCGGGAAGACGTGCGTCCCGCGCGACAGGTACTCCTTCACGATGTCGTTCTGCGTCGTCCCCTGGAGCAGGTCGCTGTCCGCGCCCTGCTCCTCGGCGACCACCTGGTAGAGCGCGAGCAGCCACATGGCCGTCGCGTTGATGGTCATCGAGGTGTTCATCCGGTCCAGCGGGATGTCCTGGAACAGCCGCCGCATGTCGCCGAGATGGGAGACGGGGACACCGACCCGGCCGACCTCGCCGCGCGCCAGGACATGGTCCGGGTCGTAGCCCGTCTGGGTCGGCAGGTCGAAGGCGACCGAGAGACCGGTCTGGCCCTTGGCCAGGTTGTTGCGGTACAGCGCGTTGGACGCCTCGGCCGTCGAATGGCCGGCGTAGGTCCGCATCAGCCACGGCCGGTCCTTCGGCCGCCTGCCGCTGGCGGGGCCGGCGGCGGTCCGTCCGGGGTCGGGTTCCGGCATGTCACACGTCCCGGAAGCGGTTGATGGCGTCGACGTGCCGGGCGCGGGTCTCCGGGTCGCCGACCCCGAGGCCCTCGCGGGGCGCCAGCGCGAGCACGCCGACCTTGCCCTGGTGGCGGTTGCTGTGGACGTCGTACGCGGCCTGGCCGGTCTCCTCCAGCGGGTACACCTTCGACAGCGTCGGGTGGATCTTCCCCTTGCCGACGAGCCGGTTGGCCTCCCACGCCTCGCGGTAGTTGGCGAAGTGCGAGCCCACGATCCGCTTCAGCGACATCCAGAGATAGCGGTTGTCGTACTCGTGGGTGTAGCCGGACGTCGAGGCGCAGGTGACGATCGTGCCGCCCTTGCGGGTGACGTACACGCTGGCGCCGAAGGTCTCCCGGCCCGGGTGCTCGAAGACGATGTCGACGTCCTCACCGCCCGTCAGCTCACGGATGCGCTTGCCGAACCGCTTCCACTCGCGCGGGTTCTGATGGTGCTCGTCCTGCCAGAACCGGTACTCCTCGGCCGTGCGGTCGATGATCGCCTCCGCCCCCATGCGCCGGCAGATTTCGGCCTTGCGGCCGCTGGAGACCACACAGACCGGGTTGGCGCCGCCCGCGAGCGCGAACTGGGTGGCGTACGAGCCGAGTCCGCCGCTCGCCCCCCAGATCAGCACGTTGTCGCCCTGCTTCATCCCGGCGCCGTTGCGCGACACCAGCTGGCGGTACGCGGTGGAGTTGACCAGGCCGGGGGCCGCGGCCTCCTCCCAGCTCAGATGCGCGGCCTTGGGCATCAGCTGGTTGGACTTGACGAGCGCGATCTCGGCCAGGCCGCCGAAGTTGGTCTCGAAGCCCCAGATGCGCTGCTCGGGGTCGAGCATCGTGTCGTTGTGCCCGTCCGAGCTCTCCAGCTCCACGGAGAGGCAGTGCGCGACGACCTCGTCACCGGGATGCCAGGTGTTGACCCCGGGTCCGGTGCGCAGGACGACCCCCGCCAGATCGGACCCGATGACGTGGTACGGCAGGTCGTGGCGCCTGGACAGCTCGCTGAGCTTGCCGTAGCGCTCCAGGAAGCCGAAGGTCGACATCGGCTCGAAGATCGAGGTCCAGACGGAGTTGTAGTTGACCGAGCTGGCCATGACGGCCACCAGGGCCTCGCCGGGGCCGAGTTCGGGCACGGGCACGTCGTCGACGTGCAGGGACTTGCGCGGGTCCTTCTCGCGGGAGTCGAGACCGGCGAACATCTCGCTCTCGTCCTTGTGCACGGTCACCGCGCGGTAGGTCTCGGGCAGGGGCAGTGCGGCGAAGTCGGCGGACGTGCTGTCCGGCGACATGATGGCGTCCAGGATGTCCTTCACGGTGTGGCCTCCGGCGGAGCGTGTTGCGGGAACGCTGAACAGGTCCCTGAGGGATGGGACGAGGGGCCGCGCTGTGCGCGTGGGGCGATGGAGGTGTGCCGTCGGTTCGGCGGGGGGTGGTGCGCGGCGACGCCGGGTGGGCGTGCGGAATGCCTGTGACGCAGGCGTCCGGGCGCGCGGGCCGGGTGGCTCGCGGGGACAGTCGGCGTACGAGGGAACTCGGTGCGCCGGCCGCCCGGACACCCATAACGTATGGCACGCCGTGTCATACGACAAGGCACTGCGTGCCAAGAATCTCTCTCAGTTGTCATCCGTGGGGCACGCATGAGCACCGGCAGTCCACTCTGTGAGGTGAAATGTCACCTTAGGTGGCTGTTTGGCGGCGGAGCGGCTCAGTTGAGGCGTGTCACAGCGGACGTGTCGGTGAGAGGTGGCGGTGAGGGCGGCGCCGAGGGGCGTGCGGGGTCGTGCCGGGTCGTACAAGGGCGGACCACGGCGGGCGTTTGCCCCGGCAGGCCGTCACGCGTCCTTGAGCGCCTGCTTGATCGTCCGCATGACCTCGTCCAGCGGGGCGTCCGTACGGGCCACCGCCACCAGCACCTCGCCGCTCGTGCTCACCGAGGCCGCCGGCTGCCGGCCCCCGCCCATGGCCCGGCCCGCGGCGATCCCCGAGCTGAACGTGTCCCGGACGATCGCGAAGGCGTGGTCGAGCTGCGCCTCCACATCGCCCTGGCCGTCGGCCCGCAGCCAGCGGCGCAGCACATGGTTGTGCGCGGTGACGACGGCGGACGCGGCCACCTCCGCCAGCAGCGGGTCGTCGTTGCCCTCCGGGTGGTCGTGCTCGTCGAAATGGCCCAGCAGATAACGGGTGAAGAGCCGCTCGTAGCGGGCCACCGAGGCGATCTCCGCCTCGCGCAGGGCGGGCACCTCGCGGGTGAGCTGGTAGCGCGCCACGGAGAGCGTCGGCGACGCCGCGTACATCCGCATGACTTCCTTGATGCCCCGGCACACCGTGTCGAGTGGATGCTCGTGCGCGGGTGCCGCGTTCAGGACCGCCTCCGCGCGCACGAGGGTGTCGTCGTGGTCGGGGAAGATCGCCTCTTCCTTGGAACGGAAGTGCCGGAAGAACGTCCGGCGCGCGACCCCGGCCGCCGCGGCGATCTCGTCGACGGTCGTCGCCTCGTACCCCTTGGTCGAGAACAACTCCATCGCCGCCGCCGACAGTTCCCGGCGCATCTTCAGCCGCTGGGCTGCCGCGCGGCTGCCGGCCGCGCTCTCCGGCGCGTCGGACGTCGTGTTCGTACGGGCGGGCCGTCGGGCGGAGTCAGCGGGCTGGGCCATGACCCGAACGTACTGCATCCGCGCAGGACGGCGCGCCTTCGGGGGCCGTCACCGGGCCCCCGCCGGAGCTCCCCGCCGGCCCTACCGGCGGGCGGCGTACTCGCGGAAACCGCGGCCCGTCTTACGGCCCAGACAGCCCGCCGCCACCAGGTGCTCCAGCAGTGGTGCCGGGGCCAGTCCGGGATCGCGGAACTCGCGGTGCAGGACCCGTTCGATGGCCAGCGAGACGTCCAGTCCGACCACGTCCAGCAGTTCGAACGGCCCCATCGGATAGCCGCCGCCCAGCTTCATCGCCGCGTCGATGTCGTCCAGCGTCGCGTAGTGCTCCTGGACCATCTTCACCGCGTTGTTCAGATACGGGAACAGCAGCGCGTTCACGATGAAGCCCGCCCGGTCGCCGCAGTCCACCGGATGCCTGCGGATCGTCGCGCACACCTCGCGGGCCGTCGCGTGGACCTCGTCCGACGTGAGGACCGTACGGACCACCTCGACCAGCTTCATGGCCGGGGCCGGGTTGAAGAAGTGCATACCGATGACATCCTGCGGACGCGTGGTGGCGCGGGCGCAGGCGACGACCGGCAGCGACGACGTCGTGGTGGCGAGCACCGCGCCCGGCTTGCAGACCTTGTCCAGCGCACCGAACAGCTGCCGCTTGACCTCCAGGTCCTCGGTCACGGCCTCGACGGCGAGATCGACGTCGTCCAGCGCGTCCAGCGAACCGGCCGCTGTGATCCGCGCCAGCGTGTCGTCGCGCGCCTCCCCGGTCAGCCGCCCCTTGTCGACGGAGCGGCCCAGGGACTTGGCCACGCGCGCCTTCGCGGCGTCCGCCTTCTCCTGGCTGCGGGCGGCGAGCACCACGACGTAACCCGCCTTGGCGAAGACCTCGGCGATACCGCTCGCCATCGTGCCCGAGCCCGCCACGCCGACCGAGCGCACCGGCCGTTCGCCGCCCTTGCCGCGCGCGCCGTCCAGCGGGGTCAGCGCGTCGCGCACCACCGTGCCGCTGCCCGGCGCCTCGTACGTGTAGAAGCCGCGCCCCGCCTTGCGGCCGGTGAGCCCGGCCTCGCTGAGCTGCCTGAGGACCGGCGCCGGGGCGTGCAGCCGGTCGCGCGAGGCGGCGTACATCGCCTCCAGGACCGTACGGGCGGTGTCGACGCCGATCAGGTCGAGCAGCGCCAGCGGGCCCATCGGCAGCCCGCAGCCGAGCCGCATCGCGGCGTCGATGTCCTCGCGGGACGCGTACTTGGCCTCGTACATCGCGGCGGCCTGGTTCAGATAGCCGAAGAGCAGCCCGTCCGCGACGAAGCCGGGCCGGTCGCCCACGGCGACGGGCTCCTTGCCCAGCTCGCGCGCCAGCGCGGTGACGGCGGTGACGGCCGCCGGGGCGGTCAGCACCGACGACACGACCTCCACCAGCCTCATCGCGGGGGCCGGATTGAAGAAGTGCAGGCCGAGCACGCGCTCGGGATGCGCGGAGTCGGCGGCGAGGCGGGTCACCGACAGGGCGTTCGTGCCGGTGGCCAGGACGGCGGTGGGGGAGACGATGCCGTCCAGGGCGCGCAGGACCTGCTGCTTGATCTCGTACGACTCGGGGACGACCTCGATGACGAGACCGGCGTCCGCGGCGGCTCCGAGGTCCGTGAAGGTACGGAAGCGGGCGAGCATGGCGCGCCGCTCCTCCTCGGTGATCCGCCCGCGCTCCACGGCGCGCGCGGTGGACGCCTCGAACACGCCGACCGCGTGGGAGGTGGCGCTCTCGTCGATGTCGATGCCGATGACCTCGCGGCCGGCGCGGGCGAGGACCTCGGCGATACCGGTCCCCATCGTGCCGAGGCCGACGACGGCGATGGTGGAGAGAGGGATGTCCATCAGGGGACTCCAGGGGTGAGTGACGACTGAAGAAAGAAAGAGGACGGGTGCGTGTCACGTGCCGCCCGGATCTACCGGCGGCGGTCGATGGCGTGCAGAGGCGAGAGCCGGCGGACCCTGTCCCGGGGTCGCGCCGCACGGCCGCTGTGAGAACAGCCGCGGTGATGCCGAACCGCGTAATGCCGAACCGACGGACACTCACGGTGGCTGCGTCACCAGGCCACCGGGAGCCGCGGGGGTTTCCCGCTCACTTGAGATTAACCGGCGGGTAACGAGCGCGCCAGCCCTGCGGAGATGTGCGGTGCGTCACCGGCGGAAACCGGCCGTTCGCCGCTCCGGCGGTCACGGAGAGCTGCCTTTCGGACACGGAGCGCGGATACGCTGCCCGGCATGAGCGAGCTGGAACGGCAGGCAGGACCTGCGGACACGGCGGGGGCGGCGAAGGCGGTCGGGGTGGCCCCACCCCGGGCGTCGGTCACCGACCGTGCCGAACAGGGCATCATCGACGAGGACTTGCGCTCACTCGCCGAGCGGGTACGGGAGGAGTCCGGCGGCTCCGCCACGTACCGGCGGCTGATCGCCACCGAGGACCGCGAGGAACTGGCGGAGGTGCTCGTCGCGCCCCAACACCCCCTGTGGGCACGGGAGATCGCGGCCTTCCGGCTCGGCTGCGCGGGTGACCGGCGGGCGTTCGAGACCCTGGTGCTGCTTCTCAACCACCGCGATCCCGAGCGCTGTGTGTCGGCGTCCCACGCGCTGGCGCGGCTCGGGGACCCCCGTACGCCGCGCGCGGCCGCCGCGCTCGCCACGAACGTGCTGCGCACCGCGTACGCCCTCCAGCCGGTGCGGCTGCTCACCGAGCTAAGGGCACCGGAGTCCGTACCGGCCCTGATCACCACCCTGGAGCGGCTGCTCGCGCCCGGCGAGACCCACTGGCGGGTGGCGCTCGCCTGCGTCGAGGGCCTGGGGCAGCTGGGCGACCGGCGCGCGCTGCCGCTGCTCCGGGCCGCCCGCGCGCACCCCCGGCTGTCCGGGCCCGCGTCGGAGGCGCTCAGCCGGCTGGGATGAGCGGGCGCGCGTAACGCACCTCCGGCACGGACGCGCCGCCGACCTCGAAGGGCTCCTCGGCGCCGTCGGGTGTGAATCCAGCCTTTTCGTAGAACCGCCGGGCCCGGCGGTTCTCCTTCAGGACCCAGAGCAGAAGAGGGGAGCGGCCGTCCGCCGCGGCGTGGTCCAGACAGGTCTCCAGCAGCGCGCGGCCGACGCCGGTGGAGACGTGCTCCGGCCGTACGTAGAGCGCGTACAGCTCCAGTGCGCCGGCGGGCACGTCCTCGTCCCGGCACGGCCCGAAGCAGACCCACCCGACGACGGCGCCGTCACGCTCCGCGACGAGGTTCACGACCCGGCCGTCTCCGTCCGCGAGCCGGGCGCGACGCTGGGCGGCGTCCTCCTCGACGCTCATCGCGTCGAGGTACGCCGCCGGCATCAGCCCCGCGTACGCCCACCGCCAGCCGCCGACGCGCACGGCGGCGACGGCCTCGCAGTCGTCGGCGGTCATCGCGCGTATGCCGACGTCCATGGCTCAGCCGTCCTCGCGGTCTTTCTCGCCCTCGTCCTCGCCCTCGCCGACGATCGCGAACGCCTCGATCTCGACGAGCAGTTCGGGCCGGAAGAGGGCGGCCACCTGGACGGCGGAGCTGGCGGGTGGCCGCTCGGTGTCGATGACCTCGTCGCGCGCGGCGCGTACGGCGGGCAGGTGCGCGACGTCGGTCACGAAGTACGTCAACTTGACGACGTCCCCGAAGGTGGCCCCGGCCTCGGCGAGACAGAGCCGCAGATTCTCGAAAACCTGCCGAGCCTGCGCCCCGGCGTCCCCCACCCCGACGACCTCACCGTCACCCCCAAAAGCACACTGCCCGGACACGGCAACGAACCGCCCGGTGCCCCAGACGACGTGACTGTAACCACGACCGGGGGCGACGCCGGCGGGGGAATGCACATGAGTAAGTCGAGTCATGCGCCCCATCCTCGCGGACGGGCGGGAGACGGGACGAGGGGTTTCCGCGGGGCGGCAGGCGGCGGGACCTTGTCCGGGGCGAAGCGCGGCCCGGTGCGGATGGGCGGGGTCCTGCCGTCGGGCGCGCGGGCCCGGGGGGCTGCGGTGCCCCGCGCCTTGGGGCGTCGGCTGGTGCGCTCACCGACGCGCAGCGGCGCCGCCTCCTGTTGTACGTCTACCGGAGGGGATCGGTCGGTCCGTGTGTGCCGACGGGGTGGAGTGGCGGTGGGGTCGTCCGGCTTGGGGTATTGCGCGTTGCCGCGCAGCGGGCGCGTTACCTGCCGGCGCTTGGGAGTTGGTCCGGAGCGGTGCGGGAGTCGCCTCCTGCCCTACGTCTACCGGACGGGACCTGTCGGCCCGCGCGCTCGCCGACGGGGTGCGGTGGCGGTGGGGTTGCGCGTCGCCGCGCAGCGGGCGCCGCTGGCGCTTGCGGGGCGGGAGTCGCCTCCTGCCGTACGTCTACCGGAGGGGATCGGTCGGTCCGTGTGTGCCGACGGTGTGCGGTGGCGGTGGGGTCGTCCGGCTTGGGTATCGCATGTCGCCGCGCGGCGGGAGTCGGCTCCTGTCCTACGTCTACCGGAGGGGATCTGTCGCGCCGTGTGCTCGCCGACGCGCAGCAGTTGCGGGTCCGTCCGGCCTGGGTATCGCATGTCGGCGCGCGGCGGGCGCGTTACCTGCTGGCGCTTGCGATGCGGGAGTCGGTCCCGGGGCGACGCGTCATCCGTGGGCGTCGGTCCGGCGGAGGCTGTTGGCCTGTTCGTTCGCCCACGCGCGTCGGCGGAGCCCGCTCGTCGCGCCCTAACCCTCCGCCAGTGCCTCCGTCAGCACGCGGTGCGTCTCTTCGTCGAATGCCATCAGGCTGATCCGTTCCACCGACGTCGGGGTGGCGCGGAGTGTCGCCACCGCGATCCTCGCCGCGAGGTGCGGGGGGAAGCCGAAGATGCCCGTGGAGATCGCCGGGAACGCCATGCTGGTCGCGCCGAGTTCGTCCGCCACCTCCAGGCTGCGGCGGTAGCAGGACGTCAGGACCGACTCCTCGTCGTGGGTGCCGCCCTTCCAGACCGGGCCCACCGTGTGGATCACATGGCGGATCGGGGGCGGGAGGTCGAAGCCGGGGGTCGCCTTCGCGTCGCCCCGGGCGCACGGGGCGATCGCCGCGCCCGCCTCCGCGAGGCGTGGGCCCGCCGCGCGGTGGATCGCGCCGTCCACACCGCCTCCGCCGCGCAGCGACTCGTTCGCCGCGTTGACGATGGCTTCCGTGCCCTGGCGCGTGATGTCGCCCTGTACGACCTCGATCACTGTCATGCTCGGATTATCCCACCGGCGTCCCCGCCCGCGCCGGAATTACAGCAGCGTCAGCTGCGTCGGTCCCGGTTCCGGCGCCGGCTCCGGTGTCTCCGGGACCAGGATCCGCCGCCGGGCCGCCCGGCCCGCGGGACCGATGCCGAACTCGTCGGCCAGCTCGTGGACCTGGCGCGTGATCCGGCGCTGGTACCACTTCGGCGCGTACGCCCCCTCCGCGTACAGCCGCTCGTAGCGCGGCACCAGATACGCGTGGTGCTCCCGCAGCCACTGCATGAACCACTCGCGCGCGCCCGGCCGCAGATGCAGCACCAGCGGCGTCACCGAGGTCGCCCCGGACGCGGCTATCGCCCGCACCGTCGCCCGGAGCTGGTTCGCTCCGTCGCCGAGGAAGGGGATGACGGGGGCCATCAGGACCCCGCACCCTATGCCGTTGTCGGTGAGCGTCCGGACCGCGTCGAGGCGGCGCTGCGGCGAGGGCGTTCCCGGCTCGACCGTGCGCCACAGCCGCTCGTCGGTGAAGCCGACGGAGACGGAGACGCCGACGTCCGTGACCTCCGCGGCCTCCCGCAGCAGTTCGAGGTCGCGCAAAATCAGCGTGCCCTTCGTCAGGATGGAGAACGGGTTCGCGCGGTCGCGCAGCGCCGAGATGATCCCCGGCATCAGCCGGTAGCGGCCCTCGGCCCGCTGGTAACAGTCGACGTTCGTGCCCATCGCGATGTGCGCGCCCTGCCAGCGGCGCGACGCGAGATGGCGGCGGAGCAGCTCCGGCGCGTTGATCTTGACGACGATCTGCGAGTCGAAGCCGATGCCGGTGTCGAGGTCCAGATAGCTGTGGGTCTTGCGGGCGAAGCAGTACACGCACGCGTGTGAGCATCCCCGGTACGGATTGACCGTCCACTCGAAGGGCATCCGGGACGCGCCCGGTACCCGGTTCACGATCGAACGGGCCCGGATCTCGTGGAAGGTGATGCCGCGGAATTCCGGGGTGTCGAAGGTCCTCGTGGTCACCGCGTCCGTACCGAAGAGCGCCGCGTCGCGGGCCGACGTGTGGTTCTCGGCCAGATTGTCCCAGCGCATGTGCGCCTCCTCAGTTGTACTGACCACAGAATAGAACACGTGTTCCCATGATCGATGCAACCCCGGATTTGGGCGCGCCTCGCGGAGATGGTTGGCTGGCCGTCCGGAGAAACGAATGCTGGAGGAAGCCATGGCGCAGGTCGAGGCCACGACGGAGCGGATCATCGCGGCGGACCCGGAGACGGTGTTCGACGCGCTGGCGGACTACCAGGAGATCCGTCCCAAGGTGCTGCCCGCGCACTTCAGTGAGTACGAGGTCCGCGAGGGCGGCGACGGCGAGGGGACCCTTGTTCACTGGAAGCTCCGGGCGACCAAGAAGCGCGTCCGCGACTGCCTTCTCGAAGTGACCGAGCCCACGGACGGCCAGCTCGTGGAGAAGGACCGCAACTCCTCGATGGTCACCACCTGGGTCGTCACCCCGGCCGGTGAGGGCCGTTCGAAGGCCGTCGTCACCACCGTCTGGGACGGCGCGGGCGGCATCGGCGGCTTCTTCGAGAGGACGTTCGCGCCCAAGGGGCTCGCCCGTATCTACGACGAGCTGCTCGCCAAGCTCGCGGCCGAGACGGAGAAGGCGTCCGAGACGTCCTGACCCGGCGCCCCCCGGGGCCTCTTGCCCACCGTCGCTCCGCCGAGGCGCGTCCGGACCGTCAAGTCCCCTAAGCCCTCGGCGGTCCTGACGTCAAGAGGCACCGAGGACCGGGTCACCGATTCGAGTGGTTTTCCCCGCGACGCGTGACGTGCGCCCGCGCACCACGCGTCGTGGGAAAGCCGCTGATGAGCGCCCCCGAGGGCCCCGCACAACCAGGTGCCGCCATGCGCCGCCCGCCCTTCGGCGAACCGCCCGACTTGCTCCCGCTCTGCGTGCAATGTGAAGAATTACGCCGCGCAGACGCGACGAAGGGGAGCAATTCGTGGGTGGGATCACGCTGGTGAAGGACGACGAGCAGGCCACCGTGCCCACTCCGGCCACGATCAACCCGTCCCCACCCGCCACCGGCGCCGCCGCCCCGGGCGACGAACTCTCCCCGCGCCGGGTGCGACTGGTCTTCTTCGGGCTGATGCTCGCGCTGCTTCTCGCGGCGCTGGAGCAGATGATCGTCGCCACCGCCCTGCCGAAGATCGTCGGCGAACTCCAGGGGCTCGACCGGATGCCCTGGGCGATCACCGCGTATCTGCTGACCTCCACGATCGGTCTGCCGATCTACGGCAAGCTCGGCGACCTCTTCGGCCGCAAGGGCGTCTTCCAGTTCGCCATCGTCGTCTTCGTCGTCGGATCGGCCCTGGCCGGCTGGTCCCGCACGATGAACGAACTCATCGCCTTCCGCGCCCTTCAGGGCGTCGGCGCCGGCGGACTCATGATCGGCGTCCAGGCGATCATCGCCGACATCGTGCCGCCCCGCGAACGGGGCCGGTACATGGGCCTGATCGGCGGCGCCTTCGGCCTCGCCTCCGTCGCCGGACCGCTCCTCGGCGGTTTCTTCACCGACCATGTCTCCTGGCGCTGGTGCTTCTACTTCAACGTCCCGTTCGGCCTCGTCACGCTCGCCGTCGTCACCGTCGTACTGAAGCTCCCGAGGCCCCGCGCCAAGGCCCGGCTCGACATCATGGGTGCCGTGCTGCTCGCCGCCGCGTCGACCTGCCTGGTGCTGCTGACCAGTTGGGGCGGTACGGAGTACGCGTGGGGCTCACGCGTCATCGTCGGGCTCGCCGCCGGCTCCGTCGTGACGGCCGTCCTGTTCCTGGTCGTCGAGCGGTTCGCGCCCGAACCGATCATCCCGCTGCGGCTGTTCCGCGACTCGATCTTCAACATCACCGGTCTCGTCGGCGCGGTCGTCGGCGTCGCGCTCTTCGGCGCCGCCAGCTATCTGCCGACCTTCCTCCAGATGGTCGACGGGGCCTCGGCCACCGAGTCCGGCCTGCTGATGCTCCCGATGATGGGCGGCATCGTCGGCGCCTCCGTCGTCTCCGGACACCTCATCAGCAAGACCGGCCGCTACCGGGTCTACCCCGTCCTCGGCGCCGCGATCTCCGCCGTCGGCATGTGGCTGCTGTCCCGTCTGGAGACCGACACCTCCCGCCTCGAATACAGCCTCTGGCAAGCAGTCCTCGGCATCGGTATCGGCCTGGTCATGCCGGTCCTCATCCTCGCCGTACAGAACTCCGTCCAGCCGACCGACCTCGGCACCGCCACCAGCGCCAACAACTACTTCCGCCAGATCGGCGGCAGCGTCGGCGCCGCCATCTTCGGCACGCTCTTCGCCGACCGGCTCACCGACGCGCTCGTCGACCGCGTCCCCTCCGGGGCCGGGCTGCCGAGCGCGGAATCCATCACGCCGCAGATGGTGCACGCGATGCCGCCCGCGCTGCGGGACAGCTACATCCAGGCGTACGCGGACGCGATGCCGCGGATTTTCCTCTACCTCGTGCCGGTGCTCCTGCTCGGCCTGCTCATCGCCTGCTTCCTCAAGGAGAAACCGCTGGTGTCCTACAACACCTCAGCCGCCGAGTCCACCGCCGTTCCGTCCGCCCGCACCGCCCCGTCGGCCGCCTCCTCCCCGAACGGCGCCGCCCCCTCGCACACGTACACGCCGGGCGTCGCGGTGTGCGGGACCGTCCAGCACCACGACGGCACCACGGTCCCGCGCGCCGCCCTCACCCTGATCGACGTCCAGGGCAGCCAGATCGGGCGCGGGGCCAGCGGCGAGGACGGGCGGTACGCGCTGAGCGTGCCCGGCGCCGGTTCGTACGTGATGATCGCCGCCGCCGGCGGGCACCAGCCGCAGGCCGTCACGGTGACCGTCGGCGAACGCCCCGTCGAGCTGGACGTGGTCCTCGGCGGAGCGGGGCGGCTCGCCGGCGTCGTACTGACCGCCGACGGCACACCCGTACGCGACGCCGCCGTCACGCTCACCGACGTACGCGGCGATGTCGTCGCCTCCACCCGCAGCGGGCGCGAGGGCGGTTACGTCATCTCGGAGCTGGTGGCGGGGGAGTACACCCTCGCGGCCAGCGCGCCCGCTTTCCGCCCCGCCGCGCTCCTCGTCAGCGTCCAGGCCTCGCGCGAGACCAGACAGGACATCGAACTGGCCGGCGGGGCGGTGCTGCGCGGGACCGTACGGGCCGGCGGCGGGCGTCCGGTCGAGGACGCGCGTGTGACGCTCCTCGACGCGGCAGGCAATGTCGTCGACACTCTCACGACGGGCGCGGACGGGACGTTCCGCTTCGTCGATCTCTCCTCCGGCGAGTACACGGTCATCGCCGCCGGGTATCCGCCCGTGGCCACGGTCCTGCGCATGGCGGGCGGCGGACGCACCGAGCGCGACCTGCAGCTCGGCCACGAGGACTGACCCCGACCACTGACTGAATTTCAGTCAACTTTCCCCAGTGCGCGGGCGCACGACCTATTAGGTCATTGCCCCGCGCACTGCGTGTTCGGAGCCGTACCGTGGGTGCACAGCCGCAGATCCCGGCGGCGGGGAAGGAGCCTTCCACCCATGGACAGTGGCACTCCGCCGCTCCGGTCACGGCGCCTGCACGGCGTGGCCGGCCGGATTCCGCTCGCCGTGGTCGTCGTGGACGCCGACGGCCTCGTGTCGCACTGGTCGAGCGGCGCACGGCGGCTTTTCGGCCATTCCAAGGAAGACGCGGTGGGCCAGCCCGCGGGCGATCTCATGCCGGTCGCCGGGGCGCTCACCGAGGACCGGACGGGGCTGGTCAACGGCGGGTACGAGGCGTACGACGCGTACGACGAGCTGGGACCGGAGCTGCACGGACGCAGCTCCTATCCGACCGCCGGCCGGGCGAAGCTCTCCGACGCGGGCCGCCCCCGGCTCGACGTGCTGTGGTGGGCCTATCCCCTGGCGGGCCCGGGACCCGGCCGCCATCTCGTACTCGCCGCGGACGTCGACCAGCTCCGGGTGGACGCGGGCACCGACAGCGAGCGCATCGCGCCCAGCTTCTCCCTGCACACCGAGTTCCCGGACCCCGAGTCGCTGGCCGGGCAACTCCCGCACATCCTGCCGAACATGAGCGTCGCGGACTCGGAGCGCATCGTCGCCCAGGTCCTCGAACTCGGTTATCCCGTCCTGGAGTTCAGCCACCACGACCGGGTCCCGGTGACACCCGACTGGGGTGTGCCGCGCCGGGCGCCCGCGCGCACCGGCCAGGCGTACGGTACGGCGAAACCGGACGGGCCGGGCACCGGCCTCGGGCACCTGGGGACCGGCCCCGACCGCCCCGGCGCCGGCGCTGCCGGAATCCCCGTGCCCGCACCCGGAATCCCCGTGCCCGGACCCGGAGATCCCGCGCCCGGACCCGAGCTGGACCTCGAATACGCGGCCGTCCGCGAACGCCTGGAGTTCCTGAACGAGGTCAGCGGACTGATCGGCTCCTCCCTCGACCTCGCGCGCACCATCCGCGAGGTCACCAGCGCCGCCGTCCCCCGCTTCGCCGACTTCGCCGGCACCCATCTGCGCGCCGCGGTCCTGGCAGGGGAGGGTTTCCCCACGGGCCGGCCCGACGTGACCACCATCTGGCACCGGGTCTGGGTCGAGCACAACGACGAACCGGGCCGCTGGGACGACACGGTGCCGATCGGGGAGGCCATCGCCTTCCCCGAACACACCCCGTTCTTCCAGTGCATGGTCACCGGCGAGCCCGTGCTCATCCCCCGGCTCAGCGAGGAGGACGGCGACCGGATCTCCGCACAGTTCGAGAAGCGCGACCTGCGCCCGCTCATCAACAACCGCTCCATGCTGCTCGTCCCGCTCAAGGCGCGCGACGTGGTGCTGGGCTTCATGGTGCTGATGCGGCGTCAGGGGCGGCTTCCCTTCGACGACATGGACCGCACCACCGGCGCCGAGCTGGCCGCCAGGGCCGGTCTGGTCCTGGACAACGCCAGGATGTACACGTATCAGGAGAATGTCGCCGACACCCTCCAGGACAGCATGCTGCCGCAGGTCGAGGGACGGATGGCGGGCTGCGACATCGCCACCCGCTATCTGCCCGGGACCCGTCTCGGCAGAATCGGCGGCGACTGGTTCGACTCCGTCAAACTGCCCGGCTCACGTACCGCGCTCGTCGTGGGCGACGTGATGGGCCACGGCCTCAACTCGGCGGCGATGATGGGCCAGTTGCGCACGGCCGTGCAGACGATGGCGACCATGGAGATGCCGCCCGCCCAACTGCTCCGCAATCTCGACGACTTGGCGCAGCGTCTGGGCGAAAACTACCTGGCGACCTGCCTGTACGCGGTGTACGACCCGATCCGCTCCCAGCTCCAGATCGCCAACGCCGGGCACATCCCGCCCGTCGTGGTCCGCGCGGCCGACGGCCGCAGCGAACTGCTCGATCTGCCCACCGGCGCCCCCATCGGCGTCGGGGGAGTGCCGTTCGAGACCACGACGGTACGGGTCCGCCCCGGCGACCGGCTGGTGCTCTGCACCGACGGCCTGGTCGAGGTGCGGGGCCAGGACATCGGCGCGGGCCTCGCCGCGCTCTGCGAGTCCGCCGCGCATCCCGCCGCCTCCATGGACCAGGCCTGCGACACCATCATCCGCGCGCTCAACACCCACGGCGGACGCAAGGACGACGTGGCCCTGCTGATGGCCAGACTCAACGGCATCCCGGACCGCGACGTCGCCGAGTGGCAGCTCGCCCTCGACCCGCGCGAGGTCGCCCGGGCCCGCCGGCTGGTGCGCGGCAAGCTGTACGACTGGGATCTGCCCCAGGCCGTGGAGAGCGCGGAGCTGATGGTCAGCGAGCTGGTCACCAACGCCGTACGGCACGCCCGTATCCGCCATGTCGGGCTGCGGCTGGTCCGTAACGACGCCCTGCTCTGCGAGGTCACCGACGACGAACCGGCCCCGGCGAGCCTGCTCGGCGCGACGCCGGACGACGAGTCCGGCCGGGGTCTGCGGGTGGTGAGCAGACTGGCCCGGGGCTGGGGGAGCAACAGCTCCGCACACGGAAAAACGGTGTGGTTCGAACAGGCTCTGGCGGGAAAGGGTTCGCGACGAGTGGCGCGAAACTGACGCGCCGTCAATTCGCCCCCGCGGGGCGGGAATCGGGGTCCCATGAGCGTGTCACGGCGTTATCTGGATGCCTGGGAGAGCTACTGGCGCGAGACCTCCGACGCACCGGGCGAGGCGATCTGGGACTCCGAACCCGCCCTCACCGCCGTACCGCACTGCGACATACTCCTGCCGCACGCCGACCCGGCGCTCCCGGTCGTCGACCTCGGCTGCGGCAACGGCACCCAGACCCGCTATCTCGCCACCCGCTTCGCCCGCGCGGTCGGCGTGGACCTCTCGCGGGCGGCGATCGAACACGCGCGCCGGGCCGACACCGGGAAGGCGGCCGAGTTCGAACAGCTCAGCCTCGTCGACCGGGAAGCGGTCCGGACGCTGTCGGAACGGATGGGCGACACACACGTCTATATGCGCGCCGTCATCCACCAGAGCGAACCCCAGGACCGCCCCCTCGTCGCCGAGGCGGTCGCGACACTCCTCGGCACGCGCGGCAGGGCGTTCGTGGTGGAGCTGACCTCGGAGTCCAGGACGGTGCTCCAACGGGCCGCCCAGGACCCCGGCGGACCGCCCGCGAAACTGCGCCGGGTCTTCGACCACGGCCTCAAACCCGCCGGGGCGTCCGACGAGGAGGTCCCGAGGCTGCTGACCGGGGCGGGCCTGCGGATCGTCGACAGCGGGGACACCACGCTGCCCCAGACGGAACACCTGGCGGACGGCACCCGCATCGACCTCCCGGCCCGCTGGTTCGTCCTGGCCCCCGCCTGAGCCACTCCCCCCGGCCGCCCCGCCACCGACAGACGCTCACCAGCTCCGCAGAAGCCGGACGAGACCGGCGCGGGCTCGCGACCGCGTACGGGTTCCGCCGTACGGGGTGCCCTGGTCCTCCTCGGGCCGGGGGACCTGGAGAAGGCCACCGCCGGGGTCGCGCGGGGAGCCGCCTGCCGATGTCGCGGGCGGTCGGCGGCTGCTCACCGTCGTCGAGGCCGTCTCCGGATCCCAGGCCCCCGGACGGCGCCGACGGGCTGAGCGCGGCCGGCCCGCCGACCGCCGTCCGGAAGGCTCCGTGTGGTGGGACGCGCCCGGTAGTTGGTGGGGTGGTCGTCGGGTCCGGTGGCGCGTACGGTTTCGCTGCATGAAGATCCTCATCAGCGCCGACATGGAGGGCGCCACCGGTGTGACCTGGCCGGCGGACGTCCTGCCCGGGACGCCGCAGTGGGAGCGCTGCCGCTCCCTGTTCACCTCGGACGTGAACGCCGCCGTCCTCGGTTTCCTGGACGGTGGCGCCGACGAGGTGCTGATCAACGAGGCCCACTGGACCATGCGCAACCTGCTCCTGGAAGAGCTCGACCCGCGCGCCCAGCTGCTCACCGGGCGCCACAAGTCGCTGAGCATGGTCGAGGGCGTCCAGCACGGTGACGTCGACGCCATCGCCTTCGTCGGCTACCACACGGGTGCCGGCACCGAAGGCGTCCTCGCGCACACCTATCTGGCCAACTCCATCACCGGCGTCTGGCTCAACGGCGCGCGAGCGAGCGAGGGTCTGCTCAACGCGAACGTCGTCGCCGAGTACGGGGTCCCCGTGGTCCTCGTCACCGGCGACGACCTGACCTGCCGGGACGCCGACGGATACGCGGCGGGAGCCCGCAAGGTCGCCGTGAAGGACCATGTCTCGCGGTACGCCGCCGTCTGCCGCACCCCCGCGCGTACCGCCGCCGACATCCGGGCGGCGGCCAAGGAGGCGACCGCGCTGGCCGTACGGTACGAACCGGTCGCCGGCGGCCCGTTCACCATCGAGCTGGAGTTCGACGCCGACCATCTCGGCGCCGCCGCCACGGTCGTCCCCGGAGTGGTACGCGCAGGCGAGCGGCGGGTCGCGTACACCAGCGGGACGATGTACGAGGGCATTCGCACCTTCAAGGCGGTCACCACGATCGTCTCGGCCGCGGTGGAGGAGCAGTATGGCTGACATGACGCACGAGAACACGAGTACGGACCGGGCGGAACCCATCGACATGGTGGCGCTGGACGAGGTGGTGACCTTCACCTCCGACCTCATCCGTATCGACACCACCAACCGGGGCAACGGCGACTGCGTCGAACGCCCCGCCGCCGAGTACGTCGCCGAACGGCTGGCCGCCGCCGGACTGGAGCCCACGCTCCTGGAGCGGACCCCCGGCCGCACCAACGTGGTCGCGCGCATCCCCGGCACCGACCCGGGCGCCGACGCGCTCCTGGTCCACGGCCATCTGGACGTCGTACCGGCGGAGCCCGCCGACTGGTCCGTGCATCCCTTCTCCGGCGAGGTCAGGGACGGCGTCGTGTGGGGGCGCGGGGCCGTCGACATGAAGAACATGGACGCGATGGTGCTCTCCGTCGTCCGCGCCTGGGCCCGCGCCGGGGTCCGGCCCCGCCGGGACATCGTGATCGCGTACACCGCCGACGAGGAGGCCAGCGCCGTCGACGGCTCCGGCTTCCTCGCCGACCACCACCCCGAACTCTTCGAAGGCTGTACGGAGGGCATCAGCGAGTCCGGCGCCTTCAGCTTCCACGCCGGACCCGGCATGACGCTCTACCCCATCGCGGCCGGCGAGCGCGGCACCGCCTGGCTCAAGCTCACCGCGCACGGCAGGGCGGGCCACGGCTCCAAGGTCAACCGAACCAACGCGGTCAGCAGGCTCGCGGCGGCCGTCGGCCGCATCGGCCACCACGAATGGCCCCTCAGGCTCACCCCGACCGTCCGCGCCGCGCTCAAGGAGCTGGCGTCGCTCCACGGCCTCGACGTCGACGTGGAGTCCGAGCACTTCAACCCCGACCCCCTGCTCGCCAAGCTCGGCCCCGCCGCCGAACTCGTCGCGGCGACCGTGCGCAACAGCTCCAACCCGACCGTCCTGGAGGCCGGTTACAAGGTCAATGTGATCCCCGGTCAGGCCGTCGCCTATGTCGACGGACGGATGCTGCCGGGCACCGAGGACGAATTCACCGCCACCATGGACGAGTTGACCGGGCCGGACGTGGACTGGGAGTTCCACCACCGCGAGATGCCCCTCCAGGCGCCGGTCGACTCACCGACGTACGCCAGACTCCGCGCGGCCGTCGAGCGGTTCGACCCGGCCGGGCACGTCGTGCCGTACTGCATGTCGGGCGGCACCGACGCCAAGCAGTTCTCCCGCCTCGGTATCACCGGCTACGGCTTCTCGCCGCTGAAGCTGCCCCCGGGCTTCGACTACCAGGCCCTCTTCCACGGAGTCGACGAACGGGTCCCGGTCGAGGCCCTGCACTTCGGGGTCCGCGTTCTCGACCACTATCTCCAGACCGCGTAGGGGAGTTGGGCATGCCACGGATGGCGCCGTACGGATCATGGCCGTCACCGATCGACGCCGCGCTGGCCGCCTCGCACGACGGCCGGCCGGAGTACGTCGGCACGGTCGGCGACGAGGTGTGGTGGACCGAGCCGCGTCCCACGGAGGAGGGCCGGCGCGTCCTCGTGCGCCGCCGGCCCGACGGCCGTGAGGAGTCGGTCCTGCCCGCCCCGTGGAACGTCCGCACCAGGGTCATCGAGTACGGTGGCCGGCCCTGGGACGCGACGGTACGGGCCGACGGCTCCCCCCTCGTCGTCTTCTCGCACTTCCCGGACCAGCGGCTCTACGCGTACGAGCCGGACGGCGACGGGCCCCCGCGCCCCCTCACCCCCGCCCCCGCGCCCGACGGCGCCACGACCGGCACCCTGCGCTGGGCCGACCCGCAACTGCGCCTGGACAGCGGCGAGGTCTGGTGCGTACTGGAGGAGTTCACCGGCGAGGCACCCACCGACGTACGCCGCGTCGTCGCCTCCGTACCGCTGGACGGCTCGGCCGCCGACGACCGCGCCGCCGTGACCGAACTCTCCGACGACCGGCACCGCTTCGTCACCGGACCCCGCGTCTCACCGAACGGCCGGCATGTCGCCTGGATCGCCTGGGACCACCCCCGAATGCCCTGGGACGGCACGGAGTTGCTGCTCGCCGAGACCGCCGGGACGGGGGCCTTCACGGGGGTGCGCACCGTCGCCGGAGGCCCCGAGGAGGCCGTCGCACAGGCCGACTGGGCACCCGACGGCTCGCTCCTGTACGTCTCCGACCCCGGCGACTGGTGGCAGCTCAACCGGCTGAGGCTCGACGGCTCGGCGCCGGCCGGCGTCACCGCGCCCACCCGGCTGAGCCCCGCCGTGGAGGAGGAGTTCGGCGGACCGCTCTGGAAGATCGGCCTCCAGTGGTTCCGGCCGATGGCCGACGGCATGATCGCCGTCGTCCACGGCAAGGGCGCCACCGCGCTCGGCGTGCTCGACCCCGAGACCGGCCAGCTCGCCGACGCCGCCGGGCCCTGGACCGAATGGGCCGCCACCCTAGCCGTCCGCGACACCCGGGTCGTCGGCGTCGCCGCCAGCCCGCGCAGCGGCTACGAGATCGTGGAACTGGACACGGCCACCGGGCGGGCCCGCGTCATCGGCTCGGCGCACCAGGACCCGGTCGACCCCGCCTACTACCCCGAGCCGCAGATCCGCACGTTCACCGGCCCGGACGACCGCGAGATCCACGCCCATGTCTACCCGCCGCACAGCCCCGGCCACAGCGCGCCCGGCGAGGAGCTGCCGCCGTACGTCGTATGGGCCCACGGCGGCCCCACCAGCCACGCCCCGCTCGTACTCGACCTGGAGATCGCCTACTTCACCTCGCGCGGCATCGGCGTCGCCGAGGTCAACTACGGCGGCTCGACCGGCTACGGACGCGCCTACCGCGAACGGCTGCGCGAACAGTGGGGCGTGGTCGACGTCGAGGACTGCGCGGCCGTCGCCCGCTCCCTCGCCGACGAGGGCACCGCCGACCCCGGGCGGCTCGCGATCCGGGGCGGCAGCGCGGGCGGCTGGACCAGTGCCGCCTCGCTCACCTCCACCGACGTCTACGCGTGCGGCACCGTCATCTATCCGATCCTCGATCTGTCGAGCTGGGTCTCCGACGGGACGCACGACTTCGAGTCGCGGTATCTGGAATCGCTCGTCGGTCCCTTCGCCGACGTCCCGGGCCGCTACCGCGAGCGTTCGCCGATCAGCCATGTCGACCGGATCAGCGCCCCGTTCCTGCTGCTCCAGGGGCTCGACGACGTGATCTGCCCGCCCGTCCAGTGCGAACGCTTCCTCGCCCAACTGGCCGGACAGGACGTCCCGCACGCCTACATCACCTTCGAGGGCGAGGGCCACGGCTTCCGCAGGGCGGACACGATGGTCCGCGCGCTGGAGGCCGAACTGTCCCTGTACGCCCAGACGTTCGGGATCAGCCGCCCCGACGTCCCGTTGCTGGAGCTGACGAAGTGACGACCACGGCACGCCCCGCGCCGCTCGGCGCCCTGGTACGTCCGCCCCGGCTGCGGCCCGGCGCGAAGGTCGCCGTCGTCGCGCCCAGCGGCCCCGTGCCCGCCGAGCGCCTCGAAGCCGGCCTGGACATCCTGCGCGGCTGGGACCTCGACCCCGTGGTGGCGCCCCATGTCCTTGACCTGCACCAGGAGTTGGCGTACCTGGCGGGGGCGGACGAGGCGCGCGCCCGCGACCTCCAGGACGCCTGGTGCGACCCGACGGTCTCCGCCGTCCTGTGCGCACGCGGCGGCTACGGCGCGCAGCGCATGGTCGACCTGATCGACTGGGACGCCGTACGCGCCGCGCCGCCCAAGGTCTTCGTCGGCTACAGCGACATCACCGCGCTGCACGAGGCGTTCGCCGTACGGGCGGGAGTCTCCACCCTGCACGGCCCCATGGTCGCCGCGCTGACCTTCCTCAAGGACCCGGCCAGCCAGGAGTCGCTGCGCGCGACCCTCCTCGCACCGGAGACGGTCCGGACCATCGGTCTCGACACGGCGGGCGCGCTCCTGCCCGGCCGGGCCCACGGCGTCACCCTCGGCGGCTGCGTCAGCCTGCTCGCCGCCGACCTCGGCACCCCGCACGCCCGTCCCTCCGCCGCCGGCGGGCTGCTGCTGATCGAGGACGTCGAGGAGGAGCCGTACCGGCTGGACCGCATCCTCACCCAACTCCTGCGCTCCGGCTGGCTGGACGGGGTCGCCGGGGTCGCGCTCGGCTCCTGGGCGGGCTGCGGCCCGTACGAGGCCGTCCGGACCCTGATGCTCGACCGGCTCGGCGGGCTCGGGGTGCCGGTGGTCGAGGAGCTGGGCTTCGGCCACGGCCCGACGAACCTGACGGTGCCGCTCGGGGTCCCCGCGGTCCTGGAGGCGTCCGCCACGACGGCCACGCTCACGCTGGACGTACCGGCGCTGAGCTAGGACGTGGCCCGCGGGCCGGGGCCGGTCGTGGCTCCTGCCGGTCGCAGCTCCTGCCGGTCGTGGCTTCTGCCGGTCGTGGCCCCGGGACGGCTCGCGGGTCCGGCGGGAACGGGACGACAGACCCTAGGCTGGCGCGATGCCCGACACCACCTCCCCCGCAGGCGAGGGGCCACGTACGCGCGTACGCCCGTACCAGTACGAGGACGCCCGCGAGTTCGTCGCGCTCGCCCGCGACAGCAGGGAACTGCACCGCCCCTGGCTCTTCCCGCCCCAGACCCCCGAGGCCTACCGCGACTACGCGAACAGCGTCATCGAGGACCCCACCAAGGCCGGCTTCCTCGTCTGCGACCTGGCCGACGGGCGGATCGCCGGATTCATCAACATCAACAACATCGTCCGGGGCGGCTTCCTCAGCGGAGCCCTCGGATACGGCGCCTTCGCCCACGCCGCCGGCCGGGGCCTGATGGGCGAAGGGCTCCGCCATGTCATGCGCCACGCGTTCGGACCGCTCGGCCTGCACCGTCTGGAGGCCAACATCCAGCCGGGCAACACCGCCTCCCTCGCGCTCGTCCGCCGGGCCGGCTTCCGCCACGAGGGCTTCTCGCCGGACTTCCTGCGCATCGACGGGGCCTGGCGCGACCACGAACGCTGGGCCGTCACCGCGGACATGGTCCGCGACGACCCGCCCGGAGGGCTCAGCGGCCCTTCCGGTTGATCTTCATCGTGTCCATGTCCGTCACGGTCGACCGCAGCTCCCCGAAGCCGGCGCCGAGGCCCCCGCCGAACGCCCGCAGCGCCGCCTCCGCCCGTTCCTCGGCGAGCGCCGCGGCCATCTCATCGCCGTCGGCGGCGTCGGAGACGATCTCGAACCGGTACGAGAAGTGCTTCAGCGCCCGGTCGTAGGTGAGCGACCCCTCGGGAGTGAACCGCATCTGGCTGAGCCCGTGGTCGTCCAGCTCGTCCAGCAACCGCGCACGCGCCTCGTCCATCAGCTGCTCGAAGGTCCCGCGGACGATCACCCGGTAGGTGTGCTGCGTGGTCATGGACGTGCCGCCTTCTTCCCGAAGATCCTCGTTGAAGAAGGAGCGTACGACGCCGAGGATGGTCCGCATGCGGAATATCGTGGTGATCGACGCCCCCTCCAACCTCGGCCTGCGCCCGCCGGCCCCCGGCACCGTCCCCGGCTGCTACAAGCTGGCAGGAGCGATGCGGGAGCAGCGGATCGTGCAGCGGCTCGGTGCGTTCGAGGGCGGGGTCGTCGTCCCGCCCCGTTACGACCGGGGTGACTGGAAAGAGGGCGACGGCGTCTTCAACGCCGCCGCCATCGCCTCGTACACCCGCCGGCTCGCCGACCGGATCGAACGCCATGTGCGGGCCGGTGACTTCCCGCTCGTCCTCGGCGGCGACTGCTCCATCCAGCTCGGCGCCTCGCTCGCGCTGCGGCGGCTCGGGCGGTACGGCATCGCCGCGATCGACGGCTCCGCGGACTTCCGGCACCCCGGGAACTCGACGTCCGTCGGCGCGGCGGGCGGTGAGGAGCTGGCCCTCGCCACCGGACGCGGGCAGAGCGACCTCACCGACATCGAGGGGCTGCGCCCGTACGTCCGCGACGAGGACGTACGGCTCTTCGGCATCCGCGACGACGACGAGGACCACGAGGAGCTGGCCCGGCTGCGGATCCCCACCGTGTCCGTGGGGGAGTTCCGGGAGTGGGGCGTCGCCGAGCTCGCCGGGGCGGCGCTCCAGACCCTCGAGGTGCCCGTCACCGACGGTTTCTGGGTCCATCTGGACGCGGACGTGCTCGACCCGGAGGTGATGCCGGCCGTCGACAGCCCCGACCCCGGGGGTCTGCTCCCCGACGAACTCCGGTCGCTGCTGGCGGTCCTGGTCCGCTCCGACCGCTGCGTCGGGCTCAATCTGACGATCTACGACCCCGATCTCGACCCCGACGGCACCGCGGGAGCGCTGCTCGCCGACATCGTTGTGGCGGCCCTCACCCAAGACTGATCCCAAGGGGCTCTGTTCGGCGCGCACTCGACCGTGTTCCATGGTCAACGGGTGCGCGCCGGCCAACCGAGCCGTCGGCGGCCCCAGCGAGCGAAGCGAGGTTTGCCTGTGGCCACGAGCGTGCGACGTGCCGTACTGACCCTGCCTGCCGCCCCCTTGGGGCCGGAGAACCCCCTGCCCGCGCTCCGGCCGCTCGACGAGACGCACTCCGTCGACGAACGCGCCAAGCGGGACCTGCCCCGCGACATGGCGCGGCAGATCGGTTACGAGCCGCTGCGCACCCTGCTCCCGGTCCGGATACTCGACGGCTACGGACGCGACCGGGTGAGCACCGACCTCGACGTGATCGTCATCGAGAACGACAGGCTGCGGGCCACCGTGCTGCCGGGGCTCGGCGGGCGGGTGCACTCCCTCTACCACAAGCCCACCGACCGCGAACTGCTCTACCGCAACCCGGTCTTGCAGCCCGCGGACTTCGCGCTCAACGGCGCCTGGTTCTCCGGCGGCATCGAGTGGAACATCGGCGCCACCGGCCACACCACCCTCTCCTGCGCGCCCGTGCACGCCGCGCTCGTCCCCGCGCCCGACGGCGGCGAGATGCTCCGGCTCTGGGAGTGGGAGCCGCTGCGCGGCCTGCCGTTCCAGGTCGACCTCTGGCTGCCCGACGACTCCGACTTCCTCCATGTCGGCGTACGGATACGCAATCCGCACCAGGGGCCGGCGCCGGTCTACTGGTGGTCCAACATCGCCGTCCCCGAGGACGAGCACACGCGCGTGCTCGCACCCGCCGAGGAGGCCTGGCACTTCGGGTACGAGCGGAGCCTGCGCCGGGTGCCGGTGCCCGAGTACGACGGCGCCGACCGTACGTACCCGCTGCGCGGCGAATACCCGGCGGACTACTTCTACGAGGTCCCGCGCGGAGCCCGGAAGTGGATCACCTCCCTCGACGCGGACGGCCGGGGACTCGTCCAGACCTCCACGGACACCCTGAGCGGACGCAAACTCTTCATCTGGGGAGCGGGGCGGGGAGGGCGGCGCTGGCAGCAGTGGCTCACCGAACCGGGCACCCCCGGGTACGCCGAGATCCAGGCCGGACTCGCGCGTACGCAGCTGGAACACGTCAAGCTCGACGGCCACGACGACTTCAGCTGGCTGGAGTCGTACGGTCCGCTCGAAGCCGACCCCGCGACCGTCCACGGCGACGACTGGAACGCGGCGCGGGCGGAGGTCTCCGACCGGCTCGAAGACGTGCTGTCGCGCGCGGCCGTCGACGCGGCGTACGAGGCGTGGCTGCCGTACGCGGACAACGAGCCCGGCGAACGGCTCGCCACCGGCTCGGGCTGGGGCGCGCTCGAAGTCCTGCGCGGCACGATGCGCGGCGGGTACGAGCTGCCCGGCACACCGTTCGACGAGTCGATGCTCGGCGAGCAGCAGGCGCCGTGGGTCCAGCTGTACACGCAGGGCACGTTCCCGAAGGCGCGAAAGACCGAGCCGCCCGGGCCGACGCTGGTCGCCCCGCACTGGCGCGACATGCTGGAGACGGCCCCCGCCGAGCCGCTGACGGAGTATCACCTCGGGGTGACGCAGTGGCACGCGGGCGATCTGGCGCAGGCGGTGCGGAGTTGGGAACGCGGCCTCAAACTGGCCACGTCCCGCTGGCCGTTGCTGCGCTGCATGGCCGTCGCCGACCAGGAGGGCGGGAACCCGGAGCGGGCCGCGGATCTGTACCTGGAGGCCTTCGACGAGCTCGCGCGCGAGCGGGAGGAGGCTTCGGGGGACGACGAGTCGTGGACGGCGGCCACGGTGGCGCTGTCCCGCGAGGCGATCGGCGCGCTGCTCACCACGGACCGCGCGCGGGACGCCCGCCGCATCCACGACCGGCTCCCGGACGACATACGCGAGCGCGGCGCCTTCCGCCTGACAGAGGCCCAACTGCTGCTGGCGGAGGGCGACAGGACCGCGGCCCGCGCGGTGTTCGACGAGGGCTTCGAGGTGGCGGACCTGCGCGAGGGCGAGGAGACGCTGCACGAGGTATGGACGTCCCTCACGGACGACCCGCTACCGGAGGCATACGACTTCCGCATGCGCCCGGGCGACTGAGGGGGCGGTCACGCCTCCGGCGGGGGAGGGAGCCGCTCGGGCCGCCCTTTTTGGGCGCCCGGCGGCTTCGGTCGCTTTGCCGAGGGGTGCGGCCGGGAAGTGGCGGCGGCCCGCCCGGAGGGGCGGGGCGGTACGGGCCGGGCGCCGTTCTGGGTCCTGGCGGCCCGGCGGCCCGGCCGCCTCGTGAGGCGGTGGGTGACGCTCCGCTCTTGTTGCCGCAGAGCGGGCTGACGACCGCTGCGGGCGGGCCGATACGGGCCGGGCGCCGTTCTGGGGCCCGGCGGCCCGGCCGTCTCGCGAGGTGGTGGGTGACGCTCCGCTCTTGTTGCCGAGGGGTGCGGACGGGAAGTGGCGTTGCCCGCCCGGAGGGCGGGCTGACGCCTGCTGCGGGAATCCGGCCGGGCTGGCCTGCGGCTGTGGGCTTTGGCCGGGCGTGGTGCCCGCCCAGAAGGCGTGGGAACCCGGCCGGGCCGGCGTGCGGCCGGTGGTTCCGCCCCCACGGGGCGGGAGGCGTGCGCGGCGGGCCTTCCCCGCGTCCCCGGAGGCCGGGCCCCCGCCAACGGGGTCCGAGGGGCGACTCGTTGGTGGGGGGCGAGGGGGACGGGTGGGCGTCAGCTCGTGCGGGTCGGGTTGCGGTCCACGTACTCGAAGACCGAGCCGTCCGGGTGGACCGCGATCAGGTTGCGGCCTGCCGGGGTGGGGACCGGGCCCGCGAGGACCTGGGCGCCGACGTCCGTGAGCGCCGCGAACGCCTCGTCCACGTCCTTGACGGCGATCGTCGCGGTCACCTTGCGCAGCACCTCTATCTCCTCCGCGGGACCGCTCATCAACAGGAAGCAACTCACGGCGGCGACGGAGACCCCGCCGCGCTCGAAACGGAGCGCGGGGCTACCGGTCAGCCGTTCGTAGAAGGCGACCGAGGTCTCCAGGTCGTCGACGCAGATGCGCAGCGTGGTTCCCAGGATTTCCATACCGGTGAGGGTAGCGAAGCACCGATCTCCGCGACCATGAACCTCCGCGAACCAACCCTCATACCCGGCACAGGATTTCACCGTGCGGGACCATGAACCACGCGTCGGGCTCCTCGCCCCACGCCCGCCACGCCGCCGCGATCGCGCCGAGCCGCCCGGTGTCCGCGTGGCCGGCGCGTACCGCCAGGTCCGCGTAGACCGACGCCGTCGTCCGCTCCGCCCACAGACCGCTCCACCACGCGCGCTCCTCCGGGGTGGCGAAACACCACGTGCCCGCCGTGGACGTGATGTCGGTGAAGCCCGCGCGCCGCGCCCACGCGCGGAGTCTGCGGCCCGCGTCGGGTTCGCCGCCGTTGGCGCGGGCCACCCGCCGGTAGAGCTCCTGCCAGCCGTCCAGCTCCGGCGACGACGGGTACCAGGTGAAGGCCCCGTAGTCGCTGTCGCGCGCCGCGACGACACCCCCGGGTCTGCACACCCGCCGCATCTCGCGCAGCGCCTGTACGGGGTCCCCGACGTGCTGGAGCAGCTGATGGGCGTGGACCACGTCGAAGGAGTCGTCCGGGAAGTCCAGCGCGTGGACGTCGGCGACCGCGAAACGGACGTTGTCCAGGCCGCGCGCCGCGACCGCCTCCCGCGCCCCCTCCAGTACGTCCGCCGCCGCGTCCACCGCGGTCACCGAGCCCGGCGCGACCAGCGCGGCGAGATCGGCGGTGATGGTGCCCGGGCCGCAGCCGACGTCCAGCACCTGAATCCCGGCGCGGAGTTCGGGCAGGAGGTACGCCGCGGAGTTCGCCGCCGTGCGCCAGCGGTGCGAGCGCAGGACCGACTCGTGGTGGCCGTGGGTGTAGACGGCGGTCTCTTTCGGCATGACCGGACTCCCTCTCCTGAAGTGGTCCCGTCACGGTACGCCGCCATGTCGAAATATGAGACCCACGTCTCGCGATACGGTCAGTCAGGGGAGTCGCCCGGGATGGGCGAGCCGCCACTCCTCTCGCGTGAGCGCGTACTCCACGTCCCCCTCCGCCGAGCCCTCGATGACCTGCGGCCAGTCCTCGACATACGTACGGACCCAACTCAGCCCGGCCTTCTCCATGACCCGCCGGGAAGCCGTGTTGACGGTCATCGTGTTCGCCGTCACCCGCTCCGTACCCAGCTCCGTGAAGGCCTTGCGCACCAGCGCGCGGGCGCCCTCCGTGGCGTAACCCCGCCCCCACTCGGCCCGGTGCAGCCGGTACCCCAGCTCCACCACCCGCCAGTCGGCGCCGTTCTTCGGGCATAGCTCGAACCAGCCCAGCCACCGGCCGGTGATCCGCTCCTCCGCCGCCCAGAAGCCGCGCCCGAGCAGCCGGGGCAGGGCCTCGGCCCGGAACTCCTCGGGCGGGACGACCACCCCGCCGTCGATGTAGCGCTTCACGCCGGGGTCGTTGTCCAGCGCGAGGAGGCGTTCGAGGTCGGCCTCGACGCAGTCACGCAGCCGCAGCCGAGCGGTTTCGAGGAAGGGGACGACGGGCCTGGATTCCATGCGTACGAGCTTCGTCCCCGGGCCCCGCCCGCGCCACCGATATCTCCCGCCCCGCGAGGCCCCCGGCCTCCTCACATGAAGGTGCGCGGGCGGTAGACCGTCAACGCCTCGTTCGCCTTGTCGATCGTCAACTCGACCGGTGACTCGGCCACTTCGCCGTCGAAGGCCAGCGGTGTACCCGGCGCGATGCCGGTGACCCGCACCCGCCGCATCCGCTCCGCCGCGTGCACCGGCGACCGGCTCAGCGGCCCGGCCGCCGCCGCGGCCAGCAGCCGCAGGCTCGGGAAACTCCCGCCGTGCACGATCCGGACGTCCAGCAGACCGTCCGCCAGGTCGTGCCGGTGGCCCGGGGTGAATCCGAACCGCTGGTAGATGCCGTTCCCGGCGAAGAGCATCCACAGCGCCCGGTGCCGCCCGTCGAACTCCGCCTCCAGCTGGTGCTGCCCACGCAGCACCTTCGTCGCCGCGACCACCCCGGCGGGCCAGCCGCCGATCCGGGGCGCCCAGTGCTCCCGTACACGCACCAGCTCCGGATAGACGCCCAGGCTGAAGGTGTTGAGGAAGTGGCCGCTCACCCCGTCGGGCCCGGTGAACCGCCCGAGGTCGACCCGGACCGCGTCCCCCGCCGCCATCGCGCGGCAGGTGTCCTGCGGGCCCTCGATCCCCAGGTCGTAGGCGAAGTGGTTGAGCGTGCCGCCGGGGAACACCGCCAGCGGCAGCCGGTGCCGGGCCGCGACCACCGCCGCCCGGTTGACCGTCCCGTCGCCGCCGACGACCCCGAGCGCGACACAGCGCTCCGCCGCCTTCTCCAGCTCCGTGTTCACCTCCTCGGGGTCGCACTCCACGAACTCCGCGAGCGGCAGCGCGTCACGCAGCGCGCCGGCCGTGTCCGACGAGCCCGACGCGCGGTTGACGACGACAACCATGCCGTCACCCTCCGGAAGCGTCGGCGCCGGCGCGTGCGGCCGGCCCGGCGAGGGCAGCTGCGAGCGGGTCGGCACGATGCCGCGCACCGCGTACGCCGCCCCCACGCCCAGCGCGGCCCCCACCAGCACGTCGCTCGGGTAGTGCACGCCCGTGTAGACGCGGGACGCCGCGACGGAGAACGCGATCGGGGCGATCACCGCCCCCCACCCCTTCGACTCCAGGGCGACGCCCGTGGCGAAGGCGGCGGCCGACGCCGCGTGCCCGGACGGGAACGAGGTGGTGATCGGCTGCCGCTTCAGCTGCCTCATCACCGGGACCGCGTCCAGGACCGGCCGCACACGGCGTACCGACCGCTTGCCCACGGTGTTGATCGCCGCCGAGGCGACCGCGAGGGATGCCACGCCCCGCAGGGCGGCACGCCGCGAGCGCTGACCGCGCCCGAGGAGAGCGATGCCGGCGGCGGCGCCGAACCAGAGGAGGCCGTGGTTGGCGGAGCGGCTGAGCCGGGGCAGCACGGGTCCGGCGCCCGGCCAGTGCCGGTGCGCCGCGGACCGGAAGATTTGCTGGTCCCAGCCGGTGAGCAGCGCGGCGACCCGGGCCCGGGTGCCGGGATCGGCCGCGTTTCGGCCCGCGTAGATGTCAGACATGGAACGCGGGTACCCCGTAGTCCCTGGCCCCAAGCAGGGGCCGGAGCCGACCGTGGAACGGGCCGGACTCGCGTCCCGCCGGGGGGCCGGGGAAAGTGGGAGACATGGATGATCGGCTGCTGGACCGGCACCGAGAGGCACTCGACCTCTTCACGGACCGGGTGCACGCCGTCCGCGCGGACCAGTGGGACGCGCCGACGCCCTGCTCCGCGTGGTCCGTACGCGACCTGGTCAACCACCTCACGTCCGAGCAGCTCTGGGTGCCCCCGCTGGTGAGCGGGGGCCGCACCGTGGCGCAGGTGGGCCGGGCCTTCGACGGCGATGTGCTCGGGGACGACCCGGTCGCCGCCTGGGACCGCGCGGCGGCGGGCGCGCGTGCCGCGTTCGGCGAGCGCGGTGCGCCGGAGCGCATGGTGCGGCTGTCGTACGGGCCGACCCGGGTCGACGCCTACTGCTCGCAGATGGTCCTCGACGCGGTGGTCCACACCTGGGACCTGTCGCGCGGGATCGGTGGGGACGAGCGGCTGCCGGGGCCGCTGGTCGACTTCGCGCTGCGGGAGGTGGAGCCGTACGCGGACGGCCTGTCGGCGAGCGGCCTCTTCGACGACCCGCTGGAACTGCCGCCGGACGCCGACGCCCAGACCCGGCTGCTGGCGATGGTGGGCCGGGGGGTCTAGACCACACCGCGGCCGGGAACCGGTGAGTGCGGGAGGAGGCGCGCATGGGGACGACGGGGAGCACGGGGACCGCGGGAGCGGTCCACGAAGGGCGCGGTCCCGTACGGTACGGGCCGCTCGCCCCGGACGTGGGACTGCCCGCGCTGCCCGAGCTGGTCGCCGTACTCTCCGGCGCCGCCGGACAGACCTCGCCCGAGCCGCCCGGCGGCGGACCCGTCCTGCGGGAGGCCGCCTGCGGCTACTGGTCCAGGCGCGGTCTGCCCACCCGTCCCCAGGAGGTCGCGGCGGCGGCCGGCGCGCAGCCGCTGCTCCTCGCGCTGCTGGCCGCGCACGGCGGCGACGTCCTGATGCCCCGCCCGCACCCGGCCTCCTGGGCGCCCCAGGCCAGACTCCTCGGCCGCCCCTTCTTCCCCGTGCCGACCCCCGCGGAGTGCGGCGGCGTACCCGATCTCTACGCCCTCCTGGAGACGGTGCGCCGGGTACGGGCCGAGGGGGGCGACCCACGGCTGCTGCTGCTCTCCATCGCCGACGACCCGACCGGCACCGTCGCCCCGCCCGAGCTGCTCAGGGAGGCGTGCGAGGCCGCCGTATGCGAGGGCCTGCACATCGTCAGCGACGAGACCTGGCGCGACACGCTGCACCGGCCGCGCGAGACGGTGCCCCTCAGCCCGGCCGAGATGTGGCCGGGCGACGTCACCGTCTTCTCCGACCTGGCGGGCGCGCTCGCTCCGGCGTCGTGGCCCGCCGCCGTGGCGCGTTTCCCGGCCACCGGCGAGGGCGCCAGGCGCCGGGCCAGGACGCTGGACCATCTCACCGCGCTGGGCGCGCTCGTCGCCGGGCCGGTCGCCGCCGCCGCGGCGCACGCGCTGGACGAGCCGCCGGCCGTGACGGCGAGGGTCGCCGACGCCGCCGCCCTGCACGCGCGCGTGGCCGGCGCCGTCCACCACATCGTCCTCACTGCCGGGGCGCTGGCGAGGCCGCCACGGGCGGGCCGTCATCTGTACGCGGACTTCGGCCCGTTGCGCCGGGGGCTCGCCGCGCGGGGGGTCGGCGACTCCATGGAACTCGAAGAGTTCCTGGGCGAACGGCTGGGCATACCCGTGCCCGGCGGGCACCGGTTCGGGGACGAACTGGGCGCGCTGCGGGTACGGCTCGCGACCGGACCGCTGCTCGGCTCAACCCCGCAGCAGCGGTTGGAGTCCCTCACCGATGTGGAGCCCCTGGAATTGCCGCATGTCGCCGAAGCGCTGAGCATTTTGACGGCGGCTCTGGGGGTGCCGCCCTGACACCCCGACCACGGACCCCGGCCGCCCACCGTCGACCCCCACCGTCGACCCCGACCTCCGACCCCGGCCCCCGACCCGCCGCACACCCCGGCGTACCGCCCCGACAGACCGCGTCGCACCGCCCTGAACGGAGCTTCGATGACGGACCACACCGATCGGACGGACCCCGCCCGACGCGCGCGCGGCACGGCCTCCCCCTCCCGGGCCACGGCCTCTGACCAGGCCGCCCGGACCGGCGCCACGCTCCGTCCCCTCGGTGAGGTCGGCCGCCGCTGGCCCCGGTCCTTCGCCCACCGGCTCACCACCCCGCTCCCCGGCGTACGGGCGTTCGCGCGGCTCGCCAGGGAAGGCGCCGCGCGGCCACGCCCCGGAGCCCTCGACGCCGTACCGCGACTGCCCGTCGAGCGGGGACCGCTGCCCGACGTGGACGCCGCCACCGTCGCCGTCACCTGGGCCGGGCACGCGAGTTGGGTGGTCCGTATCGGCGGGCTCACCGTCCTGACCGACCCGGTGTGGTCGCGCCGGATCCTCGGCACACCCGCGCGGATCACCCCCGTCGGCGTCCCCTGGGAGGATCTGCCGCCCGTCGACGCGGTCGTCGTCAGCCACAACCACTACGACCATCTCGACGCGCCCACGCTGCGGCGGCTGCCGAGGGACACCCCGCTGTTCGTGCCCGCCGGACTCGGGCGCTGGTGCGCGCGCCGCCGCTTCACGCGGGTCACCGAACTGGACTGGTGGGAGGCCGCCGAACTGCCCTGCGGGGACGGCGGCACCGGCACCGTACGGTTCGACTTCGTCCCCGCCCACCACTGGTCCAAGCGCACCCTCACCGACACCTGCCGCTCGCTCTGGGGCGGCTGGATGCTCACCGACGGGACGACCGGCCGACGCGTCTACTTCGCCGGGGACACCGGCTACGGCCACTGGTTCGAGGAGATCGGCGGCCGGTACCCGGACATCGACCTGGCCCTGATGCCCATCGGGGCGTACGACCCGCGCTGGTGGCTCAGCGACGTCCACGTGGACCCGGAGGAGGCCGTACGCGCCTGCCAGGACGTCGGCGCCCGCAACATGGCGCCCATGCACTGGGCGACGTTCGTGCTCTCGGCCGAGCCCGTGATGGAGCCGCTGGAGCGGGTCAGGGCCGCCTGGGAGCGGACCGGGAGACCGCGCGAGCAGCTGTGGGACCTGCCCGTCGGTGCCTCACGCCTGCTGACCGTCTGACTCCGTCGGCCCGTCCGGGGCCGTCGGACCCTCCGGAGCGCCTTTCCCGTCCCCCCGCGCGGAGCCGTCCGCGCCCTTGCCGCGCCCCCGGAGCCTGCGCCAGATCGTGGGACTGCCGCTGATCAGCACCGTCAGCGCTACCGCCGCGACCACGCCCTCCCACGGCTCCGCGAAGAGCGAACCGCCGAGGATCCCGATCAGCTGGTACGTCGCCGCCCACGCCAGGCACGCCGGCAGCGCGCCCTTGACGAACCGCGTCGACGGCCACCGGGTGAGCAGGCACGCCAGCATCACCGGAATCCGCCCCGCGGGCACCAACCGCGACAGCACCAGGACCGTCACACCGTGCTCCCGCAGTCTGCGCTGTGTCTGTTCGAGCGTCTCGTCCGAGACCCGCCGCTCCAGCGCCGCCAGCCAGCGCGAGCCGTTCTTCGAGTTGACCCCCCGCCGCCCCAGCCAGTAGAGCGTGATGTCGCCGAGGAACGCGGCGAACGAGGCCACCACGAATATGTACAGCAGCGCCAGCGGCGCCGTCTGGTGGAAGGCGACCACCGCGGCCGAACTCACCACCGCGCCCGTCGGTACCACCGGTACCAACGCCCCCAGCGCCACCAGCAGGAACAGCGACGGATAGGTGACCGCCTGCTGCGCCGACTCCGACGGCAGCTGGCTCATGAGCTGGTCGATCACAGGGTGGCCCCCGGGCGCACACTCTCGCCGTGCCGAAGCCGGTGGACGGCGACCCCGGGCGCGCGCCGGGCCGCCTGGCGGACGAACTCGTCGCCGGGCGAGTGGAATTCGTGCGGCCGTACACCGTCCATGCCGATCGGCCAGAACGTGCCGTAGTGCACCGGCACCGCCGCCCCGGGGGAGAGCCGGGCCAGCGCCTCGGCCGCGCGGTCGGCGTTGAGATGACCGTGGCCCAGATGCGGACCCCAGCCGCCCACCGGGAGCAGTGCCACATCGACGGTGCCCACGACGTCCGCCATCTCGTCGAAGAGCCCGGTGTCGCCCGCGAAGTACGTGCGGCGCTCACCGGTGATCACATAGCCGAGCGCGGGGGAGCGCTGCGGTCCCAGCGGCAGCCGCCGCCCGTCGTGGGAGGCGGGCACCGCCCGTACCCACAACGGACCGATCTCCACCTCGTCGCCCGGCCCGACCTCGGTGATCCGCAGCCCGCCGCCGCGCCGGACGGCGTCCAGCCGCCGCAGTCCGGGCACCGCCCGGCGGGCGCCCCGCGGCACGATCAGCCGGGTGCCCGGCGCGAGCTTGGCCAGCGACGGCAGATGCAGATGGTCGGAGTGCAGATGGGAGACGAGGACGGCGTCCGCGACGGCCGCCTCCGGCGGCGGTACCTCACCGCGCCGGCGGCGCAGATGAACCAGCCTGCGCGCGAAGAGCGGATCGGTCAGCACCCGGACACCGGAGTCCTCGACCGTGCACGTGGCATGACCCCACCAGGTGATCACATTTCCCACAGCGGGACCTCAGCTCCGTCCGTATCAGGCTCTCAGCGTACGGCGGCGGACCACGGAACGGGCAGGAGGTGGCTCGCGGCTCCGGACGGCGCGCGCCCGAGGGCGTGCGCCGATGGCAGATTCGTGCGCCCGCACCTGCCCGATACGCGCCTCCTTAAGAGGGCGCGATCGGAGTAGGGTCGTCGAACACCGGGGAACCGGGGCCGGGTTCGGGGGAACGGCCGGGCGCACCGAGCGGGGGAGGCGGAGACATGGGCGAGTTACGAGTGGCGGCCATAGCCAGCCTCACGCCCCTCGAAGAGCTCGACCGCGAGCCGTTCCTGGTCGACATCCGCGGCCAGCAGGCGATGTGCGCGCGCTGGGCCGCCGACAAGGGGTATGTCGTCACCCGGCAGCTGCTCCTCTACGGGATGCGCTCCGACCACTGCGGGCTCTGGGTCGATGTCGAGGCGGGTGTGATCGACGCCTTCGTCGTCCCCAACGAGCGCGTGCTCGACCGGGCGTTCGCGTCCGTGCCCTCCTTCACCGCCGAGTGCGAGCGCCGCGGCGTCCCCCTGGAGACCGTGGGGACGGACGAGCCGTCGTACGACGCGACGTCCAAGGCCAGGGTCCACCGCCGACTCTCGATGCCTACAGCCGGCTACGACGGCTGCTGACCCCGCCCGGGCACTTCCGGACCCCTCTCCCGCCGGAAGACCGGGCCCGCCGCGCGCTGTGCGAGGCTGTGCTTCGAGCCCGTGCCGGTGTGCGGGCCCTGGACGTGAGGTGAAAGCGCGGTGTTCAAGGGGCGATGGCGGACGGCCGGCAGGGCCCTGATGCGGGTGGTCGTCGTCTGGGCGGTCTCCACCCTGACCTTCCTGGCGCTCGCCGGCATCCTGCCCGACTTCCAGCTGAAGGGCACCGACGACAGCCTCACCAGGACGGCCATCACCGCGGCCTGGGGAGCGGGCGCCTTCGGCCTCCTCAGCGCGCTCGTCTGGCCCCTGCTGGTCCGTGCCCTGCTGCTGGTGCCGGCCCTGGTGCTCGGTCTGCTGGTCTTCTTCCTCAACGGCTCCCTGCTGCTGGTCGCGCTCAAGACGACCCCCGACGGCGGTGGCGCCGCCAACCCGGAGAACGCGATCGTGGTCGCCGCCGTCATGTCGGCCGTCGCGTCCGCGACCTCCACCGCCCTCGCCGTACGCGACGACGACGCCTACCGGCGCAGGCTCTCGCGCCTCGCCCAACGCCGCAGGCGCCGTAGCGGCGAGGACGGCGCGCGCGCCGCCTACACGGCCTCGCCCGGCACGCTCTTCCTCCAACTCGACGGTGTCGGACACCAGGTGCTGCTCGACGCGGTCGCCGACGGTCACATGCCGACCGTCGCCGGCTGGCTCGGGGAGCGCCCGACCCACCGCCTCACCCCCTGGCGCACCGACTGGTCCAGCCAGACGGGCGCCAGCCAGCTCGGCATCCTCCACGGCAGCAACCACGATGTCCCCGCCTTCCGTTGGTACGAGAAGGAGAGCGGGCGGATCATGGTCAGCAACCGGCCCGCCAGCGCCGCCGAACTCCAGCGCCGGGCCGTCGAGCGCACCCGCGACGGCGGCCTCCTCACCCTCGACGGCGCCAGCCGCGGCAATCTCTTCAGCGGCGGCGCCGACCAGTTGGCGCTCGTCCTGTCGATGGCCGCCCGGCGCGGCAGGGCCAACCGCTCACGGGCCGGCTACTTCGCGTACTTCACCGACCCGGCCAACGCCGTCCGTACGGCCGTCTCCTTCGTCGCGGAGGTCGGCCGCGAGATAGGCCAGTCGACCCGGGCCCGCGTCCGCGGCGACCGGCCCAGGGTGGCCCGGGGCGGGCTCTACCCCTTCATCCGGGCCTTCGCGACCGTCGTCGAGCGGGACGTCGTCGTCGCGGCCGTCATAGGCGACATGCTGGCCGGGCGCGCCGCCGTCTACGCCGACCTCGTCGCGTACGACGAGGTGGCCCACCACTCGGGACCGCACAGCCGCGACGCCGCCCGGGTCCTGCGACGGCTCGACCGCTCGATCGCGCTGCTGGCCAAGGTCGCCGACCACGCGCCGCGCTCCTACCGGCTCGTGCTCCTCTCCGACCACGGGCAGAGCCCCGGCGAGACCTTCCAGGGCGTGTACGGGCTCACGCTCCGCGATCTCGTACGGGCCGGGTGCGGACTGCCCGTGCCGCGCCGCGCGGTACGCACCCGGAGCGGCGCGGAGGCCCGCGACGCGGCCCGTGACGCCGTGCGCACGGCCCTCCACCGGCCGGTGGACGCGGGCGACGAGGGCGAGAGCGACGAGAAGCGCTCGGCGCGGGGGTCCGACCCGATCGTGCTGGCCTCCGGGAATCTGGGGCTGATCTCCTTCCCCGACGTCCGTGAGCGGATGAGCCGCGAGCAGATAGACGAACGCCACCCGGCGCTGCTGCGGACCCTCGCCAACCACCCGGGCATCGGCTTCCTCCTCGTACGGAGCGAGGCGAACGGCTCGGTGGTGCTCGGCCCCGCCGGCGCCGAGATCCCGGTCGCCAAGCTGGACGACACGGGGCTGCTGGCCACGATGGGACCCGGCGCCGCCGACGCGGTACGGCGCACCGACTCCTTCCCGCACGTCGCGGACATCATGGTCAACTCGATGTACGACCCGGCGACGGGCCGGGTGCACGCCTTCGAGGAGCAGATCGGCTCCCACGGAGGACTCGGCGGGGAGCAGTCCAACGCCTTCCTGCTGTCGCCCCTGACCCTGCCCGCGCCGGTCCCCGGCGGCGGCGAGCTGGTGGGCGCGGAGCAGGTCCACGCGGTGCTGAAGCACTGGCTGTACGACGGACTGGGTCCGCAGGTGCCGCTCGGTCCGGCGGCGGCGCGGGGCGCCCTTCTCCAGAAGGAGACGGAGCGGGGCTCCGAGACGGTCTGACGTCCGCCCCCGGACCTCCCCGGTGGCGGAGGAGGCCCTGCACGGGTCGGCGTAACGCGTGTCCCCCGGGAGAGCGGTTCCGGGCCTCCCGGCGCGCACGGCGGCCCCGGCGGGCACAGGATGCACGATCAGGAGGTCGTGCCCTGTGAACAGCGCCCCGGGACCGCACAGCGCCCGCCCCGCCCCGGCGGGACGCTCCGTCGTGCGTCTGGTCACGCTGCTGGTGCTCTGCATCCTTCTGGGGATGTCGCTCGATCCCTGCGCGTCGGCGGCCCGCGGAGCGGAACCCCGCCCGGCCGCGTCGACGGTGCCCGAGCCCGCCGGGGAGGGCCACCACGACACCGCGATGGCCGCCCAGCCCGCTGCGGCCAGGGCCGCCCGCGGGGCCGCGGGCGCGAGGACCGGGACCGGCCGCCGGGCGCCCCGCCCTCCGTACGGAGGAGCCCTCGCCCCCTCGCGGACGGGACCGGTCGCCCCACCGGTCGCCCGCTGTCCGGTGCTGCGCTGCTGAGCGGTCCGGCCGATCCACGCCGACACCGTCAGCACCTCAACCCCGTCAGCACGTCGACCCCCGAGCACCGCGAGGACACAGCCATGCCCATCGACCCGTTCGCCGTACTCAACGCCCTGCTGCGCGCCGAGGCCGCGCACTCCAGCCGCCACGAGGCCAAGGCCCCGACCACCGCGGCCCCGGCGCCGTCGGCCCCGACCACCGACCCCGCCACGGCCCGGCCCGCGCACACCCCGCCCCGCCCGTCCGAGGCCCGACGGGACGCCCGCGACAGGTCCTGACCTCCCGCACCGGACCCCGCACAGGACCGGACCGGTCCACCGTCCGGTGGACCGGTCCGTCCGTCCGGTCCGTCCTCAGCCTCAGCCCAGCTGCGCCATCAGATACTTCGCCGTCGCCGGATCGGCCGGCAGGAAGGTCTCGATCGCCAGCTCGGCCACTGTCACATCCATCGGTGTGTTGAACGTCGAGATGGACGACAGGAAGGTCAGCACCTGACCGCCGTGCTCGATCCGCAGCGGCAGGGCGAAGTTCCCGAGCGCGAACGCCGCAGGGTCACCGGCGTCCCCACCCTCGGGACCGTCCGAGTCGTCCACCGCCCCCTCCGGCGGCGGGTACGCGGCGACCTCCTCGTACAGTGCCCGCAGCGCGTCGGACCGGTCGAGCGCGATCTGCCGCTCCATCTGGCCCAGCAGATGCGCCCGCCACTGCCGGAGATTGCGGATACGCCGCGCGACGCCCTCCGGATGCAGGACGACCCTCGCCGCGTTGACCGGCGGCACCAGCAGCCGGTCGGGGACGCCCTCCATGATCAGCGCGAGGCCCCGGTTGGCCGCCACCAGCGTGTACGTCCCGTCGACGACGAGCGCCGGATACGGCTCGTACCCCCGCAGCAGCCGCTCCAGCGCCTCCCGCACCACCGCCATCGACGGATCGTCCATCGCGGTCTCGGTGAAGCGGGGCGCGTAACCGGCGGCCAGCAGCAGGGCGTTGCGCTCGCGCACCGGCACCTCCAGATGCTCCGAGAGCCGCAGGACCATCTCCTCGCTCGGCCGCGCCCGGCCCGTCTCCACGAAGCTGATGTGACGGGCGGACGAACCGGCGCGCAGGGCCAGCTCCAGTTGACTGATCCGGCGCTGTTCACGCCAGCTCCTCAAGAGCGGCCCGACCCCGGCCCCCGGCGTACGCGATGTCATACGGGGACGGTAGCCGGGCCCGGACCGCCCCCGCGCCGCCCGCGCGTTCTGCGGGCTTCCCTCAGGTGGGGCAATCTGGTGGGTAGGGGGCAGAACGGGCGCGGCCGCCGTTTGCTGTCGCCGCCCTCGGGCACCCGCGAAGTCCACCGTCCGCCCGTCCGGCCGCCGCACCCGGTCGCATCCGGTGAGGAGTGACATGCGTAGCGAACTTCTGACAGAACTGGCGCAGCAGCTCAGGGTCGACTCGGTCCGCGTGGCCGACACGGCGGGCTCCGGACATCCGACCTCGTCGATGTCCGCCGCCGATCTCGCCGCCGTCCTGCTGTCCAACCATCTGACGTACGACTTCGACCGCCCCGACCACCCGGGGAACGACCGGCTGATCTTCTCCAAGGGCCACGCCACACCGCTGCTGTACTCCATGTATCTCGCGGCCGGCGCCATCGACGAGGCCGAGTTCCACACCTACCGCCGCGAGGGCAGCAGGCTTCAGGGCCACCCCACCCCCCGGCTGCCCTGGGTCGACGTCGCCACCGGCTCGCTCGGGCAGGGACTGCCGCTGGGCGTCGGCATGGCGCTCGCCGGGCAGCGGCTCGGCAAGGTCCCGTACCGGGTCTGGGTGCTCTGCGGCGACAGCGAGATGGCCGAGGGATCGATCTGGGAGGCCGCCGAGCACGCCGGACACGAGCATCTCGACTCGCTGACGCTGATCGTCGACGTGAACCGGCTCGGCCAGCGCGGACCCACCCGCCACGAGCACGACCTCGCCGCCTACAGCCGCAGACTGCACGCCTTCGGCTGGCACACCATCGAGGTCGACGGCCACGACATCGACGCGATCGAGGCGGCCTACGACGAGGCGCGCTCGACCCTCGGCGAGCCCACCGCGATCATCGCCGCCACCATGAAGGGCCGGGGAGTCGCCTCGGTGGAGGACCGCGAGGGCATGCACGGCAAGCCCCTCCCGGACGCGGCGCGCGCCATCGAGGAGCTGGGCGGCCGGCGGTCGATGCGGGTCGAGGTGCGCAAGCCCACCACGACGGCCACCGACGCCCACCCCGGCGTCGGCCATCTGAACCTGCCGCGTTTCGACAGGGGCGACGAGATCGCCACCCGGGACGCCTACGGCCAGGCCCTGACCGCGCTCGGCTTCGCGCGGGGCGACATCGTGGCGCTCGACGGCGAGGTCGGCGACTCGACCCGTACCGAGTTCTTCTCCAAGGAGCACCCCGAGCGCTACTTCGAGTGCTACATCGCCGAGCAGCAGCTGGTGGCCGCCGCCGTCGGCATGCAGGCCTGCGGACAGATCCCGTACGTGTCGACCTTCGCGGCCTTCCTGACACGCGCGCACGACTTCCTGCGGATGGCCACCATCGGCGACGCGTCGGTCAGCGTCGTCGGCTCCCACTCCGGAGTCTCCATCGGCCAGGACGGGCCCTCCCAGATGGGCCTCGAAGACCTCGCCATGTTCCGCGCGCTGCACGGCACCACGGTGCTCCAGCCGTGCGACGCGAACCAGACGACCCGGCTCGTCGCCGCGATGGCCGAGCTGGAGGGCATCAGCTATCTGCGCACCCTGCGCGGCAGGACACCGGTGATCTACGGCCCCGACGAGCAGTTCCCCGTCGGCGGCAGCAAGGTGCTCCGGCACACCATCGACGACCGGATGACCCTCATCGGCTCCGGGATCACCGTCCACGAGTGCCTGAAGGCGGCCGATCTGCTCGCCGAGGAGGGCATCACCGTGCGGGTCGTCGACATGTACTCGATCAAGCCGGCCGACGAGGTCACGCTCCAGGCCGCCGCCGCCGACACCGGCTGTCTGATCACCGTGGAGGACCACCACCCGCAGGGCGGACTCGGCGACGCCGTCGCCGAGGTCTTCTCCGACGGCCGGCCCGCCCCCCGGCTGGTGCGCCTCGGCGTACGGGAGATGCCCGGCTCGGCGACCCCCGCCGAGCAGCTGCGCGCCGCCGGGATCGACGCCGACTCGATCGCCGCCGCGGTGAAGCTCCTGACGGGAACGGCGATGGTGCGCTGACACCACGGCGCGCCGCGCTGACACCGACGGACCGCGAACAGCCCTCCGGACCGGGGCGACCCAGCAGACCGAAAGGACGTGAGAGGCATGCGCACGGCGTTTCTGATGGCGACCGAGGGCACCGAGCGGGTCGAACTGACCGAGCCCTGGCAGGCGGTGCTCGACGCGGGCGGTGAGCCCGTGCTGATCTCGACGAGGCCGGGCACGGTGCAGACGTTCGACCACCTCGACAAGGCGGACACCTTCCCGGTGGACGCGACCGTCGCCGACAGCTCGGTGGACGGTTTCGACGGACTCGTCCTGCCCGGTGGGGTGGCCAACCCCGACGCCCTGCGGCTGGACGCCGGAGCCGTCGCGTTCGCGAAGAGCTTCTTCGACGCGGGGAAGCCGGTGGCGGCGATCTGCCACGCCCCGTGGACTCTGGTGGAGGCCGACGTCGTACGCGGCAGGACGCTCACCTCCTGGCCGAGCCTGCGGACCGACATCCGCAACGCCGGCGGTACCTGGGTCGACAAGCAGGTCCAGATCTGCACCGACGGGCCGAACACCCTCGTCAGCAGCCGGATGCCCGACGACCTCAAGGCGTTCAACTCGGCCTTCCTCGACGTTTTCGACAGCTGACGACCACCACGGAACGTGTCCGTTTGCGGACAACGGGTGATCGGCGCACGATGATGGGCAAGGCCCGCGGGACGGCGGAGAACACCGCCCTCCCGCGGGCCGAGACGTCGCCGGACAAGCAGGTCCAGCCGGGCCGCTTCGGGAATCGGGAGAAGAGCATGCTTCTGCCGGACAAGGCCAGGCTCGCCCAACTGCTGCGCCGCTACCGGACCTGGGAGCAGCTGGTCCTGCGGGAGCCGCACAACCCGGTGCGCCGGCGGCGGCTGGACGATGTCGCCTACACCCTGTGCGTGCTGATGGGGCATCGCACCGCCCACGAGGCGATCCGTGCGGCGGAGTCGTATCTGGGCAGAAGCCCCCGTGGCGGCCGCGCTCTCCGGGGCCAGGGAATTCTGCGGGCCCGCCGTCGCGACACCAGCCGCAAAGAAAGGATGTGAACGGTCATGGCCGAATTCCTCACCGACATCACGACGATTCGTGAGCGCGCGCGCCAGGAGATCGACAAGGGCCCCGTGACGGACGCCTACGGAGCGGATCTCGCACGTGTCATCCAGGTCCTGAACGAGGCGCTGGCCACCGAGATCGTCTGCACACTGCGCTACAAGAGGCACTACTACACGGCGACGGGGCTCTACGCGGAACCGGTCGCCGCCGAATTCCTCGAACACGCCGGGGACGAACAGGCCCACGCGGACAAGCTGGCCGAGCGGATCGTACAGCTCGGAGGAGAGCCCGACTTCAACCCGGACACCCTCACCAGGCGCGCGCACGCGGAGTACGACGAGAGCCTCGACCTGATCGAGATGATCAAGGAGGACCTGGTGGCGGAACGGGTCGCCATCACGTCGTACACGGAGATCGCGCAGTGGCTGGGGGCGGGCGACCCCACCACACGCCGGGTGTTCGAGGATCTGCTCGCGCAGGAGGAGGACCACGCGGACGACCTGCGCGCGCTCCTGGAGCGACTGCCCGGCAGCGCCACGCCCTGACCGGGAGCCACGGGCGCCGGGGGACCGGCGGGCCCCGGACACAGCGACGCCGCCGGCCGGAGGACACTCGCATGTCCTCCGGCCGACGGCGGTTCCGCGTCCGCCGGCGGTCGTGTCCGCCGTGCGTCAGCGGTCGTCAGCGGTGGTCGCGCGGGGTCAGTTGCCCACGGCGCGGCGCTTGCGCGCGGCCCACGTGATGCCCGCACCGGCCACGAGTATGACGGCGGCGGCGCCCGCGATCAGCGGCGTGGCGCTGGAGGAACCCGTCTCGGCGAGGTCGTCACCCGCGGGGCTCGGCTGCGAGGAGGGAACGGCCGCCGCGGCGGTCGTCTTGCTCGGCTCGGGCTCGGCCTCGGTCGGCGTGGGCTCGGGCTCGTCCGACGGCGGAGTCGTCGACGGCGTGGGCTCGGGCTCGCTGCCCTCGCAGACCGGAGCGGTCTTGGTGTCGTCGAGCGAACCGTCGTTGCCCGAACCGTCCTTGACCACGAGGTGGAGCGTCAGCTCCTTGTCGTGCTCGGGCAGTTCGATCTTCTTGTGGAACTCCCCACCGAACTTCTCGGTGGCCAGCAGCTCCTTGCCGTCGACACTCAGGGTCACCGTGTTCTCGGCGTCGGCGGTGTAGTTGACGAGATCGACGCTCACCTCCGAGCAGGTCACGGCCCAGGCCGGGGTGTGCGCCACCGCCGGGGCGGCGAAGAGGCCGACGCCGAGCGCACCCGCCGCCGCGACCGTCACGAGCGCCCCGGGGCGTCGCCACGATCTGTTGAATACAGTCACTGAATCCTCCGCGTTCACTTCGCCGCCGGATGACGGCGCGGGCGCACAGTATCGCCATCCGGGACCGACTCCCCACGCGCCCCTATGGACTTGACCGTCTCATGGGAGTGTTGTGTCCGAAATCGGTGCGCCCGCCACTTTGCTCGCTCCAGCCCCCTTGCCGCGCCCTTGCCTCGTTTGTAACTTGGCGCGGATGGGTCGCTGGAAGCGCTTTCTACGCGGTGGCGCCGTCCGTCCGAGCCGTACCGTCCGAGCCGATGAGGTGAGCGGGATGCCCAAGCCCGGAACTACAGGGAGAAGAAGACTCGCGGTCGCGGCGGGGGTGCTCCTCCTGTCGCTTCTCGTGCCACCGGCCGCCGCCCGTGAGGACGGGCCGATCGCCGATCCGCTGCCCGATCCGACGCTCTCCGAAATTGGCCTGGTTCTTGACGAGTTCTCGACTCTGCCCAAGTCGGAGCCGGTGCCGCCGCCGACGGACGACCGCCTCAAGCGGTGGGCCCGGATCAACTACGTCGGTGAAGTCCCCGACGCGTCGGGCCGGTTGTACGTCCCCGATCTCAACGGCTCGCTCTATCTGCTGGACAGCGCGGGCGCACCCACCGAGTATCTGGACGTCGGCGCGGAGGTCGGCCCCGACTTCTGGTCCCACCAGGGGCTCGGCAGCGGCTTCGGTTTCGTCGCCTTCCACCCGGAGTTCGCCGGGAACGGCAGGTTCTACACCGTCCACACCGAGGCCAGGGACGCGCTTCGCAAACGCCCCGACCTGCCGTCCGGCGGCGTCACGGTCGTCCACAGCGTGGTCACCGAGTGGACGGCCGACGACCCGGCCGCCGCGACCTTCGCCGGCTCGCGCCGGGAGGTGATGAGGCTCGGCTTCCAGGGCACCGTCCACGACATCCAGGAGATCAACTTCAACCCCCGCGCCCGCCCCGGGGACGAGGACTACGGGCTGCTCTACATCGCCGCGGGGGACGGCGGAGCGGGCTGGCGCAGCTCGGTGCCCCAGGATCTGTACGTACCGCAGGGCAAGATCCTGCGTATCGACCCGGCCGGTGACAACGGCCCCGGCGGCAAGTACGGCATCCCGCCCTCCAACCCCTTCGTCGGCCGGCAGTACGTGCTCGGCGAGATCTACGCGTACGGCTTCCGCGACCCGCACCGGTTCAGCTGGGACTCCGGCGGCAGCGGGCAGCTGTTCGTGGGGAGCATCGGGGAGCACCGCATCGAGTCCGTGTACGACGTCAGGGCCGGTGACAACCTGGGCTGGAGCGACCGGGAGGGACCCTTCGAGTACCGCAAGGAGGGGAACCCGACCTGCGGTGTCTACCAACTCCCGGACAACGACGAGCAGTACGGCTACACCTACCCGGTCGCGGCCTTCGACCACGTACCGCCGCCGGGGACCCCGTGCGCGGACAGCGGCAACGCGCTGATCGGCGGCTTCGTCTACCGGGGCGCGGAGATCCCCGAGCTGCGGGGCAAGTACGTCTACGGCGAGGGCGTCGGCGGGCGCATCTTCTACTCCGACGTGGCGGACATGCGCCGCGGCGGGCCCCTCGCGAAGGTCCACCAGTTCAAGGTCCTCGACGCGGCCGACGAGGAGACCTCGATGGCCGAGCTGGCCGGGGACGAGCGCGTCGACCTGCGGTTCGGTACGGACCGGGCCGGTGAGCTGTACGTCCTCGCGAAGGCCAACGGCCGGATCTGGAAGGTGACCGATGCGCGGTGACACATCCGGGCGCCGCCGGCTCGCCCTGGCACTCGCCCTGACCACGACCCTGCTGGTGACCGCGTTCGCGCCGGCGGAAGGGACCGCAGAGGGGGCGTCGCGAGTACCGAGCCCCGTCGCCGCGTACGACTTCGAGCACCCCGTCCCCGGTGATCCGGCCCGCGAACGCGACCGGGGCCGCTCCGGCACCACGATCGAACTCGTCAACGGCGGCGCCCACGCACGGGTCAGGGACGACGAACGGCCCGGCAGGGTCCTGCGGACACGCCAGGTCTCGCCCACCGTCGCGGGCAACGACGACTGGAAGGCCGGCGTGTACGGCCCCCGGGGGGTGCCGACCCTGAGCGCCTTCAACGCCGCCCGGCAGACCACCGTCATGGGCTGGTTCAGGATGACCGGCGAGAACCCCGCGCTCAACTCGGGCACCCCCGCCCCGGACGACCGCTACAACGCGATCGGCCTCGCCGGGATCCTCTCGGGCACCTCGGGCGGCCACGACGTACGCGCCCTGCTCGAACTCATCACGGTCGACGGGGAGATGAAGGTCGTCGCCCTCGGGCGGCGGGTGGACGAGGGGAGTTCGGCGACCTTCGCCGCCGACGCCGACTGGCGGCGCATCCTGCCGCCCGACACCTGGGTGTTCCTCGCCGCGACGTTCGACTTCGACAGCGGCGCGATGGCGCTCTACCGGGACGGCCGCCCGCTGCCGGGCCGGTACGTGGTGTCCGGCGACCCCTGGGCGGTGGAAGGGGAGCCGGAGCCCGACGCCGCGTCGCCCACCGATCCGCGCGGCATCAAGATCGGCGGCAGCTATCCGCAGAACACCCAGGAGGGGAACCCCTGCGACTGCCGGATGGACGACCTGATGTTCTTCGACCGCGCGCTGACGCCCACGGAGATCATGTCGCAGTACCGGCGGACGCGAGGATAATGAGGAAGCGGACATACAGGGCAATCAGTGGCATGAGGGTGTGATACGTCGGCTGACCGCCGTGTGCCCCGGCCCCGGCCGGGCACCCGACGGGTCGACCGAAGGGCCCGACGCGCCACAGTCCGGAGTCGAACGTGAGCCGTCCCCGCATCGTCGTCGTAGGAGCCGGATTCGCCGGTTTCGAGGCCGCCCGTACGCTCTGCCGACGCGTACGGGACCAGGCCGAGGTCGTCCTCCTGAACCCGACCGACTACTTCCTCTACCTGCCGCTCCTGCCGCAGGTGGCCTCCGGAATCCTGGAACCACGCAGGGTGACCGTCTCGCTGCCCTACGCGCTGCCCCGGGTACGCCTCGTACTCGGCGAGGCCGACCACGTCGACCTGGAGAAACGGTCGGTGCGGTACTCGGGCCCCGAGGGCGAGAGCGGCGAGCTGACGTACGACCGGCTCGTCCTCGCCGTCGGCAGCGTCAACAAACTGCTGCCGGTCCCGGGCGTCGCCGAGCACGCGCACGGCTTCCGGGGTCTGCCCGAAGCCCTGTACCTGCGCGACCACGTCACCCGCCAGATAGAACTCGCCGCCGCCGGAGACAGCCCCGAGAACCCGGCGCGCACCACCTTCGTCGTGGTCGGCGCGGGCTACACCGGCACCGAGGTCGCCGCCCAGGGCAAGCTCTTCACCGACGACCTGGTCCGCAAGCAGCCCGGCCGCAAACAGCGGCCCGCCCCCCGGTGGCTGCTCCTCGACATCGCGCCCAGGGTCCTGCCCGAGCTGGACCACCGGCTCTCCGACACCGCCGACCGCGTACTGCGCGGGCGCGGTGTCGACGTGCGCACCGGCACGTCCGTCAAGGAGGCCACCTCCAGGGGTGTCCTGCTGGACGACGGGGAGTTCATCGAGACCCGGACCCTCGTCTGGTGCGTCGGCGTACGGCCCGACCCCCTCGTCGCCGATGTCGGACTGCCGGTCGAACGCGGCAGGCTGGTCGTCGATCCTCGGCTGGCCGTGCCCGGCCACCCGGAGGTCTTCGCGTGCGGTGACGCCGCCGCGGTACCCGATCTGACCAGGCCCGGCGAGTTCACCCCCATGACCGCGCAGCACGCGAGCCGCCAGGGCAAGGTGGCCGGCCGCAACGTGGCCGCCTCCCTCGGCCACGGGGGGTGGGAGACGTACGCGCACCACGACCTCGGATTCGTCGTGGACCTCGGCGGGGTCAAGGCCGCGGCCAACCCCCTGGGGGTGCCGCTCTCCGGACCGGTGGCCGGGGCGGTCACCCGCGGCTACCACCTGGCGGCCATGCCGGGGAACCGGATACGCGTCGCGGCGGACTGGGTGCTCGACGCCGTGCTGCCCCGGCAGGCCGTCCAGCTCGGCCTCGTACGCTCCTACACGGTGCCGCTCGACACCGCGTCCCCCGAACTGGCGAGGGTCCCCGGCGGGCCCCGTAAGGAGTGACCCCATGGCCAAGGAATCACTGTCACCGCAGGAGATAGAAGACCGGCTGGCGGCGCTGCCCGAGTGGTCCTTCGAGGACGGGAGGATCGTCCGGAACTACCAGCTCGTCGACCACTTCGCCGCCACGGCGATGGTCGTGCACGTCGCGCGGATCCAGCAGGAGCTGAACCACCACTCCGATCTCACCCTCGGCTACAACACCGTCGACGTGGCGGTGAACTCGCACGACGTGGGCGGGATCACCGAGCGTGACTTCGATCTGGCCGCCCGGGTCGAGGAGATCGCCCCCACGCACGGTGCGCTGTGAGCCGGTGACGTACCGTACGCCCTGACCGCCCCTCCGGGAGCCGGGGCGCCCGTACCGAGGAGCCGTACGCGCCTCTAATCTGGCGCCATGGACGCACTCGCCGGACTTCTCGACGGACCCCGCGCCCGAGGGGCGTTCCTGCTCCGCATGGTGATGGAACCGCCATGGTCCGTCCGGATCGAGGACCGGGCACCCCTCTGTCTGATGTGTGTCACCCACGGCGAGGCCTGGATCGTCCCCGACACGGACACGCCGCCCGTCCGGGTACGCCCCGGAGGCATCGCGATCGTGCGCGGCCCCGCGCCGTACACCGTCACCGACGCCCCGGACCGAGCGCCGCAGGCGGTCATCGGACCGGGCGGCACCTGTCACACACTGCGCGGTGAGCCGCTCGCGCAGTCCATGCGGCTGGGAGTACGGACCTGGGGAAACGCGCTCGACGGGCCCTCGACCATGCTCGTCGGCACCTACCAGATGGCGGGCGAGGTCAGCCGGCGCCTGCTCGACGCGCTGCCCGACGTGGTCCATCTCCCGGCCGACGCCTGGGACTCCCCGCTGATGCCGTTCCTGGACGACGAGATCTCACGGGACGACCCCGGCCAGAGCGTCGTGCTCGACCGGGTGCTCGACCTGCTGATGATCGCCGCGCTGCGAACCTGGTTCTCCCGGCCGGACGCGGCGGCGCCCCGCTGGTACCGGGCGATGGGCGACCCGGTGGTGGGCCGGGCGCTGCGGCTGCTCCAGAACGAACCCGCCCGTCCCTGGACCGTCGCCTCGCTCGCCGCGAAGTGCGGGGTCTCCCGCGCGGCCCTCGCCCGGAGCTTCACCGCGCTGGTGGGAGAGTCGCCGATGGCGTATCTCGCCGACTGGCGGCTCTCGTTGGCCGCCGACCGGTTGCGGGAGACGGACGCCACGGTCGAGTCGATCGCCCGGCAGGTCGGCTACGGCGGCTCGTTCGCGCTGAGCGCGGCGTTCAAGCGGGTACGGGGCATCAGCCCCCAGGAACACCGCGCGGGAAAACCGGAGTTGGCCACCGGGGGTAATCCCTAGGGCCCTTCGGGTGCCGGCCCGAGTGACGTGCCCCCGGGCCGCGCTGGTGACGGCGGGCACCCTTCAGATGGCGGTCGGCACGGGCTTCGGGCGCGACCACTGGACCGTGCCCCTCGGAATGGTCTGCCTGCTGGCGGGCCTGGCACTGCTCGGCCGTCAACTCGGCGGCGACCAGGCTCCCTGATCCGGCCCGATCCGGACGACGGACCCTAGCTGTCGAAGGTGTCCGGGTTCGAGCCCAGCCGGTTCCCGGAGTCCAGTGCGGCCAGGGCCGCCAGGTCCTCCTGGTCCAGCTCGAACCCGAACGGGTCGAAGTTCTCCTTGATCCGCGACGGTGTCACGGACTTCGGTATCACCACGTTGCCGAGCTGGAGGTGCCAGCGAAGCACGGTCTGCGCGGGGGTCCTGCCGTGCTTCCTGGCGATCGCCACCACCGTCGGCACGTCGAGCAGCCCCTTGCCCGAACCCAGCGGCGACCAGGCCTCCGTCACGATGCCGTGCTCCGCGTTGACCGCGCGCACCTCGGCCTGCTGGAACTGCGGGTGCAGCTCCACCTGGTTGACCGCGGGCACCACCGAGGTCTCGTCCAACAGCCGCCGCAGCTGTGCCGGCTGGAAGTTGGACACCCCCACCGCCCTCGCCCGGCCGCTCTCGGCGATCTCCTCGAACGCCCGCCAGATCGTGAGGTAGTCGTCCCGCGCGGGGCGCGGCCAGTGGATCAGATACAGATCGACGTGGTCGAGACCCAGCCTCGCGAGGGAGCCGTCGAACGCGCGCAGGACCGCGTCGCGCGTCCAGTCCACGTCCTTGGCGTTCCACAGCTTGGTGGTGACGAAGAGCTCGTCGCGGGCGATCCCGGAGGCCCCGATCGCCTTGCCCGTGCCCTCTTCGTTCCCGTAGATCTCCGCCGTGTCGATGCTGCGGTAGCCGACCTCCAGGGCCGTACTCACCGCCCGCGCGGCCTCGTCGTCGGGGACCTGCCAGACACCGAATCCCAATTGGGGCATGTCGAGGCCGTTGTTGAGGGTGAGGGAGGGGGTCTTACTCACGTGCGGCGATCCTTACGTCGTCGGTCGTTCTTCCAGGGCCGCAACCACCGCGGCCTCGCAGGCATTCCCGTTCCCGTGTGCCCCGCCCGCCACCGGTCAGCGGTAGAGCGCGTCCACCTCGACCGTGTACGCCGTCTCGATCGCCTTGCGCTTGAGTTTCAGCGACGGCGTCAGCAACCCGTGCTCCTCGCTGAAGGGATGGGCCAGGATCCGGAACGTACGGATCGACTCGGCCTGCGACACCAGCGTGTTGGCCGCGACCACCGCACGTCTGATCTCCAGCTCCAGATCCGGGTCGCGCACCACCTCGACCGGCTTGAGCGGCGGCCTCCCGCGCATCGCGAGCCAGTGCTCCACCGCCTCCTGGTCGACGGTGACCAGCGCGGCGATGTACGGCCGGTCGTTGCCGACCACGATGCACTGGGCGACCAGCGGATGCGCCCGTACGCGCTCCTCCAGGCCGGCCGGCGAGACGCTCTTGCCGCCCGACGTCACCAGGATCTCCTTCTTCCGCCCGGTGATGGTCAGATAGCCGTCCTCGTCGAGCGCGCCGAGGTCGCCCGTGGCGAGCCAGCCGTCACGCAGGACGGCGTCGGTGGCCTTCGGATCGTTCAGATAGCCGCTGAAGACATGACCGCCGTGCAGCCACACCTCACCGTCCTTGGCGATGTGCACCGTCGTGCCGGGAATGGGCTGGCCGACCGTCCCGTACCGGGTGCGCTCCGGCGGGTTGGCGGTCGCCGCCGCGCTGGACTCCGTCAGGCCGTACCCCTCGAAGACCGTGACACCCGCGCCCTCGAAGAAGAGACCGAGCCGCCGGTCCATCCCCGAACCGCCCGACATCGCGTGCCGCACCCGGCCGCCCATCGCGGCGCGCACCTTGGAGTACACGGCCTTCTCGAAGAACTGGTGCTGGATCCGCAGCCCGGCGGACGGGCCCGGGCCGAGCCCGAACGCCTTGTGCTCCATCGCCTCCGCGTGCTTCACCGCCACGTCCACGGCCTTGTCGAAGGGCCCGGTCTTGCCCTCGCGCTCCGCCTTGCGGCGGGCCGCGTGGAAGATCTTCTCGAAGATGTACGGCACGGCCAGGATGAAGGTCGGCCGGAACGCCGCCAGATCCGGGAGCAGTTCGTTCGCCCGCATCACCGGCTGGTGGCCCAGCTTCACCCGCCCCCGGACCGCGGCGATCTCGACCATCCGCCCGAAGACATGGGCGAGCGGCAGGAAGAGCAGCGTCGTCGCCTCGTCACCGCGCTTGGAGTGGAAGACCGGCTCCCAGCGGGCGATCATCGTGTCCGTCTCGAACATGAAGTTGGCGTGCGTGATCACACAGCCCTTGGGCCTGCCCGTGGTGCCGGAGGTGTAGATCACCGTGGCGGTGGAATCCGGTGTCACCGCCCGGCGGTGCCGGTGGACGACGTCGTCCTCGATCTCGGCGCCCGCGCGGGTCAGTTCGTCGACGGCGCCGGCGTCCAGCTGCCACAGCTTCTTGAGGCGGGGGAGCCGGTCTATCACCGAGCCGATGGTCATCGCGTGGTCCTCGTGCTCGACCATGCAGGCCGACACCCCGGAGTCGTGCAGCATCCAGAGGACCTGCTCGGCCGAGGAGGTCGGGTAGACCGGCACGGACTGGGCGCCGACCGTCCAGAGCGCGAAGTCGAAGAGTGTCCACTCGTACCGGGTACGGGACATGAGCGCGACCCGGTCGCCGAACCGGACGCCGTGCGCCAGCAGTCCCTTCGCCAGGGCCAGCACCTCGTCGCGGAACTCGGCCGACGTCACGTTCCGCCACACGCCGTCGGCGTCCTTGCGGCCGAGCGCGACCCGCCGGGGATCGTCCAGCGCATGATCGAATACGACGTCCGCCAGCCCGCCCGCATGGGGCGCAGACGCCATGGGTCGGACAGTGAACTCGCGCAATGACCTGCTCCTTGTGGCGCTCCGCACGGCGCCGTGACGCTACCCCAAGGCCGAGTCCGGGGGGAGGGGGCGGACACAGGTGGTGCCTCGCGGTATCGCCGCAGGTCAGAGACGGGAAAGCCGCGCCGCGGAGAGGCGGCGGACGCTCTTCTGACCGTAGAGTAAGTGTGCCTTGGGGGAATCTCCACCGAATCTGTACGGGCCGATTACGCCCCCCGCCCCCGACCGGGGCTTGGCCTGTACCAGCGCCTCGGGCCGACCGGTTTTCGTCGGTGGCGAATGTGACGGATGTGACCCGCGTGCCGGAAGGGGCGCTTCTCAGCGCGTGCCGGCCGGCCGGTGGAGCCGGTCGCCGCCCGCCAGGATGGCGTCCGCGAGCGCGTCCGCCGGGCTCCGGTCCGATCCCCCAGGAGCCGCGGCGACATGCCGCCGCCCGTGCAGCAGGACGAAGTCCACCCCGCCCAGCTCCGGAAGCGCCGCGCGCGCCGGTACGGGCACCAGGCCCGGCGGGATCAGGCCCCGGGTGTGCGCCATCACGCCGAGCCCCGCGCGTGCCGCCGCGATCAGTCCGCTCAGACTCGCGCTCGTACAGGCGATGCGCCACGCGCGGCCGTCCGCCTCCAGCACCTCCAGCGCCCGGGCGCGGGTGATACCCGGCGCCGGGAAGAGGATCAGGGGTACCGGACGCTCGGGGTCGATCCGCAGCCGCGGCGCCCCGATCCAGACCAGCGTGGACTGCCAGACCAGTTCCCCGTGCGTGTCGCCGCCCCGGCGCTTGGCCAGCACCAGATCCAGTTCGCCGGCCGCGAGCCGTTCGTGCAGCGTGCCGGAGAGTTCGACGGTCAGCTCCAGATCGACCTCGGGGTGGTCGGTGCGGAAGGACTCCAGGATCTCGGGCAGCCGCGTCAGCACGAAGTCCTCGGAGGCGCCGAAGCGCAGCCTGCCCCGCAGCCGGGTCCCGGAGAAGTACTCGGCCGCCCGCTCGTGGGCGGCGAGGATCGTACGGGCGAAGCCGAGCATGGCCTCGCCGTCCTCGGTCAGCTCCACGCTGTGCGTGTCCCGCGTGAAGAGCTGCCGGTCCCCGGCCGCCGCCTCAAGGCGGCGTACGTGCTGGCTGACCGTCGACTGCCGTACGCCGAGACGCCGCGCGGCCTGCGTGAAGCTCAGCGTCTGGGCCACGGCCAGGAACGTACGGAGCTGAGCGGGGTCGTACATGTCGTACATGCGGCACAGAGTAGCCCGCGGTCATCGCGGACCGTGATGGCAGTCAGAGCCGTATACGGGATTCCCGATCAAGCTCGGGCACTGGATCATGGAGAGCGCGCGATCCGTCCCGGAACAGGGACCAAGATCCCGGCCGTGTACGAGATCCAGAGCACAGCAAGAGCCAGTGGAGCACATGAACCGCCGCCGCACGCCGTCCCCGTCGCCCCCGTCCCCAGGATCTCCCCGGTCCCGGCGGCTGCCGTCCTGGCTGCCCCTCGACCCGTACATCCTCGCTCTCCTCGCCACCGTCGCCCTCGCGGCGCTCCTCCCCGCGTCCGGCACCACGGCGGACGTCGCCGGCGGGGCGTCGACCGGAGCCGTGGCGCTTCTCTTCTTCCTCTACGGCGCCCGACTCTCGACCCGTGAGGCGGTCGACGGCCTCAAGAGCTGGCGGCTCCATCTGACCGTCCTGGCCTGTACGTTCCTGATCTTCCCGGTGCTGGGGCTGGCCGCGCGCGGGCTCGTGCCCCTCGTCCTGACACCCGAGCTCTACAACGGGCTGCTCTTCCTCTGTCTGGTCCCGTCGACGATCCAGTCGTCCATCGCCTTCACGTCCATCGCACGGGGCAATGTGCCGGCGGCGATCTGCGCGGGGTCCTTCTCCAGCATCGCGGGCATCGTGGTGACCCCGCTGCTCGCGGCGCTCCTGCTGGGCGGCGGTGCGACCGGTTTCTCGCCGGACTCGCTGCTGCGGATCGTGGCGCAGCTGCTGCTGCCGTTCGTGGCGGGGCAGTTGCTACGGCGCTGGGTCGGCGGCTTCCTCACCCGCCACCGCGCGCTGCTGGGCCGGGTGGACCGCGGATCGATCCTGCTGGTCGTCTACACGGCCTTCAGCCAGGGCATGGTCGCGGGCATCTGGCACCGGGTGACTCCGGGGCGCCTCGGCGCGCTGTTCGCGGTCGAGGTGGTGCTGCTCGCGGCGATGCTGGCGATCAGCTGGTACGGCTCGCGGCGGCTGGGCTTCGGCAGGGCGGACCGGGTGGCGATCCAGTTCGCCGGCTCGAAGAAGAGCCTCGCGGCCGGGCTTCCGATGGCCAGCGTGCTGTTCGGCGCGCACGCCAGCCTGGCGGTGCTGCCGCTGATGCTGTTCCACATGCTGCAACTGGTGGTGTGCGCGGTGATCGCCAAACACCGCGCGGACCAACATTTGCCGGATGAGCCGCCAGTTGAACCACAAGGCTCTGACCTCCGCCCCAAGTCCGTGGCGAGTGAGCCGAAGGGGCGCGTCGGTGTCGAAAGGGAGAGCGCGCGGAGGCCCCGAGGAACGAGGGGCTGAGCACGGTCGACCGTCGACATCGACTCAGAGCGCCCCGGAGGCGAACCGAGCCCCCCAAAAAAATGGGGGGAGGGACCCGGCCGGCGCAGGGGGCGCTCCCCGCCGGCCGGGTCCTTATCCCGTGTATCCCGTGCAGCGGCAGCGCGTCACACCTCGCTGTGGAGGGCGATGCGGTCGTCGCCGGCATACACGTTCATGGAGGGGCCGCGGAGGAAGCCGACGAGTGTCAGTCCTGTCTCCGCGGCGAGGTCGACGGCGAGTGACGACGGTGCGGAGACCGCCGCCAGGACCGGGATTCCGGCCATCACCGCCTTCTGGGCGAGTTCGAAGGAGGCCCTGCCCGAGACCAGCAGGATCGCCCGTGAGAGCGGCAGCAGACCTTGCTGGAGCGCCCGTCCGACGAGTTTGTCGACCGCGTTGTGGCGGCCGACGTCCTCCCGGATGTCGAGGAGTTCGCCGGTCTCGGAGAAGAGGGCCGCGGCGTGCAGACCCCCGGTCCGGTCGAAGACCTGCTGTGCCGCCCGCAACCGGTCGGGGAGGCCGGAAAGCAGAGCCGGTTCGACCCGGACCGGGGGAGTGTCGGCGATCGGGAAACGCGCCGTGGTGCGTACGGCGTCGAGGCTGGCCTTGCCGCAGAGGCCGCACGACGACGTGGTGTAGACGTTGCGTTCCAGCGTGATGTCCGGCATCGGGACGCCGGGTGCGAGCTGGACGTCCACCACGTTGTACGTGTTCTTGCCGTCGTCGGTCGCTCCGGCGCAGTACACGATCGACCGGACGTCCTCGGCGGAGCCGAGGACGCCCTCACTGACGAGGAATCCGCTCGCGAGCGCGAAGTCGTCGCCGGGGGTGCGCATGGTGATGGCGAGCGGCTTGCCGTTCAGCCGGATCTCCATGGGTTCCTCGGAGACGAGGGTGTCGGGGCGGGTGGTGACGGCACCGTCCCTGATACGGATGGTGCGGCGGCGTTCGGTGACCCGTCCCATGGTGATCCTTCCCGTTGCTCGCTCGGTCGCGCTCCGGCGGTGGGGCCGGGCCCTTTTCAGTGCTGCTGCGCGTGCTGGTAGCCGAACCGGCCCTTGATGCAGAGGTTGCCGTGGGTCACCGGGTTGTCGTGCGGCGAGGTGACCTTGACGATCTCATTGTCCTGTACGTGCAGGGTGAGGTTGCAGCCCACGCCGCAGTACGCGCAGATGGTCGTGGTTTCGGTCTGCGCCTCCTCGTTCCAGGTCCCGGCCTCGCGCATGTCGAATTCGGATTTGAAGCTGAGGGCGCCGGTGGGGCAGACCTCGATGCAGTTGCCGCAGTAGACGCACGCCGACTCGGGGAGCGCCACGGCGTGTTCGGTGGAGATACGGGCGTCGAAGCCGCGGCCGGCGACGGAGATGGCGAAGGTGTTCTGCCACTGCTCGCCGCAGGCGTCCACACACTTGTAGCAGAGGATGCATTTGTCGAGGTCGCGGACGTAGAGATCGTTGTCGATCTTCGGCGTCTCGTTGACCCGGGCGGCGTCGGGCCCGAACCGGTCGGGCTTCGCCTCGTACTCCTTGATCCATTCGGCGGCGCGCGGTGTCGTGGAGAGGTCGGTGGACGAGGCGAGCAGTTCCAGGACGACCTTGCGGCTGGTCCTGGCGCGCTCGGAGTCGGTCTTGACCTCCATGCCCGCCTCCGCCCGGCGTGAGCAGGCGGGGGCGAGTGTACGGGCGCCCTCGACCTCGACGACGCAGACACGGCACGCGTTCTTGGGTGTGAGCGTGTCGCCTTCGCAGAGCGTCGGGATGTCCTTGCCGGCGGCCCGGCAGGCGTCCAGGATCGTGGAGCCCTCGGGGACCCGGGTGGGTTCGCCGTCGAGTGTGAACTCAAGCAGTCGGCGCGGCAGTTGAAGAGGTATGACGGTCACTTGAAAGCCCCCAGACGGTCGATGGCGGACTCGACGGCATTCCACGCGGTCTGTCCGAGACCGCAGATGGAGGCGTCGCGCATGGTCTGACCGACCTCGCGCAGCAGCGCGACGTCGTCGGACGCCTCGGCGCCCGTACGGTCCTTGATGCGGTGCAGCGCTTCTTCCTGGCGGACGGTGCCGACCCGGCAGGGCACGCACTGGCCGCAGGATTCGTCGCGGAAGAACTCGGCGATGCGCAGCAGTGTCCGGGGCAGGCCGACGGTGTCGTCCATGACGAGGATCACGCCGGAGCCGAGGGTGGTGCCGGCGGCCCTGGTTCCCTCGAAGGTGAGCGGGATGTCCCGCTCGTCGGGCCGGACGAATCCGCCGGCCGCGCCGCCGAGCAGGATCGCCTTGATCTCGGTGGGCGTGCCGGCGAGGTCGAGGAGGTCACCGAGGGTGGCGCCGAAGGGCAGTTCGTAGATGCCGGGCCGTTCGACGCTGCCCGAGACGCAGAAGAGCTTGGGGCCGGTGGAGTTGCCGGTGCCGATCGCCGCGTACGCCTCGGCCCCCATGGTCAGGATGGGCAGCACGTTGATGAGTGTCTCGACGTTGTTGGCGGCCGTCGGCTTGCCGAACAGCCCCTTCTCCACCGGGAACGGGGGCTTGGAGCGCGGTTCGCCGCGGAAGCCCTCGATGGAGTTGAAGAGGGCGGTCTCCTCGCCGCAGATGTAGGCGCCGGCGCCCCGGCGGATCTCGATGTCGAAGGCGTAGCCCTGGCCGAGTACGTCGTCACCGAGGAATCCGCGCAGACGCGCCTGGGTGATCGCGTTCTCCAGGCGGTGCAGGGCGCGCGGGTACTCGCCGCGCAGATAGAGGTAGCCGACATGGGCGCCGGTGGCGTATCCGGCGATGGTCATGGCTTCGATGAGGGCGAACGGGTCGCCCTCCATGATCACCCGGTCCTTGAAGGTGCCGGGCTCCGACTCGTCGGCGTTGCAGACGAGGTAGTGCGGCCGGGCGGGCTGTGACGCGGTGGCCTGCCACTTGCGTCCGGTGGGGAAGGCCGCGCCGCCCCGCCCGAGCAGGCCGGAGTCGGTGACCTCGCGGATCACTCCGGCGGGGCCGATGTCGAACGCGGTCCGCAGGGCGTGGTAGCCGCCGTGCGCCCGGTAGTCGTCGATGCTGTACGGGTCGACGACGCCGATCCGCTGGAGCAGCATCAGCCCCTCCTGCCCGGCCTGCGGTACGGCCAGGGCGGCGGAGGGCTCCTCGGGGGCGTCCTCCGGTGCCGTCGCGGCCTCGATCAGCGAGTCGACCGTGGCGGGACCGATGACGGCGAACGCCTGCCGCCGTGGGGCGGGTTCGGCGGACGATCCGTTGGTGTGCGCCCGCAGGGGTGTGACCACCGCCCCGTTCGGGGCGAGGTCGGCCCGGATGGGGGTGACGTCGGCGCCGCCGCCGTCGGCCCCGTCGCCCGGCTCGTCCGGGCGGCCCGCCGGCGCCGAGGCGCCGACGGTCCTGAGCCGGGGGTCCCGCTGCGCGGGCACGGTGTCGGGCGGGGTGCCCGCCTGCAACACCAGTGCCGCCGGGGCCCGTTCGCACAGGCCCAGACACGGGCTCGGCTGCCAGACGACACCGTCGGCCGCCGAGCCCGCCGCGCCTATCCGCTCCTCCAGGTCCGCGCAGAGCTTTGCGGAGCCGTTGCCCGCGCACGCCAGGTCGGTGCAGACGTGCAGCACCTTGGCGGGGCGGGGCTTGACCGCGAACATCGCGTAGAACGTGGCCACGCCGTACGCCTCCGCCGGCGGCACGGTGAGCCGTCGGCAGAGGTAGGCGAGGGCGCCTTCGCTGATCCAGCCCACGCGGTCGTTGACGGCGTGCAACCCCGGCAACAGCAGGTCGCGCCGTTCGCGTGCCTCGCGACCACCGCGGGCCCAGCGCAGATCCGTGTCCGACCGGTCTTCCGCGCCTTCCCACGCCGACGTCGCGGGGCCGAGCAGCGAGTCGACCGCCGCCCGCTCCTCGTCCGTCGGTTTGCTGTCACCGAAGTGCAGGTCCACTGAGTCTCAGCTCCTCGCTGCTGTCGCGGACATCTCTGTCACGCTCGCGGGCAACTTCTCGATCCGGATGGCCGACGCCTTGAACTCGGCGGTGCCGGCGATCGGGCAGTTCGCCTCGATCGTCAGCTGGTTGGTGTCCACCTCGTCCGGGAAATGCATGGTCATGAAAGCCAGCCCGGGACGGAGCCCCGGGTCGATCCACACCGGTGCCTGCACCGTGCCGCGCCGTGAGGAGATCCGGACCTCCTCGCCGACGTGGACGCCGTATGCCTCCGCGTCCTCCGGGCACAGTTCCAGATACTCGCCTCGGCGCATCGGGGAGGCGAAACTCCCGCTCTGCACACCGGTGTTGTACGAGTCGAGCCGGCGCCCGGTGGTGAGCCTGATCGGGTACTGCTCGTCCGTCAGATCCACCGGCGGGTCGTGCTTGACGATGCCGAACGGGGCGAGCCTGCCGCGCTTGGCCGGGTCCGAGTCCCACAACCTGCTGTGCAGATAGGTGGGTTCGAGCTTCTCGGTGTCGGGGCACGGCCACTGGATGCCGTGGTGCTCGACCAGCCGGTCGTACGTCATCCCGTAGTGGTCGGGCGACAGCTCGCGCAGCTCGTTCCAGACGGTCTCGGAGTCCGCGAACTTCCACGGGTGCCCGAGCCGGCCGGCCAGGTCGCAGATGATGTCGATGTCCTCGCGTGCCTCGCCCGGCGGTTCGATCGCCTTGCGGACGCGCTGGACCCGGCGCTCGCTGTTGGTGGTGGTGCCCTCGGTCTCGCACCACGCGGCCGTGGCGGGCAGGATCACGTCCGCCAGCTCGGCCGTCTTGGTGAGGAAGATGTCCTGCACCACCAGGAAGTCGAGCGCCTTCAGCCGGTCCATGGCCTGCTCGCTGTCGGCCTCGGACTGGGCGGGGTTCTCGCCGATGCAGTAGACGGCCTTGAGGTCGCCGGTCTCCATCGCTTCGAACATGTCGGTCAGATTGAGGCCGTAGTGGGGCTGGATCACGGTGTCCCAGGCGGTCTCGAACTTCTGCCGGATCTCCGGTTCGAGGATGTCCTGGAAGCCCGGCAGCCGGTTGGGGATGGCCCCCATGTCGCCGCCGCCCTGCACGTTGTTCTGCCCGCGCAGGGGCTGGACCCCGGAGCCGTACCGGCCGACGTGCCCGGTGAGCAGCGAGAGGTTGATCAGCGCCCGGACGTTGTCGGTGCCGTTGTGGTGCTCGGTGATGCCGAGGGTCCAGCAGAGCTGGGCCCGCTCGGCGCGGGCGTAGGCGTGGGCGAGGTCGCGGATCGCCGCGGCGGGTACGCCCGTCACCTTCTCGGCGACGCCGAGCGTCCACGGCTCGACCTCGGCCGCGTACTCCTCGAAGCCGGTGGTGGCCTGCTCGACGAAGGCCTTGTTGTACAGGCCCGCGTGGATGATCTCGCGGCCCACGGCGTGCGCCAGCGGGATGTCCGTGCCGACGTTGAGCCCCATCCAGCTCTCGGCCCACTCGGCCGTGGAGGTGCGGCGGGGGTCGACGGCGTACATCCGGGCGCCGTTCCTGATGCCCTTGAGTACGTGCTGGAAGAAGATCGGGTGCGCGAAGCGGGCGTTGGAGCCCCACATCACGATCAGGTCCGTGTGCTCGACCTCCTCGTAGGAGGAGGTGCCGCCGCCGGAGCCGAAGGCCGCGGAGAGGCCGGCGACGCTCGGCGCGTGACACGTGCGGTTGCAGGAGTCGACGTTGTTGGTGCCCATCACCACGCGCGCGAACTTCTGCGCGACGTAGTTCATCTCGTTCGTGGCCCGGGCGCACGAGAACATGCCGAACGCGCCGCGCGCGGCGCCCAGCCCGGCGGCTGCCCGGTCCAGTGCTTCGTCCCAGGTCGCCCGCCTGAACGGGCCGCCCTTCTCGTCCCGTACCAGCGGGTGTTCGAGCCTGGCGTAGGTCTTCGGCGTGCGATCCCGCCTTCTTGCGCTGCTTTTCACGCTGCGCTCCCTCATGAGTTCATGGCCTGTGGCCGCGCCATTGCATACAGTATCCCGATGGCCGTGGTGAAGCGGAAGTCTTGCGTACGGGTTTTGTGTGGGAGCGGTCCCGCTCCCGAGTGCCGGACAGGCGGGGCCTGTCCGGCACTCGGACGGCAGGCGCCCCCGGGCGGTGGACCCGTGGCCGGGGCTAGGCGGCCACGCCCCGCGCCAGCAGGTCCGAGATGGCGTCGACCGTGCGGAGCGTCGGCACCTCCACGTCGCACATCGCGGCGAGTTCGACGACCGCCGCGAGCAGCACGTCCAGCTCCATCGGCTTCCCCTTCTCCAGGTCCTGGAGCGTGGAGGTCCGGTGGTCCCCGACCCGTTCCGCGCCGGCCAGCCGGCGTTCGACGGAGATGTCGGGGTGGCAGCCGAGTGCCTCGGCGACCCTGAGCGTCTCGGTCATCATCAGCTCGATGACCTCGCGTGTGCTGCGGTGCAGGCACATCTCCCGCATCGTGGCGCGGGTCAGCGCGCTGATCGGGTTGAAGGAGATGTTGCCGAGGAGTTTGATCCAGATCTCGTCGCGGAGTTCGGCCTCGACCGGGCATTTGAGCCCGCCCGCCCGCATGGCCTCACTGAACTCCTTGGTGCGCGGCGAGAGCGACCGGTCCGGCTCCCCGATGGAGAACCGGGTGCCCTCCAGGTGCCGTACGACTCCGGGCCCTTCCAGCTCCGTCGCCGCGTAGACCACACAGCCGATGGCGCGCTCCGGCGGCAGGACCGCGCTGACCGAGCCGCCGGGGTCGACGCTCTCGATACGGCGGCCGTCGTGCGGGCCGCCGTGCTGGTGGAAGTACCACCAGGGAATACCGTTCTGCGCGGCGATGACCGACGTGTGGTCCTGGAGCAGAGGCGCGATGAGCGGCCCGCACGCCGCGTACGAATTCGCCTTGAGGCCCAGGAACACATGGTCGACCGGCCCGATGTCGGCCGGGTCATCGGTGGCGTGCACCTGCGCGGCCCAGTCGCCGCGCGGGCTGAACACCCGTACTCCGTGCTGCCTCATGGCCGCCAGGTGCGGTCCACGGGCGATGAGATGGACTTCGGCGCCTGCGCGATCCAGCGCGGCTCCGACATAGGCGCCGATCGCACCGGCGCCGACGACTGCGACTTTCACCGTGGGGCTCTCCGTTCGCTTTGAGGGTGTTGAGAGAAGCGCGGGAATCAGCGAAGAGACACATGTTGCCGACGATATATTGTCTACAGTATGGAATAACTGCCGACAAGAGTTCTGTCGTCGGCATACGGTCGACCTGGAACAGGTAAAAGATCTTCCCAAACGGTGGGAACGGTTCCTAGAGTTCGCGACCATGACCCCACCACTCGCCCCGGTCGGCTGGAGCCGCTGGCTGGTACCCCCCGCCGCGCTCTCGGTGCACCTCTCGATCGGTCAGGCCTACGCCTGGAGCGTGTTCAAGCCGCCGCTGGAATCCGCTCTCGATCTGTCAGGGACCCAGAGCGCCCTCCCCTTCCAGCTGGGCATCGTGATGCTCGGCCTCTCCGCCGCCTTCGGCGGCACCCTCGTCGAACGCAACGGCCCGCGCTGGGCGATGACCGTCGCCCTCATCTGCTTCTCCTCGGGCTTCCTGCTGTCCGCGCTCGGCGCCGCGACCGAGCAGTTCTGGCTGATCGTCCTCGGCTACGGCTTCGTCGGCGGCATCGGACTCGGCATCGGCTACATCTCGCCCGTCTCCACGCTGATCAAGTGGTTCCCCGACCGGCCGGGGATGGCGACCGGCATCGCGATCATGGGCTTCGGCGGCGGCGCGCTCATCGCCTCGCCGTGGTCCGCGCAGATGCTGGAGTCGTTCGGCTCCACCAGCGACGGCATCGCCAAGGCCTTCCTCGTACACGGTCTGGTCTACGCCGTCTTCATGACGCTCGGCGTCCTGCTCATCCGCGTACCGCGCCCGGACGCGGCGCCGAAGGCGGCTCCCGCCCCCGCGTCGGCGCTGATCACCACTGCCCAGGTCTCCGCCAACTCCGCCGTCCGCACACCCCAGTTCTGGCTGCTGTGGGTGGTCCTCTGTATGAACGTCACCGCGGGCATCGGCATCCTGGAGAAGGCCGCGCCGATGATCACGGACTTCTTCGCCGACACCGACACGCCGGTCTCCGTCTCGGCCGCGGCCGGTTTCGTCGCCCTGCTGTCGGCGGCCAACATGGCCGGGCGCATCGGCTGGTCGTCCACGTCCGACGTGATCGGACGGAAGAACACCTACCGCGTCTATCTGGGCGTCGGCGCGCTGATGTATCTGCTGATCGCCCAGTTCGGCGACTCCTCCAAGCCGCTCTTCATCATCTGCGCGCTGGTCATCCTCTCCTTCTACGGAGGCGGCTTCGCCACCGTCCCCGCGTACCTCAAGGACCTGTTCGGCACCTACCAGGTGGGCGCGATCCACGGACGGCTGCTCACCGCCTGGTCGGCGGCGGGTGTCCTCGGACCGCTCATCGTCAACCGGGTGGCCGACAGCCAGGAGGAGGCCGGCAAGAGCGGGCCCGGACTGTACGGGCTCTCGCTGACCATCATGATCGGGCTGCTCGTCGTCGGTTTCGTCGCGAACGAGCTGGTCCGCCCCGTACATCCGCGCCACCACCGGCCGGAGACCACCACCGGCACCGAGCCGCGAGAACCGAAGGAGGCCGCCGATGAGCACAGCACCGGAGAGCGGGAGCGCAGTGCCTGAGTCCCGCCGCACCACGCTGATCGTCCTCGCCTGGCTCTGGGTGGGTGTCCCACTCGCGTACGGTCTGTACGAACTGGTCCGCAAGGCCACCCAGCTGTTCACCGGGTGACCCAGGGTGTGCCGTCCGGGCCGGTCCGGTCTCCGGCCCGGCCCGGACGACACGCCGCCGGACGGCGGGTGATGATCCGGAGTCTCCAAGAGGAGGCAAAGAATCCTGTTGGGTCGGCTGCCCCCGTACTCGTGAGTCTCTGACGAGACTGGGAATCTCCTGACGTCGACCGAAAAGGAGGTCCCGGGCATGACCGGCACTCGTATCGCCGCGCTCGGGCACTACCAGCCCGCCCAGGTGCTCACCAACCACGACCTGGCGGCCATGGTCGACACCAGCGATGAGTGGATCAGGAGCCGCGTCGGCATCGAGACGCGGCATGTGGCGGGGCCCGACGAGCCGGTGGACGAGCTCGCGGCGCACGCCGCCGCGAAGGCGCTCGCCGCGGCGGGCCTCATGCCGACCGACATCGACCTCGTCCTGGTCGCCACCTCCACGGCGATCGACCGCTCGCCGAACATGGCCGCCCGTGTCGCCGCCCGGCTGGCCATGGGCTCGCCCGCGGTGATGGACCTCAATGTGGTGTGCGCCGGTTTCACCCACGCGCTGGCCACCGCCGACCACGCCGTACGGGCGGGGGCCGCGACCCGGGCGCTGGTCATCGGCGCGGACAAGATGGCCGACATCGCCGACTGGACCGACCGCTCCACCTGCGTCCTGCTCGGTGACGGCGCGGGCGCGGCGGTCGTCGAGGCGGTCCGGCCGGGCGAGGAGCCGGGCATCGGTCCGGTGCTGTGGGGCTCGGTTCCCGAGATGGGCAACGCCGTACGGATCGAGGGCACCCCGCCCCGGTTCGCCCAGGAGGGCCAGTCCGTCTACCGCTGGGCCACCACCCAACTGCCGCCGATCGCCCGCAAGGTGTGCGACCGCGCGGGTGTCGCCCCCGAGGATCTGGCCGCCGTCGTGCTGCACCAGGCCAATCTGCGGATCATCGAACCCGTCGCCCAGAAGATCGGCGCGGTCAACGCGGTCATCGCCCGCGACGTCGTGAACTCGGGCAACACCTCGGCCGCTTCGATCCCGATGGCGCTCTCGAAACTCGTGGAGCGCGGCGAGGTGGAATCCGGCGCTCCGGCGCTCCTCTTCGGGTTTGGCGGAAATCTCTCTTACGCCGGGCAGGTCATCCGCTGCCCCTGAGCGCTACGGTTCTCGGTAGACTGTAGACGATAGCCAATCGTTGCTGTCCGTTGCCGAGATCTTTGCCGTAGATCAGCCAGGAGGGGGACCGCATGTTGTCCGCAGGACTGCCGCAGGGCTCAGTGCCCAAGCTCGAACGGCCCGGCCCTTTGCGCGAGCGCGTCTACGAAGCCCTGCTCGAGCTCATCACCGTGCGCCAGCTGCGGCCCGGACAGCATCTGGTGGAGAGCGAACTCGCCGGTCATCTCGGGGTCTCCCGGCAGCCCGTACGCGAGGCGCTCCAGCGGCTGAACACCGAGGGATGGGTCGATCTCCGGCCCGCCCAGGGCGCGTTCGTCCACGAGCCGACCGAGGCCGAGGCGGACCAGCTGCTCTCGGTCCGTACGCTCCTGGAGGCCGAGGCGGCGAGGCTTGCGGCCGCGAATTCGGGCTCGGCCGGCATCGCCGCCCTCGAGGCGCTCTGCGCCAAGGGCGAGCAGTCGGTGGCCGACGACGACGTGGACCTCACCGTCGCGACGAACGCGGCTTTCCACGCGAAGGTGATGGAGCTGGCGGGCAACGTCGTCCTGGCGGAGCTCGCGGCCCAGGTGGACCGCCGGGTGCGGTGGTACTACACGCCCGTGGCGCGGCAGCGCGGCAAGCAGTCCTGGATCGAGCACCGGGCCCTGATCGCGGCGATCTCCGCGCGCGACGAGCGGGCCGCGACGGAGGTCATGCGCGCCCACACGGAGCAGACGCGTACCACCTACCACCACCGCGGGGACACCCAGGTCTGACCGATTCGCACATGTGCGAATGAATAACAGGGCGCCTCCGGCGGGTTACGGGGGCGCCTTTCGTCTGCCCGGTGACAGATATCACGGCGGACACCTCGAAACGCCTTTGTCCTGACTGTGGAGAAAGTTAGGAGCGATTCCTGCTCAACTTCTTCCCACTCGGGGAAAGCGCTGCTACGTTCCCCTCGAAAGCCCGTCGAAACGAAACCGACGTAGCGACGCATCACACAGCCGAGAGGCGGGGAGGGGCGCGTGAGACGTATGACCGCACGACCCGCGAACGCTCATCAGGCGCGACTGCTCCGGCTCTTGCGTGACGGTGGGCCCAACTCCCGCGCCCAGCTCGGCGATCAGGTCGACCTGTCCCGCTCCAAGCTCGCCGTGGAGGTCGACCGGCTGCTGGACACGGGACTCGTCGTCGCCGACGGACTCGCCGCGTCGCGCGGCGGACGCCGTTCCCACAACATCCGCCTCGCGCCCGCGCTGCGCTTCCTCGGCGTCGACATCGGCGCCACGTCCATCGACGTCGCCGTCACCAACGCCGAACTCGAAGTGCTCGGACACGTCAACCACCCCATGGACGTCCGCGAGGGCCCGGTCGCCGTCTTCGAGCAGGTGCTCGCGATGGCCGCCAAGCTCAAGGCCTCCGGGCTCGCCGACGGTTACGACGGCGCCGGCATCGGCGTTCCCGGACCGGTCCGCTTCCCCGAGGGTGTGCCGGTCGCGCCGCCCATCATGCCCGGCTGGGACGGTTTCCCCGTACGTGAGGCGCTCAGCCAGGACCTCGGCTGCCCCGTCATGGTCGACAACGACGTGAACCTGATGGCGATGGGCGAGCAGCACGCGGGCGTCGCACGCTCGGTGGGCGACTTCCTCTGCGTCAAGATCGGTACCGGCATCGGCTGCGGCATCGTGGTCGGCGGCGAGGTCTACCGGGGTACGACCGGCAGCGCGGGCGACATCGGCCATATCCGGGTCGAGCCCGACGGACGCGCCTGCGTCTGCGGCAACAGGGGCTGTCTGGAAGCCCACTTCAGCGGTGCCGCGCTCGCCAGGGACGCCGAGGACGCCGCCCGTACGGGCCGTTCCGCCGAACTCGCCGCGCGCCTCGAAGCCTCCGGCCGGCTCACCGCCGCCGATGTGGCCGTGGCCGCCGCGGCCGGCGACCCCACCGCCCTCTACCTCATCCGGGAGGGCGGCAACCGGGTCGGCCAGGTCATCGCCGGACTCGTCAGCTTCTTCAACCCGGGCCTCGTCGTGATCGGCGGCGGGGTGACCGGCCTCGGCCACACCCTGCTGGCCAGCGTCCGCACCCAGGTCTACCGTCAGTCGCTGCCCCTGGCCACCGGCAACCTCCCCATCGTGCTCGGGGAGTTGGGGCCGACCGCCGGGGTCACCGGGGCGGCCCGCCTGATCAGCGACCATCTCTTCTCCCCGGCCTGACATCGGCGTTCCGACGTCGGGCCGTACGGCACACGCTTCACCCGCACCACCGAAATAACAGCAAAAGACGCAACAAAAGCACCACCGGTCACGGCGCCACTCGACTCACGACGCCACCCGCACCATCCGTACGAGCCGCACCACCCGTTCCACCGCACCTCGCACCACCCGTACGAGCCGCACCACCCGTACGAGCCGCGCCGTCCACACCCCGCACCACCCACGCGCGCCTCGCACCGCCCCGCCCTGTTCCGCACGCCCGCAAGCCCGCTCACCGGCCGCATCCGCCGAGGGGATACGCCATGGCACCAGCACCACCCGAAGGCCACCTGCTCACCATGTCCGGCATCACCAAGCTGTTCCCGGGCGTCCGCGCCCTGGACGGCGTGGACCTGGAGGTCCAGGCAGGCGAAGTCCACTGTCTGCTCGGCCAGAACGGGGCCGGCAAGTCCACACTCATCAAGGTGCTCGCCGGCGCGCACCAGCCCGACGACGGCGTCATCACCTGGCGCGGCGAAGAGGTCCAGCTCAAGTCACCCATCGCGGCGATGAAGCTCGGCATCGCGACCATCTACCAGGAACTCGACCTGGTCGAGGGCCTGTCGGTCGCCGAGAACATCTTCCTCGGCCATGAGCCGACCTCCGCCGGCTTCATCGTCAAGGGCGGCGAGGCCAGGGCAGCCGCCACCGCGCTGCTCGCGCGGCTCGGCCACCCGGAGATCCCCGCCGGCCGGATGGTCGGCGACCTCTCCGCCGCACACCAGCAGATCGTCTCCATGGCGCGCGCGCTCTCCCACGACGTACGCCTCATCGTGATGGACGAGCCGTCGGCCGCGCTCGACCCGGACGAGGTCGACAACCTCTTCCGGATCGTCGACACGCTCACCGCCGACGGTGTCGCGGTCATCTACATCTCCCACCGCCTGGAGGAGATCCGCCGGATCGGTGACCGGGTGACCGTCATCAAGGACGGCCGCACCGTCGCCGTGGGTCTGCCCGCGAAGGAGACCCCGACCAGCGACGTCGTCTCCCTGATGACCGGCCGCAAGGTCGCGTACGTCTTCCCCGACCGCCCCGCCGTGGCCGACGCCCCCGGGGGCGAGCCGGTGCTGCGGACCGAAGGACTCACCAGGGAAGGGGAGTTCGAACCGGTCGACCTCGAACTGCGCCCCGGCGAGATCGTCGGACTCGCGGGACTCGTCGGCTCGGGACGCTCCGAGATCCTGGAGACCATCTTCGGCGCCCGCAAGCCCACGGCCGGCCGTGTGCTGGTCGACGGCAAGGAGCTGAAGCCCGGCAGCGTCCGCGCCGCCGTACGCGCCGGACTCGGCCTCGCCCCCGAGGAGCGCAAGGCCCAGGCCCTGCTGCTCATCGAGTCGGTCACCCGCAATGTGTCGGTGTCCTCGCTGTCCCGGTTCTCGCGCGGCGGCTGGCTCGACCACGCCGACGAGCGCAAGGCGGCCAGGGCCGCCACCCAAGAACTCTCCCTGCGCCCCGACAACCCCGACGCGGTCATCCGCACCCTGTCCGGCGGCAATCAGCAGAAGGCGGTCCTGGCCCGCTGGCTGCTGCGCGGCTGCCGGGTGCTGCTTCTCGACGAACCCACCCGCGGTGTGGACGTCGGCGCGCGCGCCGAGCTCTACGCCGTGATCCGCCGCCTGGCCGACGAAGGCCTCGCCGTACTTCTCGTCTCCAGCGAGGTCCCCGAGGTCCTTGGCCTCGCCGACCGGGTGCTGGTGCTCCGGGAGGGCCGTGTCGTCCATACGTCACGCGCCCAGGAGCTGGACGAGCACCGTGTACTCGACCTTGTGATGGAAGGGAGCCCGACGCCATGAAACAGCCTGCCCCCGAGGCGCAGCAGGGGGGGCCCGAGGCCGCACCCGCCGCCGACGCCGCAGCCGTGCCGCTGACCAAGTCCGCCGGAAAGACCCCGGGAGGTTCCGGCGGCCGGCCGGCGCTCGGACTGCGTCTCGATTTCCGTACGCTCTCGCTGCTCGGCGTGCTCGCCGCCCTGATAGTCGTCGGCGGTATCACCAAGCCCGAACAGTTCCTGGACACCAGCAACCTCCAACTGGTCCTCACCCAGGCGTCGATCATCGGTGTCGTCACCGTCGGTATGACGTTCGTGATCACCAGCGGCGGCATCGACCTCTCCGTCGGCGCGATCGTGGCGCTGGCCTCGGTCTGGGCGACGACCGTGGCGACCCAGGAGTACGGCTTCGCCGGCATCCTGTTCACGGCGATCATCGTCGGTCTGGCCTGTGGTCTGGTCAACGGTGTACTGATCGCGTACGGCGGTATGGCGCCGTTCATCGCGACGCTCGCGATCATGGCGTCCGCCCGTGGTCTGGCCCTCCAGATCACCGACGGCAACACCCAGATCGTCACCCTCAAGTCGGTGCTCGACCTCGGCGCCCGGGACTCCTACATCCTCGGAATCCCGCCGCTGGTCATCATCTTCGCGGTGGTGACGGTCGTCGGCTGGCTGCTGCTGAACCGTACGACCTTCGGCCGCCGCACGGTCGCGGTCGGCGGCAACGCGGAGGCGACCCGGCTCGCCGGTATCGACGTCCGCAGGCAGCGGCTGTACCTCTACCTGTTCTCCGGGCTCTGCTGCGGTATCGCGGCCTTCATGCTGATCGTGCTCTCCGGCTCCGGCCAGAACACGAACGGAAACCTCTACGAGCTCGACGCCATCGCGGCGGCGATCATCGGCGGCACCCTGCTCAGCGGTGGCCGCGGCACGATCGTCGGCTCCGTCCTCGGTGTTCTGATCTTCACCACCATCACGAACATCTTCGCCCTCAACAACCTGCAGAGCGACGTCCAGCAGATCGCCAAGGGCGCGATCATCGTCGCCGCCGTACTGGTCCAGCGCCGCACGGCGCGCCACGGCGAGGCCTGACCCCCCAGCCCGGGGTCGCACCTCGTACCGCATCCCACGCACCGCTTCCGACGTACGCTCCAACCGCTCCATTCGAAGGGGACGAACCGCCATGCCAGAGACGAGCCGCAGAGGCCTGCTGTTCGGCACCGCCGCCATTTCCGCGGGTGCCTTCCTCACCGCCTGTACCAGCAACGAGAAGTCCGACGAGCCGGCGGCGAACGACGAGCCGGTAGCCGACGACAAGCCCGGCAAGCCGGTCACCATCGGCTTCGCCGGCCCCCAGGCCGACCACGGCTGGCTGAACGCGATCAACGACAACGCCCGTTCGCAGGCGAAGAAGTACTCGGACGTCACGCTCGACATCACCGAGGGCTCGAACGACACCGCCGCCCAGATCGGCCAGATCGACGCCCTGATCAACAAGAAGGTCGACGTCCTGGTGATCCTGCCGGCCGACGGCAAGGCCCTCACCCAGGCCGGTCTCAAGGCGATGCGCGCGGGTATCCCCGTCATCAACCTGGACCGCATCTTCGCCGACCCGCAGGCGTTCCGCTGCTACGTCGGCGGTGACAACTACGGCATGGGCGTCAACGCCGGCAACTACATCGGCGAGAAGCTGAAGGACAAGGCCAACGCCACCGTCATCGAACTGTCGGGCCCCGACAGCCTGGAGCTGACCAAGCAGCGCACCCAGGGCTTCGACGACGCGCTCAAGAACTACCCGAACATCAAGAAGGTCGCCCGCCAGGCGGCCGACTTCACCGTCGAGTCCGGCCAGGCCAAGATGGCCCAGCTGCTCCAGGCGCAGTCCAAGTTCGACGCCCTGTGGAACCACGACGACGACCAGGGTGTCGGCGCGCTGCGCGCCATCGACCAGGCCGGCCGTGACGGCTTCCTGATGGTCGGCGGCGCCGGCGCCAAGGCGGCGATGGACGCCATCAAGGCCGACAACGGTGTGCTGAAGGCGACCGTGCTGTACCCGCCGATCATGGCTTCGTCGGCGATCGACCTCGCCCGTGCGCTGGGCCAGGGCAAGGGTGTCAGCGGTCTGGCCGGTCTGGAGATCCCGGCCCAGGTCACCCTGTTCTCGGCGGTCGTCGACAAGACCAACATCGACGAGTACCTGCCCCAGGGATTCAGCTGACCGGCTCCGCCGCGACAGGCCTTGACCCCCACACGCGCGAGATGACGAGGAGTACTCCCTTATGACCAGCAGGGAAGCGTCGGAGAAGGAAGCCGGCGCACCGCCGCCACTCGGTATCGGCATGATCGGATACTCGTTCATGGGTGCCGCCCACTCCCAGGGCTGGCGCACGGCGGGACATGTCTTCGATCTGCCGATGCGGCCGGAACTGGCCGCGATCTGCGGACGGGACGAGGCGGCCGTCGCCACGGCGGCCGACAGACTCGGCTGGGCCGCCGCCGAGACCGACTGGCGGGACCTCATCGCGCGTGACGACGTGCAGCTGGTCGACATCTGCACGCCGGGGGACAGCCACGCGGAGATCGCCATCGCCGCGCTGGAGGCGGGCAAGCACGTCCTGTGCGAGAAGCCGCTCGCCAACTCGGTCGCCGAGGCCGAGGCCATGGTCCGGGCCGCCGAAGCGGCCCGGTCCCGTGGCCAGTTGGCCATGGTGGGCTTCAACTACCGGCGGGTGCCCGCCATCGCGTACGCCCGCAAGCTGATCGAGGAGGGCAGGCTCGGCGCGCTCCGCCATGTGCGGGTCACCTACCTCCAGGACTGGCTGGTCGACCCCGAGTTCCCCCTCACCTGGCGGCTCAAGCGTGAGCACGCGGGGTCCGGGGCGCTCGGCGACCTGGGCGCGCACATCGTGGACCTCGCGCAGTTCCTCGCGGGGGAGCCGCTGGTCGGGGTCTCGGCGATGATCGAGACGTTCGTACGGGAGAGGCCGCTGCTCTCCGGGGCGTCGGCCGGTCTCTCGGCGAGCGGCGGCGCCGAGCTCGGCCCGGTCACGGTCGACGACGCCGCGCTCTTCACCGGACGGCTCGCCTCGGGGGCGCTGGCGTCCTTCGAGGCCACCCGGATGGCGGCGGGCCGCAAGAACGCGCTGCGGCTGGAGATCAACGGTGAGCGCGGTTCGCTCGCCTTCGACCTGGAGCGGCTCAACGAGCTGTCCTTCCACGACCAGTCGGAGCCCGCGGTCACCGCGGGATTCCGGCGGATCCTGGTCACCGAGTCCGAGCACCCGTACCTGGATGCCTGGTGGCCGCCGGGCCACGGGCTCGGCTACGAGCACACCTTCGTGCACCAGGCCAAGGATCTGGTCGAGGCGATCGCCGCCGGAACCGATCCCGCGCCCTCCTTCGCCGACGGTCTCCAGGTGCAGCGGGTCCTCGCCGCCGTGGAGGACAGCGCGGAGAAGAACGCCATCTACACACCCGTGCCGGCCCCGTCCGGAACCGAGTCCTGAGGGAAGGTCCGTATGCCCCGCCCGTTCACGCTGTTCACCGGCCAGTGGGCCGATCTGCCGCTGGAAGAGGTCTGCCGTCTCGCCCGTGACTTCGGTTACGACGGACTGGAACTGGCCTGCTGGGGCGACCACTTCGAGGTCGACAAGGCGCTCAGCGACCCCGGCTATCTGGAGAGCCGCCACCAGCTGCTCGACAAGTACGGCCTCAAGTGCTGGGCGATCTCGAACCATCTGGTCAGCCAGGCGGTCTGCGACAGCATCATCGACGAGCGCCACCAGAACATCCTGCCGGCCCGTATCTGGGGCGACGGGGAGCCCGAGGGCGTACGCCAGCGGGCCGCCGCCGAGATCAAGGACACCGCGCGCGCCGCCGCGGCCTTCGGTGTCAACACGGTCATCGGCTTCACCGGTTCCTCGATCTGGCATCTGCTGGCGATGTTCCCGCCGGTGCCGCCCGCCATGATCGAGCGGGGCTACGAGGACTTCGCGGAGCGGTTCAACCCGATCCTCGACGTCTTCGACACCGAGGGCGTGCGCTACGCCCACGAGGTCCACCCGGGCGAGATCGCGTACGACTACTGGACGACGAAGCAGGCGCTCGAAGCGGTCGACCACCGGCCCGCGTTCGGGCTGAACTTCGACCCGAGCCACTTCGTCTGGCAGGACCTGGACCCGACCGGATTCCTGTACGACTTCCGGGACCGGATCTACCACGTCGACTGCAAGGAGGCGCGCAAGCGTCTCGACGGCCGTAACGGCAGGCTCGGTTCGCATCTGCCCTGGGGCGACCCGCGGCGCGGCTGGGACTTCGTCTCGGCCGGGCACGGCGACGTGCCGTGGGAGGACGTCTTCCGCATGCTGGGGGCGATCAACTACGAGGGTCCCATCTCGGTGGAGTGGGAGGACGCCGGGATGGACCGGCTCGCCGGCGCCCCCGAGGCGCTCGCCGATCTGAAGCGGTTCGACTTCGACCGGCCGACCGCGTCCTTCGACGCGGCCTTCGGCGGGGGCGAATAGCGCGTAGGCACGGCCCGGCGGGGAGAAGGTGCCCGCCGGGCCGTCCGGCATGCCCGGAAGGCTCTTTGTCCTCGGGCGGGAAAAAGTTGAACTTCCCCGCTGCGCAAGGGCTTTCCGTCTCGGACGAACAGGGTTACGGTCACTGAGATGTACAGGACATGTTGATCTCCGGTGCGACGGCGCGTTCCGGCGAGACAGCAGACCGAGAGCGACAGATGCGGGAACACGGGTGCTTGGACGAGCACTCCCCCCATCCCCCCACCCGAGGCGAGCCCCATGCTCATCCCTCTCCTCGGAGACCCGCACGTACGACAGGCATTTCCGGAGGACTCTCGTGCACAGTCAACGACGTCCCAGAGGCCGAACATTTCTCGCACTGCTGACCGGCGCCCTGCTGGCGGGGTCGACCCTCAGCGCCGTGCCGGCCACCGCCGCCGACCCTGGAAGACAGGCCGCCGCCCCCACGTTTCAGCAGGTGACCCTGGCCAAGGGTGCCGAAGAAGCCGGCGAGCCCATGACCCTGGCGGTCCTGCCCGACCGTCAGGTCCTGCACACCTCACGTGACGGCACACTCCGTATCACCGACGAGGGCGGCACCACCAAGGTGTCCGGCACCCTCGACGTCTACAGCCATGACGAGGAAGGTCTGCAAGGAGTCGGGGTCGACCCCGGCTTCGCCCAGAACCGGGCGATCTACCTCTACTACGCGCCCAAGCTCGACACCCCCGCCGGCGACGCGCCCGAGACCGGCTCGGCCGCCGACTTCGCCCCCTTCGACGGGGTCAACCGGCTCTCGCGGTTCACGCTGAACGAGGACGGCACCCTCGACAGGGCGAGCGAGAAGAAGGTGCTCGACGTCCCCGCCTCGCGTGGCACCTGCTGCCATGTCGGCGGTGACATCGCCTTCGACGCGGACGGCAACCTGTATCTGTCGACGGGTGACGACACCAACCCGTTCGCCTCCGACGGCTACAGCCCCATCGACGACCGCCCGAACCGCAACCCCGCGTTCGACGCCCGCCGTTCGGCCGGCAACAGCAACGACCTGCGCGGCAAGGTGCTGCGTATCAAGGTCGCGGAGGACGGCTCGTACACCGTCCCCGAGGGCAATCTCTTCGCCCCCGGCACGGAGAAGACGAAGCCCGAGATCTACGCCATGGGCTTCCGCAACCCGTTCCGTATCTCCGTCGACAAGGAGACGGGCGTCGTCTACGTCGGCGACTACGGTCCCGACGCCGGCGAGGCCGACCCCGACCGGGGACCGGCGGGTCAGGTCGAGTTCGCGCGGGTCACCGAGGCGGGCAACTTCGGCTGGCCGTACTGCACCGGCGACAACGAGCCCTTCAAGGACTACGACTTCGCCACCAACACCTCCGGCGAGGCCTTCGACTGCGCGGCGCCCAGGAACGACTCGCCGCACAACACGGGGCTGACCGAACTCCCGCCGTCCCAGGCCGCCTGGATCCCCTACAACGGGAACAGCGTCCCGGAGTTCGGCGACGGCTCCGAGTCCCCGATGGGCGGTCCCGTCTACAACTACGACGCGGACCTCGACTCCCCGGTCAAGTTCCCCGAGGAGTACGACGGGAACTTCTTCGCCGGCGAGTTCGGCCGCAAGTGGATCAAGCGGATCGACCAGGGTGCCGACGGCACCGTCAACTCGATCAACGACTTCCCCTGGGCGGGTACCCAGGTCATGGACCAGGAGTTCGGCCCCGACGGCGCGCTCTACGTCCTGGACTACGGCACCGGCTACTTCGGCGGCGACGCGAACTCGGCGCTCTACCGCATCGAGAACGCCACCGAGGGCTACGCGCCGGTCGCCGTCGCGGCGGCGGACAAGACGTCCGGCACCGGACCGCTGGAGGTGGCCTTCTCCTCGGAGGGCACCGAGGACGCGGACGGCGACGAGCTGACGTACGCCTGGGACTTCGGCGACGGCGGAACCTCCACCGACCCGAACCCCACCCACACCTTCGAGGAGAACGGCACCTACTCGGCGACCGTCACCGCGAAGGACCCGGGCGGGCTCACCGGCACCGCCTCGGTCCAGGTCGTCGTCGGCAACACCGCACCCACGGTGAAGCTGGACCTGCCCGCGCCGGGCACGCTGTTCGAGTTCGGTGACGAACTGCCGTTCAAGGTCACGGTGACCGACCCCGAGGACGGGGAGGACATCGACTGCTCCAAGGTCACCGTCCGCTACATCCTCGGCCATGACAGCCACGGTCACCCGATCACCTCGAAGACCGGCTGCGAGGGCACCATCACGGCGCCCGCCGACGCCGAACACGATCCCAACGCCAACATCTTCGGAGTGATCGACGCCGAGTACACCGACGGCGGAGGCGGCGGCCAGGCCGCGCTCACCGGTCACGGCCAGTCCGAGATCCAGCCGAGGCACCGTCAGGCGGAGCACGCCAACGACTCGTCCGGCACCACCGTGACCGACCGCGAGGGGGCCAACGGCGGCAAGACCGTCGGCTCCATATCGAACGGCGACTGGATCTCCTTCGAGCCGTACCTGCTGGACGGGGCCGCCGAGCTCACCGCGCGCGTCTCCTCCGATGGCGCCGGCGGCACCCTGGAGGTACGGGCGGGCGCGCCCGACGGGGCCGTCCTCGGCTCCGCCGAGGTGCCCGACACCGGCGGCTGGACCACGTTCGAGGACGTCGACGTGGCGCTGACCGGCGCCCCGGCGGAGACGACCGATCTCGTCCTGACGTTCAAGGGCGGCGAGGGCGACCTCTTCGACGTGGACGACTTCGAGATCACCGGGGAGGCACCCGCCGAGGCGGGCGAGCGTGTCCTCGTCTTCTCCAGGACCGCGGGCTTCCGCCACGACTCCATCGAGGCCGGCACCGCGGCCCTGAAGGAGCTGGGGGAGTCCACCGACATCACGGTCGAGTCCACGGAGGACGCCGGCGCGTTCACCGCGGAGAACCTCGCCGGCTACGACGCGGTGGCGTTCCTCTCCACCACCGGTGACGTACTGGACGCCGAGCAGCAGAAGGCGTTCGAGGAGTACGTCGCCTCCGGCGGCGGCTACCTGGGCATCCACGCCGCCGCCGACACCGAGTACGACTGGGAATTCTACGGAGGCCTGGTGGGGGCCTACTTCGACTCCCACCCGGCGATCCAGCCCGCCACCGTGAAGGTGGAGGACCACGAGCACCCGGCCACGGCCCATCTGGAGGACACCTGGGACCGTACGGACGAGTGGTACAACTACCGCACCAATCCCCGTGAACAGGCCCGCGTACTCGCCTCGCTGGACGAGTCGAGCTACGAGGGCGGCTCCATGGGCGGCGACCACCCGATCGCCTGGTGCCAGACGTACGAGGGCGGCCGGTCCTTCTACACCGGGGGCGGCCACACCAAGGAGTCGTACGCCGAACCGGCCTTCCGCGACCATCTGCTCGGCGGTCTGAGGTACGCCACCGGACAGGTCGAGGCGGACTGCACACCGGCCGGCGGTCCCGGCCCGGACCCCGATCCCGGGTACACGCCCATCTTCGACGGAGAGACGCTGGACGGCTGGAAGCAGGCCGGCCCGGGGCAGTTCGCGATCGTCGACGGTGAGCTGCGCTCCGAGGGCGGCATGGGCCTGCTCTGGTACGAGGCGAAGGAACTGTCCTCGTACTCGCTCAAGCTCGACTGGAAGATGGACGGCGACGACAACTCCGGTGTCTTCGTGGGCTTCCCGGCCTCCGACGACGTCAACTCGGCCGTGAACAACGGCTACGAGGTCCAGATCGACGCCACCGACGCCGACGACCGCACCACGGGATCGGTGTACGGGTTCCAGGCCGCCGACATCGAGGCCAGGGACAAGGCGCTCAAGCCGCCGGGCGAGTGGAACAGCTACGAACTGAGGGTGGAGGGTGAGCGCCTCCAGGTCCTCCTCAACGGAGTCGCGGTCAACGACTTCACCAACACCGACCCGGCGCGGAGTCTGAAGGACGGCTACATCGGCCTGCAGAACCACGGCGCCGACGACCAGGTCTCCTTCCGGAACATCCAGCTCAAGGAGGGCCCTACGTAGGCGGCACGGTGCGGTGACAGGGACGTGCCCGGCGGTGGTCAGAAGCCATCGCCGGGCCGTCCGGTCTGCCATTTCTCCCTTTGTCCTCAACTGGGAAAAAGTTCAACCCAATTGCTGCGCAAGGTCTTTCCGGCGCGGACCAACCGGGCTAACGTCCAGCGAGATGTAGGGGACACGTTGCTGGCACAGGACGTACCTCAGGCACCACGTCGGGAGGCGCCACGCGTCCTCCCGACACCCGCACGTACGAACAGCCCCACCCCTGGAGGACTTTCGTGCCCAGAAGACGTCATAGATCCAGATCCCTCCTCGCACTCGTGACCGGCGCGCTGATCGCCGGCACCATCTCCGCCGTTCCCGCCGCCGCCCACCCGGACGATCCCCACCCGGCGGACGGCAACTTCCAGCAGGTCGCGCTCGCCAAGGGCGCCGACGAGGTCGGCGAGCCGATGTCGCTCGCCGTTCTGCCGGACCGTCAGGTCCTGCACACCTCGCGCGACGGCACGCTGCGCATCACCGACGCCGCAGGCGACACCAAGGTCGCGGGCAAGCTCGACGTGTACACGCACGACGAGGAAGGCCTCCAAGGCGTCGGAATCGACCCCGACTTCGCCGAGAACCGGGCGATCTACCTCTACTACTCCCCGGTGCTCGACACGCCGGCCGGTGACGCACCCGAGACGGGCACGGCTGCCGACTTCGCCCCCTTCGACGGGTACAACCGGCTCTCCCGCTTCACGCTGAAGGAGGACGGCACCCTCGACAAGGCCAGCGAGAAGAAGGTTCTCGACATCGAGACCAACCGCGGCCTGTGCTGTCACGTCGGTGGCGACATCGCCTTCGACGCCGACGGCAACCTCTACCTGTCGACGGGTGACGACACCAACCCCTTCGCTTCCGACGGCTACACGCCGATCGACGAACGCTCCAACCGCAACCCGGCCTTCGACGCCCGGCGTTCCTCCGGCAACACCAACGACCTGCGGGGCAAGGTCCTGCGGATCAAGGTCGCCGAGGACGGCTCGTACACCATCCCCGAGGGCAACCTCTTCGCCCCCGGCACGGCCAAGACGCGCCCCGAGATCTACGGCATGGGTTTCCGCAACCCCTTCCGGATCAACGTCGACCAGAAGACCGGCATCGTGTACGTCGGTGAGTACGGTCCCGACGCGGGCGCGGCGTCCGAGTCCCGCGGCCCGGCCGGTCAGGTCGAGTTCGCCCGGATGACCGAGGCCGGCAACTTCGGCTGGCCCTTCTGCACCGGTGACAACGACGCCTACCGCGACTACGACTTCGCGACCGGCACCTCGGGCCCGGCCTTCGACTGCGCGGCGCCCAAGAACGACTCGCCGCACAACACGGGTCTCACCGACCTGCCGCCGGCCCAGGCCGCCTGGATCCCGTACAACGGGAACAGCGTCCCGGAGTTCGAGGACGGCTCCGAGTCGCCGATGGGCGGCCCGGTCTACAACTTCGACCCGGAGCTCGACTCCCCGGCGAAGTTCCCCGAGGAGTACGACGGCGACTTCTTCGCGGGCGAGTTCGGCCGCGAGTGGATCAAGCGCATCGAGAAGGACGCGGACGGCACCGTCAGCGCCATCCACGACTTCCCGTGGACCGGCACCCAGGTCATGGACATGGAGTTCGGCCCCGACGGCGCGCTCTACGTCCTGGACTACGGCCGCGCCTGGTTCGGCGGTGACGAGAACTCGGCGGTCTACCGCATCGAGAACATCGCCGACGGCCGTGCCCCGGTCGCGGTGGCGGCCTCCAACAAGACGTCGGGCATCGCGCCCCTGCGGGCGAACTTCTCCTCCGCCGGCACCACGGACGCGGACGGCGACGCCCTCACCTACGCCTGGGACTTCGGCGACGGCGGCAAGTCCACCGAGCCCAACCCCAGCCACGTGTACAAGAAGAACGGCACCTACACCGCGACGCTGACCGCCACCGACCCCAAGGGTCACACCGGCAGCGCGTCCGTACGCGTGGTCGTCGGCAACACCGCGCCCAAGGTGACGCTCACCGTGCCCGCGGACGGCGCCCTCTTCAAGTTCGGCGACAAGCTGCCCTTCAAGGTCACCGTCACCGACCCGGAGGACGGCCCGATCGACTGTGACAAGGTCACCGTCAACTACATCCTCGGTCACGACAGCCACGGCCACCCGATCACCTCGGCCAAGGGCTGCGAAGGCACCATCACCGCCCCGGCGGACGGCGAGCACGACCCCAACGCCGACATCTTCGGTGTCCTCGACGCCGAGTACACCGACGGCGGAGGCGGCGGCCAGGCCGCGCTCACCACGCACGACCAGGTGCAGCTCCAGCCCCGCCACCGGCAGGCCGAGCACTTCACCAGCCAGTCGGGCATCAAGACGTACGACAAGGCGCCGGCCAACGGCGGCAAGACCGTCGGCGACATCAACAACGACGACTGGATCTCCTTCAAGCCGTACAACCTGACCGGGTCCAAGACCCTCACCGCGCGGATCTCCTCCGGCGGCGTGGGCGGATTCCTCGAAGTGCGTACGGGCTCCGCCACCGGCAAGCTCCTCGGCTCCGCGCCGATCCCGGTGACCGGCGGCTGGGAGACGTTCCAGGACGTCGACGTACCGCTGCGCGCGGTGCCGAAGGCCACCACCGAGCTGTTCCTCGTCTTCAAGGGCGGCGAAGGCACCCTCTTCGACCTCGACGACTTCGAGATCAGCGACCAGGCCGCCGGCCGTACCGAGAAGCGGGTCCTCGTCTTCTCCAAGACCGCCGGGTTCCGCCACGACTCCATCGCGGCCGGCACCGCAGCCCTGAAGGAGCTGGGCGAGACCAGCAACATCACGGTCGACTCCACCGAGACCGCGGCGCAGTTCACCACGAACAACCTCGCCCGGTACGACGCGGTGGTCTTCCTCTCCACCACCGGTGACGTCCTCAACCCCGAGCAGCAGAAGGCCTTCGAGTACTACATCTCCACCGGCGGCGCCTACATGGGCGTCCACGCCGCGTCGGACACCGAGTACGACTGGGCCTACTACGGCAAGCTGGTCGGCGCGTACTTCTCCGGCCACCCGCAGATCCAGCAGGCCACCGTCCGGGTCGAGGACCACGACCACCCGGCCACCGGTCACCTGGACGACGAGTGGCAGCGCACGGACGAGTGGTACAACTACCGCGACAACCCGCGCTCGGACGTGAAGGTCCTCGCCACCCTGGACGAGACCACCTACCAGGGCGGCACGATGAGGGGCGACCACCCGATCGCCTGGTGCCAGACGTACGAGGGCGGCCGGTCCTTCTACACCGGAGGCGGCCACACCAAGGAGTCGTACGCCGACGCGGCCTTCCGTGAGCACCTGCTGGGCGGTCTGCGCTACGCCGCCGGCCAGGTCAAGGCGGACTGCAAGCCCAACACCGGCTACCGCACCATCTTCAACGGCAAGACCCTGGAAGGCTGGAAGCAGGCCGGTCCGGGCAAGTTCAACATCGGTGGCGGCGAGCTGCACACCGAGGGCGGCATGGGCATGCTCTGGTACCAGCCCAAGCAGCTCGGCGCGTACTCGCTGAAGCTGGACTGGAAGATGGACGGGGACGACAACTCCGGTGTCTTCATCGGCTTCCCGGAGTCCGACGACCCCTGGTCGGCCGTCAACAAGGGCTACGAGATCCAGATCGACGCCTCGGACGCCCCGGACCGCACCACCGGTGCGATCTACACCTTCAAGTCGGCCAACATCAAGGCCAGGGACCAGGTTCTGCGGCCTCCGGGCCAGTGGAACAGCTACGAGATCAAGGTCCAGGGTGAGCGGGTACAGGTCATCCTGAACGGAGTCAAGATCAACGACTTCACCAACACCGACCCGGCACGCAGCCTGAAGGACGGCTACTTCGGCATCCAGAACCACGGTGCCGACGATCAGGTCGCGTTCCGCAACATCCAGCTGAAGGAACTGGCCTCCTAGCACCAGGAGGACCACCCGGCCTCCTGGCCCAGTCCTGTTGGCGGGCCGCCAGCCGGCGGCGGGCGGGGAGGCGCCGTACCCCCCGCCCGCCGTCCACCAACCCACCCACCCGGCAGGGAGGCAGCCCGTGACCACCAACGATTCGACTGCAGGACGTACCGGAGTCTGGTTCGTCGGAGCACGCGGCTCCGTCGCGACGACAGCCGTCGCCGGATGCGCGGCGGTCACCGCCGGGCTCCACCCCGCGACCGGCATGGTCGCCGAGACAGCGCCCTTCGCGGAGTCGGGCCTGCCCGCCCTGTCGTCACTGGTCTTCGGCGGCCACGACACCGCGAGCTGCCCGCTGCCCAAACGGGCCGAGGCGCTCACCGCGGCGGGAGTCCTGCCGTACGGCCTGCCCAACACGATCGCCACCGAACTGGAGGCGGCCGACGCGGAGATCCGCATCGGCGGCCCCATGCCCGGCGACACCCGCACCGACGACGAACTGATCGCCGCCTTCGCCGACGACATCACCTCCTTCGTCCGGCGCACCGGTGTCGCGCGCGCCGTCGTCGTCAACGTCTCCTCCACCGAGCCCGAGCCCGCCGCGGACGACCCGCGGCTGCCGGCCAGCTCCCTCTACGCGGCGGCCGCGATCAAGGCCGGCTGCTCCTACGTGAACTTCACCCCGTCGACCGGGCTGCGCACCGCGGCCCTCGCGGACGCCGTCGAGGCGAGCGGACTTCCCCACGCGGGCCGCGACGGCAAGACAGGCCAGACGCTGCTCCGTTCCGTGCTCGCCCCGATGTTCGTCCAGCGCGCCCTCGACGTCAGGGCCTGGTCGGGCACCAACCTGCTGGGCGGCGGGGACGGAGCGGCGCTGGCCGACCCGGCGGCCGCGGCCGCCAAGAACGCCGGCAAGGAGCGGGTCCTCGCCGACACGCTCGGCACCGCGCCCGAGGGTGAGGTGCACATCGACGACGTGCCCGCGCTCGGCGAGTGGAAGACCGCCTGGGACCACATCGCCTTCGACGGATTCCTCGGCTCCCGCATGATCCTCCAGACCATCTGGCAGGGCTGCGACTCCGCGCTCGCCGCGCCGCTCGTCCTGGACCTGGCCCGGCTGGTCTCCCGCGCCCACGAGGCCGGGCTGAGCGGACCGCTGCCGGAGCTGGGCTTCTACTTCAAGGACCCGGACGGCGGGCCCGCCGCGCTGGCCGAACAGTTCGACGCGCTCCTCTCCTTCGCCGAGCGCCTGAAGGAGAGCAAGTGACGTTGCGCGCCTGGGCCGAACTCCTGCGGGTGTCCGCGCTGTTCACGGTCCCGGGCGACGCCCTGGCCGGCGCGGCGTCCGCGGGTGTACGGCCCAACCGCGGCACCGCGCTGGCCGTCGGCGCCTCCCTGTGCATGTACGAGGCGGGGATGGCGCTCAACGACTGGGCCGACCGCGACGAGGACGCCGTGGAGCGCCCGCACCGCCCGATCCCCTCGGGGCGGATCACCCCGGACGCGGCGCTGGCGGCGGCGGGCGGTCTGACGGCCGCCGGCCTCCTCCTGGCCGCCCGCGCGGGCCGCCCGGCCCTGGCCCTGACCACGGCGCTCGCGGCCACGGTGTGGGCCTACGACCTGCGCCTCAAACACACGGCGGCGGGCCCGGTGGCGATGGGCGCGGCCCGCGCGCTGGACGTACTGCTGGGCGCGACCGCGACATCGTCGGCGCCCCGCCGGACCCCGACGCCCCCTCCCTCGGCGCCGTCGCCCGCCGTGCCGCCCGGCGCCCTCGTGCCCGCCGCTCTCCTCGGCGCGCACACCGTCGCCGTCACCGGCGTCTCGCGCGCAGAGGTGTACGGGGGGTCCGTCGGGGCGCCGCTCGCCGCGCTCGTGGTCACCGGGGTGCTCGGCGGGATCGTCGGCCGGCCCCAGGGGCCCGGGGGCGGCGCGCTCGTCACCGGCGGGCTCGCCGCCGCCTACGCGGTGACCGCCGGGCGGCCCTTCCTGCACGCCGCGCTCAATCCGTCCCCGCAGCTCACCCAGCGCGCCGTCGGCGGCGGGATCCGGGCCATGATCCCGTTCCAGGCCGCCCTCGTGGCACGCGGCGGCGCGCCCGCCGTCGGGCTCGCCGTCATGGGACTCGTGCCACTGGCGAGGAAGTTCGCGAAAAAGGTGAGTGTGACATGACCATCCGCTACGGATACGGCACCAACGGGCTCACCGATCTGCGTCTGGACGACGCGCTCGGACTGCTCGCCGACCTCGGGTACGACGGGGTCGGACTGACTCTCGACCATATGCATCTCGACCCGCTCGCCCCCGAACTCGCCGCCCGCACCGCCAAGGTGGCCGCCCGGCTGACCGCACTCGGCCTCGGCGTCACCGTCGAGACCGGCGCCCGCTACGTCCTCGACCCGCGCCGCAAGCACGGGCCGACCCTGCTCGACGCCGACCCCGAGGCGCGGGCCGCGCGCACCGGTCTGCTCGTCACCGCCGTCCAGGTCGCCGCCGACCTCGGAGCGCACGCCGTGCACTGCTTCAGCGGCATCACACCGGAGGGCACCGACCCGGACACCGCCTGGAAGCGGCTGGAGGAGTCGATCACCCCGGTCGTCGACGCCGCCGGGGCCGCCGGTGTCCCCGTCGCCATCGAGCCCGAACCCGGCCATCTCCTCGCCGACATCGCCGGCTTCCACCGCCTGCGCACGCTCCTCGGCGACCCCGAACCCCTCGGCCTCACCCTCGACATCGGCCACTGCCAGTGCCTGGAGCCCGCGCCGCCCGCCGACTGCGTCCGGGACGCGGGGCCCTGGCTCCGCCACGTACAGATCGAGGACATGCGGCGCGGTGTGCACGAGCATCTGCCGTTCGGGGACGGCGAGATCGACTTCCCGCCCGTGCTGGCCGCGCTCGACGCCACCGGCTACCAGGGCCTGACCGTCGTGGAGCTGCCCCGCCACTCCCACGCCGGCCCCGAAATGGCCCGCACCTCCCTGGACTTCCTGCGCTCGATGGGAGCATCGGCATGAACCGTGAGGAGATCGACGGGCGGCTCGACGGCGCGGCCGTCGCCTGGCTGGACCAGGCACTCGCCGAGGCGGCGGAAGCGGCCGAGAGGACCGACAACGTTGCCGTCCCCCGGTGGGAACTCCGCTTCGCCGCCGCCGGCCGCCACTGCGGACAGGAGAACGCCGACTCCGTCCGCACGCTCCTGCTCCACCGCGCCGCCCCCGACCCCGGCACCCTGACCCGGCTCTACCACCAGGGAGCCGCCGCCGAGCGCCGCGCCGTACTCCTCGCGCTGCCCGGCCTCGTCCCCGGTCCGGAGGCCCTGCCGCTCGTCGAGGACGCCCTGCGCACCAACGACACCAGGCTCGTCGAGGCGGCCGTCGGCCCGTACGCCGCCGCCCATCTCGACCCGCACGCCTGGCGGCACGCCGTACTGAAGTGCCTCTTCACCGGCGTGCCCGTCGCCGCGGTCGCCGACGCGGAACGCCGCGCCCACGGCGACGCCGAACTCGCCCGGATGCTCACCGACTACGCGTCCGAGCGCACCGCGGCGGGCAGGCCGGTACCCGCCGACCTGCACCGCGTACTGATCATGACCGGCGAGGAGTCCTGATGCGCATCTTCGACCCCCACATCCACATGACCTCCCGCACCACGGACGACTACCAGGCCATGTACGCCTCCGGAGTCCGTGCGCTCGTCGAGCCCTCCTTCTGGCTCGGCCAGCCCCGTACCTCGCCCGCCAGCTTCTACGACTACTTCGACGCGCTCCTCGGCTGGGAGCCCTTCCGCGCCGCGCAGTACGGCATCGCGCACCACTGCACGCTCGCCCTCAACCCCAAGGAGGCGAACGACCCGCGGTGCACGCCCGTTCTGGAGGAACTGCCCCGCTACCTCGTCAAGGACGGCGTCGTCGCCGTCGGCGAGATCGGCTACGACTCCATGACCCCCGCCGAGGACGTGGCGCTCGCCACCCAGCTCCAGCTCGCCGCCGAGTACGCGCTGCCCGCGATGGTCCACACACCGCACCGCGACAAGCTGGCCGGGCTGCGCCGCACCATCGACGTCGTACGGGAGTCGAACCTCGACCCCGAGCACGTCCTGCTCGACCACCTGAATGAGACCACCGTCAAGGACGCGGCGGAGAGCGGCAGTTGGCTGGGCTTCTCCATCTACCCGGACACCAAGATGGACGAGGACCGGATGGTCTCGGTCCTGCGCTCCCACGGCACCGACCGCGTCCTCGTCAACTCCGCCGCCGACTGGGGCAAGAGCGACCCGCTCAAGACCCGCAAGGTCGGTGACGCGATGCTCGCCGCCGGCTTCTCCGAGGACGACGTCGACAAGGTGCTGTGGCGCAACCCCGTCGCGTTCTACGGACTCAGCGGCAGACTCCAGCTCGACGTCCCCGCGCCGGAAGCCCTCCACGAGGGGAACTCCATCCTCCGTGGCGGTGAGTGACCCATGCGCTTCCGCCACCCCGACGGCTCCACCGTCCATCTCTCCTACTGCACCAACGTCCACCCGGCCGAGACCCTCGAAGGCGTACTCGCCCAACTGCGCGACCACTGCGAGCCGGTACGCAGACGACTCGGCCGCGACCGCCTCGGCATCGGCCTCTGGCTGGCCCGGGGCGCGGCCCGCTCCCTGATCAACGACCCCGCCCAACTGCGCGGTCTGAAGGGCGAGTTGGAGAAGCGCGGCCTGGAGGTCGTCACCCTCAACGGATTCCCCTACGAGGGCTTCGGCGCCGAAGAGGTCAAATACCGCGTCTACAAACCGGACTGGGCCGACCCGGAACGCCTGGAGCACACCACCGACCTCGCCCGGCTGCTCGCCGCACTGCTGCCGGACGACGTCACCGAGGGCTCCGTCTCGACGCTGCCGCTCGCCTGGCGCACCGCCTTCGACGAGGACGCGGCCCGCACCGCGCACGCCGCGCTCACCACCCTCGCCGAACGGCTCGACGCGCTGGAGGAGCTGACCGGCAAGTCCATCCGTATCGCGCTCGAACCCGAGCCCGGCTGCACCGTCGAGACCACCGCCGACGCGATCGGGCCACTGACCGACGTGGCCAGCGCCCGCATCGGCATCTGCGTCGACACCTGCCACCTCGCCACCTCCTTCGAGGACCCGGCGACGGCCCTCACGGCGCTCGCCGACGCCGGAGTCACCATCCCCAAGGCACAGCTCTCCGCCGCGCTGCACGCCGAACACCCCCATCTCCCGGAGGTACGCGAGGCCCTGGCCGCCTTCGCCGAGCCGCGCTTCCTGCACCAGACCCGCACCCGTACGGCGGCCGGACTGCGCGGCACCGACGACCTCGAAGAGGCCCTGGCCGGCGAGGCCCTGCCCGACGGAGCCCCCTGGCGCGCCCACTTCCACGTCCCGCTGCACGCACCGCCCGCCCCGCCTCTGACCTCGACCCTCCCCATACTTCAGGACACCCTCGCCCGGCTCGTCGGCGGCGCCGAACCGCTGACCCGCCACCTGGAGGTCGAGACGTACACCTGGCAGGCGCTCCCGCCCGAGCTGCGCCCCCGCTCACGCGGCCGGCTCGCCGAGGGCATCGCCGCCGAACTGACGCTGGCCCGCGACCTCCTGGTCGACCTGGGTCTCAAGGAGCTGCCATGACCGCCGACCCCACGCCCGAGCCGAAGACCGAGGCCTCCGGGGCCCCGGCCGGCCCCACCCCCCTGCTGGTCCTGGACGTCGTCGGACTCACCCCCCAGCTCCTGGCCCATATGCCGAATCTCGAGAAGCTGGCCGCCGCGGGCTCCCAGGGCCCGCTGACCACCGTGCTGCCCGCCGTCACATGCAGCGCGCAGTCCACCTTCCTCACCGGCACCCTGCCGTCCGAGCACGGCATCGTCGGCAACGGCTGGTACTTCCGCGAACTGGGCGACGTGCTGCTGTGGCGCCAGCACAACGGACTGGTCTCCGGCGACAAGCTCTGGGACGCCGCCCGCCGCGTCCACCCCGGCTACACCGTCGCCAACATCTGCTGGTGGTACGCGATGGGCGCCGACACCGACTACACGGTCACCCCGCGCCCCGTGTACTACGCCGACGGCCGCAAGGAGCCCGACTGCTACACCCGGCCGCCGGCCCTCCACGACGAACTGCACGACAAGCTCGGCACGTTCCCCCTCTTCCACTTCTGGGGACCCGGCGCCGACCTCGTCTCCTCGCAGTGGATCATCGACGCGACCCGTCACATCATCGACACCCGCCGCCCCGACCTGGCGCTCTGCTACCTGCCGCACCTGGACTACGACCTCCAGCGCTTCGGCCCCGACGACCCCCGCTCCCACCAGGCGGCCCGCGACCTCGACGCCGCGATGGGGCCGCTGCTGGACGACGCGCGCCGTGAGGGCCGTACGGTCGTCGCCCTGTCCGAGTACGGCATCACCAACGTCTCCCGGCCCGTCGACATCAACCGGGCACTGCGCCGCGCCGGCCTCCTCGAGGTGCACACCCAGGACGGCATGGAGTATCTGGACCCGATGGCCTCGCGTGCCTTCGCCGTCTCCGACCACCAGATCTCGCACATCTACGTCCGCCGCCCCGAGGACATGGACGCGACCCGCGAGGCACTGAAGGACCTCAAGGGGATCGAGGAGATCCTCGACGACGAGGGCAAGAAGCACTACGGCCTGGACCACCCGCGCTCCGGCGAACTGGTCGCCGTCGCCGAGCCGGACGCCTGGTTCACCTACTACTACTGGCTCGACGACGCCAAGGCCCCCGACTTCGCCCAGCTCGTCGAGATCCACCGCAAGCCGGGCTACGACCCCGTCGAGCTCTTCATGGACCCCCTCGACCCGTATGTGAAGGTCAAGGCGGCCAAGGCCATCGCCCGCAAGAAGCTCGGCATGCGCTACCGGCTCGCCGTGGTCCCCCTGGACCCCTCACCCATCCGCGGCAGCCACGGCCGCCTTCCGCAGAGCGACGACGAAGGTCCGCTCATCCTCTGCTCCACCCCCGAAGCCGTCACCGGCCGCACCCAGGCCACCGACGTGAAATCCCTGCTCCTCAATCTCGCAGGACTGCACTGACATAAGGAGTTCCACGCATGAGCCGCAAGAAGTCAGTCGACCCGGAGCTCGCAGCCAAGCTCAGCCGGCGCAACATGCTGGGGGTGGCCGCGGGCACCGGCGCCGCCGCGATCCTCGGCATGGCGGCGGCGACCCCCGCCGCCGCCACCGACCGGGGCCGGGGTCACGGTCACGGGCACGGCCATGGCCACGGCCACGGGCACGGAAAGACCGAGCCCGTCCTCACCCCGGGCCACCTCGGCATCCAGCTCTACTCGCTGCGTGACAAGGTCAACTCGCTCGGCTTCGCGAAGGTCTTCGAGGAGCTGGAGCGCTTCGGCTACGACGAGATCGAGTACGCGGGCTACACCCAGGGCAGCGCGGGCGCCATCACCATCCCCCAGCTCCGCAAGCTGGCCCGGGACCACGGTCTGCGCCCGATCGGCAGCCACGTCAACTACGCCGACGACAACAACCCGGACGCGTACAGCTTCGCCCAGAACCTGGAGAAGGTCCTGGACGACGCCCAGGCGCTCGGCCTGGACCACATCGGCACCGCCTCCGGCCCCTTCCGGCACGGCGACACCGTCGACGCCTGGAAGCGGGCGGCCGAGGACTTCAACACCTACGGCGCCGCCGCCCGCAAGCGCGGCATGAAGTTCTACCAGCACAACCACGCCGAGGAGTTCTCCTTCGCCAGCGACCGGCCCGGCGTCCGTCTCTACGACGTGCTGCTCGCGGAGACCGACCCCAAGCTGGTCTACCTGGAGATGGACATCTACTGGGCCTACTGCGCCGTGCACCGCTTCAGCAAGACCGGTGACGGCAAGCCCGCTCCGTTCGACCCGCTGCGCTACGTGCTCAAGCAGCCCGACCGCTACCCGCTCTTCCACGTCAAGGACGGCGTGAAGAACGAGGAGGCGCGCGACGGTTACGACATGGTCGACGTCGGCGACGGCGACATCGACTACAAGAGGTTCATCTCGTCCGTGAACAAGACCCACAACGGCCGCAGGGACCACCACTGGCAGGCCGAGCACGACAACCCGGTCGACTCGATCCTGTTCGCCCAGAAGTCGGCGGACCACCTGCACTCGCTGCGCGAGAAGCGCCGCTGACCCAGGCGTGACGAGGCCCCCTGTACGACTCCTTCCGGAGCCGCACAGGGGGCCTCGTGCATGTGTTCGCGTTCCCGGGATCCGGATCCGCTCAGGCGTCCTCCCGCCCGATCGGGTTCGGATTCGCCTGGATCTTCTTGATGTCCGGCCTGCCCGGAGCCTTCAGGAAGGTCGCCAGGCACGCCGAGAACAGTCCGACGCTACCGGCGATGACGAACGCCGTGTTGTAACCCCAGTTGCTCACCACGACTCCACCCACACCGGCGCCGACGAGGCCGGAGATGAGCTTGGAGCTGTAGACCATGCCGTAGTTCGACGCGTTGTTGTTCTCGCCGAAGTAGTCCGCCGTCATGGCCGCGAACAGCGGGAAGATCGCGCCGCCGCCGAAGCCGGAGATCATCGAGCAGACCAGGAACAGCGGCATACTGCCCGCGGATCCGGAGGCCAGCACACCGAACTGGGACAGGCCGAGGACGATGCAGACGAAGATCAGTGTCTGACGGCGTCCGTACTTGTCGGAGATCCAGCCGATGACACCGCGCCCGGTGCCGTTGACGATGGCCTTCAGCGACATGGCCGTGGCCACGATCCCGCCGGCGAAGCCCATCTCCTTGCCGAACGGCACCTGCATCGCGATACCGAAGATGTTGATGCCCGCCGTGCAGAGAAGGCAGAACCACATCATCCACAGGACCGGGACCCGTGCCGCTTCCTTCGGTGTGTACTGCCGGACGGCCGGCGGGTTCTTCTCCAGCGCGCGCCGGATCCTCGGGTCGTCCGAGACCTTCAGCGGGTCGGCGCCCTCGGGCCACCAGAACTTCGGCGGGTCCTTGAAGAACCATCCGGAGATCGCGACCATCGCGCAGCAGATCACACCGACGAAGACGAGCACCGTCTCGTAGTTGCTGAGGTCCATGTACGAGGTGAACAGGAAGACGAAGGGCACCGAGCCGTAGGCGAAACCGCCGTTGACGAGGCCGGTCTTGCCTCCCTTGCGCTCCGGATACCACTTGCCGACCATGTTGACGCAGGTCGCGTAGACGAGACCGGCGCCGATACCGCTGAACATACCGAAACCTATGTACGCCACGATGACGTGCGGCGCGTAGGCCAGGGAGAGGTAGCCCAGCAGCGTGCCGAGCGCGCCCAGCATCATCGCGTAGCGGGCGGGCAGCTTGCCGCTCTCACGGAGCTGCCCCGCGGGGAAGGCCACGGCCGCCTGGAAGAAGATCCAGACACCCATCAGCCAGAAGATGTGCCCGCTGCTCCACGCGTGTGCCGTGTGGAGCGTGTCCTCGGCCGCCGTGAACGCGTACTCCGAGGAGCTGATCCCCATCATCCCGATCCAGGGGAAGAGCACCATCGTCCAGCGCGGCCGCCCCATGATCTGCCGATCGGACTGGCCGATCCGGTAGACACGGCCGTTCCGGTCGGTCACCTCCTGATAGGGGACGGATGTGGAGATGTCAGTTGTCGCCATTTTCGATCGAACCCCTTGCGTCGAAGAAGTCAGGCCAGCGCCCCCTGTCCGTTCTCTTCGTGCGGGGGGCCTGCGATGAGCGGAATCCACAGGCCCCCTGGGTCGCACCGTCAGCTCATCCGGCGCCTCCCCACAGATCCGAGCCTTGTGTCACGGCGGTCACAGGAGCCCCGCCGCGCGTGCCCGGCGGCTGTGTCGTCCCGGGGGACGACCCCCGGACCCCGGCCGGTGTACGGCCGCTGCCCGGTGCTCACAGCAGCCCCGCGGCCCGCGCCCAGCGGTACTTCGCGCCGAGCACCTCGACCGGCTTCTCGGTGGTGTACGGGTACGCCACGACGCCCCGTTCGTAGAGGTACTGGCACGCGGCCTCCACCTCGACGTCGCCCGCGAGCGAGGCCACCACCGGCTTCTCGATGCCGCGTTCCCTGAACTCGGCCACCACCCGCGCCGTCAGCTCGGCGAAGACCATCGGCGGGGTGACGATCGTGTGCCAGTAGCCGAGGACGAGCGAGTGGATCCGGGGATCCTCCAGCCCGAGCCGGATCGTGGCCTCGTACGTGGACGGCGGCTCGCCGCCCGTGATGTCCACCGGGTTGCCCGCCGCCCCGAAGGGCGGGATGAAGGCGCGGAACGCCTCGTCCAGGTCCGGCGGTATCTCCATCAGCGACAGGCCGTTGTCGACGATCGCGTCCGACAGCAGCACACCCGACCCGCCGGCGCCCGTGATGATCACGACGTTGTCGCCCTTGGGGGTGGGGAGTACGGGCAGTCCGCGCGCGAACTCCAGCATCTCCCCGAGCCCGGGCGCCCTGATGACGCCGGACTGCCGCAGGATGTCGTCGTACACCGCGTCGTCGCCCGCGAGGGCCCCGGTGTGCGAGCCCGCCGCCGCGGCGCCCGCCGCCGTACGCCCGGCCTTGAGGACCACGACGGGCTTCTTCGGCACGGTCGCGCGCGCCGCCGCGACGAAGGCGCGTCCGTCCTTGAGGTCCTCCAGGTGCATGGCGATGCAGTCGGTGTTGTCGTCCTCACCGAACCAGGTCAGCAGGTCGTCCTCGTCGAGGTCCGACTTGTTGCCCAGTCCGACGATGGCCGACACACCGGTCCTGGTGGTCCTCGCGAAGCCGAGGATCGCCATCCCGATTCCGCCGGACTGCGAGGTCAGCGCCACGCCGCCCTTGACGTCGTACGGGGTGCAGAACGTGGCGCAGAGGTCCTGCCAGGTGGAGTAGTAGCCGTAGATGTTCGGCCCGAGCAGCCGGATCCCGCTCTCCTCCGCGATCGTGACGATCTGCTGCTGGAGTTCGTGCTCGCCGGTCTCGGCGAAGCCCGACGGGATCAGGACCGCGTTGGGGATGTTCTTGCGGCCGACCTCGGTGAGCGCGGTGGCGACGAACTTCGCGGGGATCGCGAATATCGCCACGTCAGGCTCACCGGGAACATCCATCACGCTCTTGTACGCCTTGCGGCCGAGAATGTCATCGGCTTTGGGATTGACCGGATAGATCTCGCCCGCGAAACCTCCGTCGATGAGGTTCCGCATGACCGAATTGCCGATCTTGCCGTCCTCGTTGGAGGCACCGATGACCGCCACCGAACGCGGCTCCATGAGCCGGCGCATGGAGGTGAGGATCTCCTCGCGCGAGTAGGTACGCCGGGGGACCGGCACCTCGTCGGTGAGCAGGATCCGTACGTCGGCCGCCATGACCCCGTCCGCCGAGGCGAAGACCGGGTTGAGGTCCACCTCCGCGATGTTGGGGAAGTCGGCGGCCAACTCCGAGACCCGCACCACGAGATCGGCCAGCGCGTCGCGGTCGACCGCCGCGCCGCCCCGTACGCCGCGCAGGATCTCCGCGGCCCGGATGCCGTCCAGCATGGACAGCGCCTCGTCCTTGGTGGCCGGCGCGAGCCGGAAGGTGACGTCCTTCAGGACCTCCACCAGGACACCGCCCAGACCGAACGCCACGACCTTGCCGAAGGTGGGGTCGGTGACCGTACCGATCAGGATCTCGGTGCCCGAGGGCACCATCTGCTGCACCTGCACACCGAGGATCTGCGCGTTCGGGTCGTACGCCCGCGCGTTGGACACGATCGAGGTGAAGGCCGCCCGCACCTCGGCCGCCGAGCCGACGCCGATCTGCACGCCGCCCGCGTCCGTCTTGTGCAGGATCTCCGGCGACACGATCTTCATCGCGACCGGGAAACCGATCCGCGCGGCCACGGCCACGGCGTCGTCGGCCGACTCCGCGAGCGCCTCGCCCGGCGTCGGGATCCCGTACGCGTCGGTGATCGCCTTGCCCTCGGGCGCCGTCAGCGACGTACGCCCCTGTGCGAGGGCGGCCTTGATGATCGCGTCGACGTTGTCCTTGTCGGGCTTGAACGCATGGCTGTCCGCCACTAGATGACTCCGTTCGTCTTCAACAGGCGCAGTTCCTCGTCGCCGAGACCGAGCTCGCCGACGTACACCTCCGCGTTGTGCTCACCGAGCAGCGGGGACGCGGTGATGTGGACGGGGGAGTCGGAGAGCTTCAGCGGGCTCCCGACCGTGGTGAAACTCCCGCGCTGCGGGTGCTCGACCTCGACGACCATCTCGTTGGCCGCGAGCGAGGGGTCCTCGATGATCTCCTTGGTGGAGAGGATCGGGCCGCACGGGATGTTGTGCGCGTTGAGCTTCTCCAGCACCTCCCACTTGGGAAGGGTCGCGGTCCACTCCTCGATGAGCTGGAACATCTTGCCCAGCTTGGTGAGGCGGGCCTCGGGAGTCGCCCAGTCCGGGTCGTCGGCCAGTTCGGGCCGGCCGATCAGCTCGCTGACGGGCTTCCAGCCGACCGGCTGCACGATCACGTACACGTAGTCGTTCGGGCCGCCGGGCGCGCACTTGACGGCCCAGCCCGGCTGACCGCCGCCGCTGGCGTTGCCCGAGCGCGGGACCGCGTCGCCGAAGTCGTCGTTCGGGTACTCGGCGAGCGGGCCGTGCGAAAGGCGCTGCTGGTCACGGAGCTTGACCCGGCAGAGGTTGAGCACGGCGTGCTGCATCGCGACGTTCACGCGCTGCCCGCGCCCGGTGGCGGTCCGCTGGTAGAGCGCCGCCAGGATGGCGGCCACCGCGTGCATGCCGGTGCCGGAGTCGCCGATCTGCGAGCCCGTCGCCAGCGGCGGGCCGTCCTCGAAGCCGGTGGTCGACATCGAGCCGCCCATCGCCTGGGCGACGACCTCGTACGCCTTGAAGTTGGTGTACGGGCCTTCGCCGAAGCCCTTGATCGAGGCGTAGACGATCCGCGGGTTGATCTCCTGGATCTTCTCCCAGGTGAATCCCATCCGGTCGACCGCGCCGGGGCCGAAGTTCTCGACCATCACGTCCGAGCGGCGGATGAGCTCGGTCAGGATCTCCTTGCCGCGCTCGCTCTTGGTGTTGAGCGTGACGCTGCGCTTGTTGCAGTTGAGCATCGTGAAGTAGAGCGAGTCGACGTCGGGGACGTCGCGCAGCTGCTTGCGGGTGATGTCGCCGGTCGGCGCCTCCACCTTCACCACGTCCGCGCCGAGCCAGGCGAGCATCTGGGTCGCCGAGGGGCCGGACTGCACATGCGTCATGTCGAGGACACGGACGCCGGACAGTGCCTGGGTGCCCGGGGCGTCGGGGGAGTTCTCCGGGGCTTCAACAGCCTGGGTCATCATGGCCTCCCTTACTTGTACATGGTCTGGTTCATGGTTCCGGGGGCGTACGCGTCGGGGTCGACCCAGACGTTGATCAGCGAGGGCAGTCCGGACTCACGGGCCCGCTGGAGCGCGGGCGCGATGTCGGCCGGGTCCCTGACCTCTTCGCCGTAACCGCCCAGCATCTGGGCGAACTTGTCGTAGTGGACGTCGCCGAGGGTGTTGCCGACGCGCTCGCGCTCGTCGCCGTACTTGGCCTTCTGGCCGTAACGGATCTGGTTCATCGACGAGTTGTTGCCGACGATGCCCACGAACGGCAGGTTGTAGCGGACGAGGGTCTCGAAGTCCCAGCCCGTCAGGGAGAACGCGCCGTCGCCGAAGAGCGCCACGACCTCCTTGTCGGGCCGTGCCTTCTTCGCCGCGAGGACGAAGGGGACACCGACGCCGAGCGTGCCGAGCGGACCCGGGTCCATCCAGTGGCCCGGCGACTTGGGCTGCACGACCTGGCCGGAGAAGGTGACGATGTCGCCGCCGTCGCCGATGTAGATCGAGTCCTCGGTGAGGAATTCGTTGATCTCGCTGACCAGCCGGTAGGGGTGGATCGGCGAGGTGTCCTTCTTGAGCGAGGGCAGTCGCTTCTCGATCGCCGTCTGCTCGGCGGCCCGCAGCTCTTCCAGCCATGCCTTGCGCTTGACGGAGCCGCCGTTGATCCGGCCGCTCGCCGCCTCGGTGACCGACTTCAGGACGAGGCCGGCGTCGCCGACGATCCCGAGGTCGATGTCGCGGTTCTTGCCGACCGTCCGGTAGTCGAGGTCGATCTGGACGACCGTCGCGTCGGGCGAGAGCCGCTTGCCGTAACCCATCCGGAAGTCGAAGGGGGTGCCGACGATGATGATGAGGTCGGCGTTGGTGAAGGCGTAGCGGCGGGAGAGCTGGAAGTGGTGCGGGTCGCCGGGAGGCAGGGTGCCTCGCCCCGCACCGTTCATGTAGGCCGGTACGTTCAGCGTCCGGACGAGCTCGATCGCGTCGTCCGTGGCCCGTGTGGTCCACACCTGGCTGCCGAGCAGGATCGCCGGCTTCTCGGCGTGCACGAGCAGATCGGCGAGCTTCTCGATGGCCGCGGGGTCACCGGCCGAACGGGTCGAGGCCCGGTACTGGCCGGCCTTGGGTACGCGTGCTTTGTCGGCCGGGACCTTCGCGTCGAGGACATCGCGCGGAATCTCCAGGAAGGACGGGCCGGGAGCGCCGTTGTAGCACTCACGGAAGGCCATGGAGACCATGTCGGCCGCGCGGGCCGTGTCGGGGACGGTCGCCGCGAACTTGGTGATCGGCGTCATCATGTCCACGTGCGGCAGGTCCTGGAGCGAACCCATCTTGTGCTGGGTGAGCGCGCCCTGGCCGCCGATGAGCAGCATGGGTGACTCGGCACGGAACGCGTTGGCGACACCGGTGACGGCGTCGGTCGTGCCCGGTCCGGCGGTGACGACGGCGCAGCCGGGCTTGCCGGTGATGCGCGCGTAACCGTCGGCGGCGTGGGCGGCGACCTGCTCGTGACGTACGTCGACGACTTCGATGCCCTCGTCGACGCAGCCGTCGTAGATGTCGATGATGTGGCCGCCGCAGAGGGTGTAGATGACCTCGACACCTTCTGCCTTGAGTGCCTTGGCGACCAGATGACCACCGGAGATGAGTTCCTGGCTGTCGTCGGGCATGAGGTTGTCCTGTCCCTTCGTAGGGGAGCCGGGGGCTCTTGGGGGTGCTCCCGAGTGCTCCCGCGATGGATTGCATACAGTCGACGAATACTGTATGAAGCTTGTTATCCCGCATTCGGTGGGTGGTGTCCAGGGGGCGTGCGGCACTTTCATTCCTTTCTGTTGCAGTGGGAGCCGGCATGGATCTGTACGAGCACCAAGCCAGAGACCTGTTCGCGGAGTACGGCATCGCCGTGCCGGAGGCCGAGACCGTCGAGTTCGCCAGGGAGGCCGCGCTCGCGGCCGAACGGCTCGGCGGCCGGGTCGTCGTCAAGGCACAGGTGAAGACCGGAGGCCGGGGCAAGGCCGGCGGGGTGAAGCTCGCGGCCGATCCGGCCGCCGCGGAACTGACCGCTCGCCAGATCCTCGGGATGGACATCAAGGGCCACATCGTCCGCACGGTGATGGTGGCCCAACCGGTGGACATCGAGACCGAGTTCTACGTCAGTTACGTGCTCGACCGCGCCGCGGGGACCTTCCTCGCGATCGCGTCCGCCGAGGGCGGTATGGAGATCGAGGAGGTGGCGGCGACCCGCCCCGATGCGGTGGCCCGGATACCGGTCGACCCGGCCGAGGGCGTCACGGCGGCCAAGGCGGCGGAGATCGCGGAGGCGGCCAAGCTGCCCCCGGAGACCGCCCCCGTACTCGAAGCGCTCTGGCAGGTCCTGACCAAGGAGGACGCCCTGCTCGTCGAGGTCAACCCGCTCGTCCGGACGACGGAGGGCCGCATCCTCGCACTTGACGGAAAAGTGACCCTGGACGACAACGCCGAGTTCCGCCGCAGCCGTTGGGGCGACGACCAGCGGGACCCGGGCGCCGACCCGCTGGAGACGGCGGCGGCCGCCAAGGGCCTCAACTACGTCAAGCTCGACGGCGAGGTCGGCATCATCGGCAACGGCGCGGGGCTCGTCATGTCGACCCTCGACGTCGTCGCCGGCTGCGGCGCCCGGCCCGCCAACTTCCTCGACATCGGCGGCGGCGCCTCGGCGCAGGTGATGGCCGACGGACTCTCCGTCATCCTGTCCGACCCCGATGTCAAGTCCGTGTTCGTCAACGTCTTCGGCGGCATCACGGCCTGCGACGCCGTCGCCGAAGGCATCGTCCAGGCCCTGGAATCAGTCCGGTTGACCAAGCCGCTCGTCGTACGTCTCGACGGCAACAGCGCCGCGCGGGGCCGCGCCATCCTCGACCACCGCGCTCATCCCCTCGTGGAGCAGGTCACGACGATGGACGGCGCCGCCCGCCAGGCCGCCGTACTCGCGAACGCCGGTTGAGCCCAGGGACAGCGCCAACAAAGCGGACAACGGACAAGAGGGAGAAGAGACCATGGCGATTTTCCTGACCAAGGAGAGCAAGGTCCTCGTCCAGGGCATGACCGGTGCCGAGGGCATGAAGCACACCCGCAGGATGCTGGAGGCCGGGACCGACGTCGTCGGCGGCGTCAACCCGCGCAAGGCGGGCCGCAGCGTCGACTTCGACGGCCGGGCCGTCCCCGTGTTCGGCACCGTCGCCGACGGGATGGCGGCGACCGGCGCGGACGTCACCGTCGTCTTCGTGCCGCCACCGTTCGCGAAGGCCGCGGTCCTGGAGGCCGTCGACGCGGGCATCGGGCTCGCCGTCGTGATCACCGAGGGCATTCCCGTCCATGACGCGGTCGTCTTCCAGGCGTACGCTGGAAACAGTGCCACCCGGATCATCGGGCCCAACTGCCCCGGGCTCATCAGCCCCGGACAGTCCAACGCCGGCATCATCCCGGCGGACATCGCGACCAAGCCCGGCAAGATCGGACTGGTCTCCAAGTCGGGCACGCTGACGTACCAGTTGATGTACGAACTGCGCGAGATCGGCTTCTCGTCCGCGGTCGGCATCGGGGGAGACCCCGTCGTCGGCACGACGCACATCGACTGTCTCGCGGCGTTCGAGGCCGACCCCGACACCGAACTCATCGTGCTCATCGGTGAGATCGGCGGTGACGCGGAGGAGCGTGCGGCGGCCTACATCGCCGAGCATGTGACAAAGCCGGTGGTCGGCTACATCGCCGGCTTCACCGCGCCCGAGGGCAAGACGATGGGCCACGCCGGCGCGATCGTCTCGGGCTCGTCGGGCACGGCGGAGGCGAAGAAGAAGGCGCTCGAAGCGGTCGGCGTCCGCGTCGGCTCGACGCCTTCGGAGACCGCCCGTCTGGTGCTCGACCGCATCGCGGTCAGCGCCTGACACGCCTTCCCGGCATCCGTCGGCGCCGTCCGACGGTTCCGCGGCCCGTCTGCGCGTCCGGGACGACGCGCGTTCCGCCCCCGCCGTCGTGGGGGCGGACGCGCCGGTCCGGCGTACGCGTGACGGGCCGCGCGATCCGCCTTCCCGCCTCGGGAGGGCGGGCGCCGGTCCGGCGCCCGGCCCGTCCGTGTACGTGAACGTGAACGCGGACGCCCAGGCGCTCATGCGCCGGGCCCGAAGCGCCTCGGGCAGGCGGGTCCGTCGGGTCCGTCCGACGCCGGGGAGCGGAACGGCTCCCCGGCGCACCGCCCGCCCACAACCGCCCGCCCACAACCGTCCACCCCGCACCACCCGCCCGCACCGGACGACTCGTGCACCTCGTCCGGAACACCGTCCCCGAGCCATGCAACTCCCGCCCCCTTTCGAGCGGAGAACCCTCAATGGCACCCACCCTCATCCTCAAGCCGGGCACCGCGTGGTCCGACGCCTGGCAGCAGAGCCTCGCCATCGCTCCCGAGGCCTTCAGGGAGGACCACGTCCTCAACCTCTGGGACGCCTCCTGGCAGTCCGGCGGCCGTACCCTCCCCGCCTACAGCGCCGTCGACGGCAGCCCCCTCGTCGGGCCGCCGCGGCTCGACGCCGAGGCCGCCCAGCAGGCCGTACGCGCCTCCCTCGACCAGCACCGGGCCTGGCGGCACGTCCCGCTCGCCGAGCGCCGTGCCCGCGTCGGCGCCACCCTCGACGCCCTGACCGAGCACCGCGAGCTGCTCGCCCTCCTCCTCGTCTGGGAGATCGGCAAGCCCTGGCGGCTCGCCCAGGCCGACGTCGACCGCGCGATCGACGGCGTGCGCTGGTACGTGGACGGCGTCGAGCCCATGCTGGAGGGCCGCTCCCCGCTGCCCGGCCCGGTCTCCAACATCGCCAGCTGGAACTACCCCATGTCCGTGCTGGTCCACGCCATGCTCGTCCAGGCCCTCGCCGGCAACGCGGTGATCGCCAAGGCGCCCACCGACGGCGGCGTCGCCTGCCTCACCCTGGCCGCCGCGCTCGCCGTCCGCGAGGGGCTGCCCTTCACCCTGGTCAGCGGCAGCGGCGGGGAACTCTCCGAGGCGCTGGTCCGCTCCCCGGAGATCGGCTGTGTCTCCTTCGTGGGAGGCCGGGACACCGGCGCGCGCATCGCCACCACCGTCGCCGACCTCGGCAAGCGCCACATCCTCGAACAGGAGGGCCTGAACACCTGGGGCGTCTGGAACCACTCCGACTGGGACGCGCTCACCGCCGTCATCCCCAAGCTGTTCGACTACGGCAAGCAGCGGTGCACCGCGTACCCGCGCTTCGTCGTGCAGCGCTCGCTCTTCGCCGACTTCCTCGGGGCCTATCTGCCCGCCGTACGCTCCATCCGGCTCGGCCACCCACTGGCCGTCGAGCACCCGGACGATCCGCTGCCCGAACTGGACTTCGGCCCGCTCATCAACGCCGCCAAGGCCAAGGAGCTGGACGACCAGGTCGCCGAGGCCATCGACCGCGGCGCGGTCCCCATCCACCACGGATCGCTCGCGGACGGGCGTTTCCTGCCCGGTCAGGACACCTCCGCGTATCTGGCGCCGGTGACGCTGCTCAACCCGCCGCCGTCCTCGCCGCTGCACCACGCGGAGCCGTTCGGGCCGGTGGACACCATCGTCCTGGTCGACACCGAGGCGGAGCTCCTCGCGGCCATGAACGCCTCCAACGGCGCGCTGGCCGCCACCCTGGCGACCGACGACCCGGAGACGTACGCCCGTCTGTCCCCGCAGATCCGCGCCTTCAAGGTCGGCCACGGCCGGCCGCGTTCCCGCGGCGACCGCGACGAGCTCTTCGGCGGCTTCGGCTCCTCCTGGCGGGGTGCCTTCGTCGGCGGCGAACTGCTCGTGAAGGCGGTCACCAACGGCCCCGACGGGGAGCGTCCGCCGGGCAACTTCCCGGACTACCACCTGATGCCGTGACGGTGGGCCCAACCCCGCCACCACCCTCACCATGAGCCGGAATCGGCTGAGGTCGCTCGGAACCCCTCCTCGGCCGATTCCTCTCATACCACTGGCGTTATCGCAGGTCAGGCCAGCTGCTAGCCTCGTACTCATGGACCCGAAGGAGCTCGCCAACCTCGCGCACCTGCGCCGGGCACGGGACCTGATCGACCGCGACTACGCGCGTCCGCTCGACGTCCCCACGATGGCCCGCCACGCGCTCATGTCGCCCGCGCACTTCTCGCGGCGGTTCCGCGCGGCCTACGGCGAGACGCCCTACAGCTATCTCATGACCCGCCGCATCGAGCGCGCGATGGCGCTGCTGCGCGCGGGCACGAGCGTGACCGACGCGTGCATGGCGGTCGGCTGTACCTCCCTCGGCTCCTTCAGCTCCCGCTTCACCGAGATCCTGGGCGAGACGCCGAGCGCGTACGCCGCCCGCGAGCACGGGGCCGTCACCGCGATGCCCGCCTGTCTGGCGAAGGTCCTCACCCGGCCGACCCGGGAGACACCGAGCAGGATCCAAGAAGCGGACCCCGAACCCGCCGCCTAGCGTTGATCCCATGACCATCGCACTCCAGTACTCCCACATCACTGTCAACGACCCCGACGAGGCGCTCACCTTCTACCGTGACGCGCTCGGCCTGGAGGTCCGCAACGACGTCGCCTCGGGCGGCTTCCGCTGGGTCACCCTCGGCAGCCCGACCCAGCCCGGCCTGGAGATCGTTCTCTCGGAGCCGCACGCCGGCCGCTCCCAGGCCGACGGCGACGCCCTCCAGGAACTGCTCACCAAGGGCGTCCTGACCCAGATCGTCTTCAGCACCGACGATGTCGACGCGACCTTCGAGAAGGTACGGGAGGCGGGCGCCGAAGTGCTCCAGGAGCCCATCGACCAGCCCTGGGGCCCCCGCGACTGCGCGTTCCGCGACCCCTCGGGCAACACGGTCCGGATCTCCCAGCAGCCGAAGGCCGCGTAGGCGCGGGCCGGCCCCGGCACCGTACGCTCCACCGCGTCCCGCAGGAGCGTACGGTGCCGCCACCACCGCCCCCGCACCGGCCCCGGTGCGCCCCGGACCATGGGATATGCGGGTGAAGAGCACCCCCGGGCCCTGGTATCGTTCACTACGTCGCCCGGCGGAAACGCCGAGCTTCGACCACTCGTCCGGGTGGCGGAATGGCAGACGCGCTAGCTTGAGGTGCTAGTGCCCTTTATCGGGCGTGGGGGTTCAAGTCCCCCCTCGGACACCAGAGGCGATTCACACGATCGCCCCGGTCGGCTTCACAGAACTCCCAGTACGGACTCGTCCGGGCTGGGAGTTTTTCGTGTGTGCGGGATCTTGTGCGGTCACCGCGCTCCGAATCGACCGGCCACCCCCGTTGGCGCCCCGGTCAAATGGCCGGACCGGAACGATTCTCCGGGTGAACACGTACCCCACTCGTCGTCCGTGCACGGGAGGGCGGCGAGGGGACAGGCTAAACACCAGCCATGGATGATCCTTTTGCGCTGAGTCCCGTGAACCGGGCTCCACGCGCCGCGAGTTCGAGCGTCACCGCCGGTGAGACCGAGGAGAACCGACAGGAACCGTGCCCGGGGTGCGGGGGCCCGGTCTCACAGGGACGCGGCCTCCTCTGTCAGGAGTGCCACGTCGGGGTGGGTGCTGTGGGGCCGCAGTACCTGACGCATGGTGGTCAGGGAGGCGGTGGCGCGGGCTGAGCGAAGGCCGGGGTAGTCGCTGAGGAACCGCTTCCAGGTGGTGAGTGACTCTTCCAGGTTCCCCTGGAGGAGTTGCGACTCGGCCAGGAGGGCTGTGGTCAGCGCCCTCGCCCGCCGTGCCTGCGGGGCGCGGGTGCGCAGGGAGGCGTGGAAGGCCCGGCCGGCCGCCCGGTGGTCCCTCAGCGCCGTCAGCGTCCGGGCCCGCTGGAAGTACAGGGCCGCGGTCGGATAGCTGTCGAAGGGGTCGGCCGCGTTCTGGTCCGCCTGGCTGTGGAGGACCTCCGCGTTGTGCAGGGCGAGGAGCGCCCGGGGGCGGTCCTGAAGTCGCGCGTGCGCCAGGGCCAGTTGGGACTGGGCGAAGGACTGGGTCAGCGGCGAGGAGTGGCGGGTCGCGGTCGCGGCGGCCTGTTCGGTCAGGACGAGCGAGGGCTGCGTGTGCCCGAGTTCCAGCGCGTGCGAGGCGAGCGCTCTGAGGGCGACAGTGTAGGTGTGCGGATCCTCGGCCTCCGCCGCGAGGTGGGCGGCCGTGCGGTGGTAGTGCTGGGCCAGGGCGTCGGCCTCGTCGTCGGCGCACATGTTGCCCAGGAGAATGGTCAGCTGGGCCGCCTGGGTGAGGAGTTGTCTGTGCACCTGGTCGCCGGCGTCGGCGAGGAGCCAGGGCGTGACGTCGTCGGCGAGGTAGGTGGTGAGCGCGGTGCGGGCGTGCCCGCCGCCGAAGGTTCCGGTCGAGGCGGCGAAGAAGACGGTCATGCTCTTCAGCGCCTCCACCTCCGCCTGTCCCACGCGGCGTCCGGCGATGACCCCGGCGCGGCGCGCCGTGCTCCGCGCGAGAAGCTCTTCCCAGTTCGGGACGGCCAGTGCGGCGAGGCTGTAGACGTCCGCGCCCTGGATCTTCCCCCGGCCGGGGTCCAGTTGGCTGTGGGTGAGCTTGGCCAGATGCTGCACGGGGTGTGCCTCCCAGGACCAGTCCGGTATACGTGTGGGGGCTCGGGTCAGACCGGCGTCGCCGGCCGACAGAGGTCTGCCGAGGCGCCGGGCGAGCGCCTCCAGAAGGTAGGCGGGCAGGGGCGGACGAGGACGGGTGCCCGCGAGCCAGCGCGTCACCGTCGAGCGGTGCAGGGGCAGGTCGTGACCGTGATCCGACGCGACCGACGAGATGGCGTGGGCGAGCTGGGTCGCGTTCCATCCCGCCTCCTCAAGAAGCCCCGCGAGCCGTGCGTTGGGTTGCTGAGAGGTCACCTTTTCCCCGTTCTCAGCGCTTGCCAGGGTGACTCGGACGCGACGCCCCCACAAGGGCGCACAGACGCAGCACGTGCAGCACACCCACCTCCAACACCCCTGCGCGGAACGGATTCTGGTGGATGTGCTGACAAGGGGTTACCCGCCCGGATCGGTCGCTCAATCCCGGTACGCCCCCCGGGGGACGGCTCCCTGTTCACGCGGTCCGCCTCCCGACAGCGGGACTTCCGTGCCGTGGGAATGCTCTCGTGGCCGGAAGTCGTACATGGCTCGGGCCGTTCCGCCCTTCGACGGGCGGACGACACCGCACGGTCACGCAGAGCGGGGATTCCTAGGGGGAACCCCCCGCCCGCGCGCCCTGGCGCGTCATGGAAGGACGGCTGCGCCGTGTCGACGACCCTGACCTCCGCACGGGGACGACTGCCGCTGCGGCAGTTGATCTGTCTCGTACCGCTCCTCCTCGCCGCCGCCTGGGTGGCCGGAAACTGGTCGGTGATCCTCTCCGGCGTCGGCGAGCTGCGCGGCGCGGACGTGAATTGGCTGCTGGCCTCGGTCGCGGTGACCATGACCTGCTGGATACCGGTCTGTCTGCTGCGCCAGGGCACCGTCATGGAACGGCTGCCCCCCGGGCGGCTGCTGGCCTCCCAGATCGCCGCCGGATCGGCCAACCATCTGCTGCCCGCCGGGCTCGGTGCGCACGTGGTGACGCTGCGCTTCCTCCAGGGCTGCGGGATCCCCACCGCGCGGGCCTGCGCCGCGCTCGCCCTCTACTCGCTGACCCAGCCCATCGGCCGCTACACCCTGCTGCTCTCGCTCATGGCCGCCTACCCGCACGCCATCCCGCTCGGCGGACTGCTGCCGGCGGAGTACGGGCTGCTGGCGCTGGCGATCCTCGTCGGCGGGCTCACCGTGGCGGCGCTGGTGCTGTGGTCGGTACGGCCGCTGCGCGGATTCGTCCAGGACTTTCTGCGCACCGCGCTGACCGACGCGCGCGCCCTGCACGCCAGGCCCGCCCGGGTCATCGCCATCTGGACCGGGGCGCTCGCCTTCCCCGCGCTCCAGGCGTGCGTCCTGGTCACGGTGGCCCGCGCGCTCCAGATGCCGGTGCCCGCCGTCGACATCATGATCGCCTACCTGGCCGCCAGCATCGTCGCCGGGATCGTGCCGACCCCGGGCGGCATCGGCTCCGTCGAGGCGGCGCTGCTCATCGCCCTCGTCGGCGCGGGCTCCCCGGTCTCCGTGGCGACCGCCGCGGTCCTCGGCTTCCGTATCGTCACGGTGTGGCTGCCGCTGCTCCCCGGGGCGCTGGTGCTGGCCGTTCTGGTCCGCCGGAAGGTCCTCTGAACGCCGGATGCGGCGGCCGTACGGGAAGCGCCAGGAGCAGGGCCAGCTCCGTCCAGACGAACGTGTTGCTGCCCACGAACCCGCCGATGCCGCTCGCGTCGTACCGCCACAGCCAGACGACATAGCTGCACAGGGTCAGATAGACGGCGACCGCCACGATCAACGGCCGCCCTCGGCGCGGCGGTTCGAGTGCCCGGTCGGCGAGGATCGTGAGCGCCGGGAGCAGCCAGACCAGATGGTGCACCCAGGTGACCGGGCTGATGAGACACGCGGCGGCGCCCGTCAGCGCGATCCCGCCGCGCACGTCGCCCACCGCCCTCGCCCTGTCGACCCGGTACGCCCACGCGGCGACGATGACGAGGACCCCGCAGGCCCACCACAGCCGGTCCGGTTCGGCCGGGGTGGAGAGCCGGGCGAGGACGCCCTGCCAGGACTGGTTGGAGACGTAACTCAGGTCGCCGATACGGCTCGTGTCCCAGAGGGCCGATGTCCAGTACGCGTGCGAGGCACCCGGTGAGAGCCACAGGGCGAGCAGGGTCGCGCCCACGGCGACGGCGGCGGCCGTGCCGGCGGCACGCCAGCGGCGGGAGACGACGAGGTAGCCGATGAAGATCGCGGGGGTGAGCTTGACCGCCGCCGCGAGGCCGATCCCGATGCCCGCCCAGCGGCTGCCGGTGGACAGCAGCCGGGCGTCGGTGAGGACGAGTGCCAGCAGGAGGAGGTTGACCTGGCCGAAGCTGATGCTGTCGTACACCGGCTCCAGCAGGGCGAGCATGCACAGGATCAGGGTGTACGCGGTCCACCGGTCCAGGCCGTGCCGGCGGATCACCGGTTCGGCGAGGCGGCGCAGGATCAGGGCCAGGGCGCCGAGGTTGATCAGGATGCCCGTCGTGAGCGCGACGTTCCAGGTCAGCAGGGAGAGCGGAAGCACGCACAGCGCGGCGAAGGGCGGATAGGTGAATCCGTAGTTCTCGCCGGGCACCCGGTAGTCGTAGAGGCCGGCGCCGCGCAGCCCGCCGTCGGAGTCGGTCCAGTGGTTCACCGCGTCGTAGTAGACCCACAGGTCGAACCAGTCCCGGTGGAAGGGCACGGTCGCGACGAACGCCGTCACGGCCGCGCACAGCACGCCCAGAAGCAGATGTCTACGGCGCCGCGACAGGGGCCACCATCCCCTCGTGTCCCGCTCCGTCATGCCACTCTCCCCGGTTCCCGTGCGGTCAGCGTCACTTCGTCGCCCGACATCTCACGCGCCCAGAAGAGCGCGACCACCGCGAACAGCCCGCCGCACGTCGCGAGCGCCAACTGCAGCCCGTCGGCGGCGAGTCCGCTCGGCAGCTGGGCCAGCGCGAGCACTCCGCTGGCGACGGCCACCACCCGGCGCGCGGGTCCCGGCGGGGCGGCGGCGGCCAGCGGGAACAGGCCCCACAGCACGTACCAGGGGCGGATCGCCGGGCCCAGGACCGCGACCGCGATCAGACTGAGCCCCAGCGCGTACACGGGGCTGTGCCGGGGGCGGCGCAGCCACACCAGCAGCACCGCGACGGCCGTCGCCGCCAGACCGGCCGCGCGCCAGGCGTCCAGGGCGAACGGCGCCAGGTCGCTGCCCGCGCTGTGCAGCGCCGACGCGGTCATCCGGCCGAGGAGCGAGGTGAGGGCCCAGTTGTGCGGGGACACCGGGGTCTTGAGGGCGCCGATCCAGCCGTAGCCGGTACCGGTGACCGCGGTCACCGCAGCGGTCGTCGCGAGGGCGACACCGGCCGTCGCGCACGCCGCCCTGAGCCAGCGGTAGCGGCCGGTTAGCCGGCCGGCCCAGAACGCGGTGACGGCCAGCAGACCCAGTGCGGCCGGCGCCTTCACCAGCGCGGCGAGAGTCATCAGGATCGCGCCCAGCACCGGGAAGCGGCCCTTAGCGGCGACCAGCGCCATGCCGAGCAGGCCCAGCATCACGGCGTCGTTGTGCGCGCCGGCCACCAGATGCAGCAGGAGCAGCGGATTGAGCGCCCCCAGCCAGAGCGCGGCGCCGGGGGCCGTTCCGCTGCGGCGGGCGAGCAGCACCAGCGACACCACCATCAGGCCCACGCCGAGCAGCGCGACCAGCCGCATCCCGAGCACACCGGCCGAGAGCTCCGCCCGCGTGGCGCGCGCGATCATCGAGGCGAACGACAGGAACAGCGGACCGTACGGGGTCGGGGTGTCCTGCCACATGGGGGAGACCTGCGCGGCGAGCGGGCCGCCGAGTTGGTCCGGGCCATGGGTGTACACGTCGATCTGGGCGTCCACCATCGCGCCCTGCGCCAGATAGCTGTACACGTCGCGGCTGAACAGCGGCGGGGCGATCACCAGCGGGGCGGCCCACACGGTGAGGGTGACCACCATGCCGCGCCCGCCGGGCGGCCGTGGGCCGCGCACGGCGCGGCCCAGCCAGGCCCAGGCCGCGACGAGCAGCACGAGCCCGAAGTAGGCGCCGAAGAGGCCCACCGCCGCCGCTTCGGACGACGGCGCGAGGGCCTCGCCGACCGGCAGGGCGCCGGCACTGGCGCCGCCGACGGCCACGGCCGTGGAACCGGTGAGCCCCAGTAGTCGGCATTTGCGTATATGCGAGTCGTCGCCGGGGGTCAGCACTCAGGGAGCGTGCCCGTGGCCGGTGGCGAGAAGGGAACGTGCGGTACGCCGGGGGAAGTCCGGAACGTGTCGGGTGTTCGGGTGTGAGGGGACCGTAAGAGCCCGGCGGCCGGGGGCGGCGGTTGCCCGACCGCGAGACCGCGAGACCGCGAGACCGGGCGGCCGGGGGTGGCGCGAACATGAACAGGTGCGGACCGAGGAGGTGATCCTCGGTCCGCACCCGTCGTGTTGCCGGTCCTACGGCAGGGTCACCGTCGGCCTCCGCCCGTCAGCTTGCCGGGGGCGAGCGGCGGCGTCGGGCCGCCGGTGATCACGAAGCCCGATCCCGGCTGGGTGACGATGTCGCCGTCCGCCGAGTTCGTGATCGTGACGTTCGACAGCGTGGCGCTGCCCCGGGCCCCGCTCATGGCCAGGATGCCGGCGCCGTTGTTGGATTTGTCGATCTTGACGTTGCTGATGACGACACCCGGCATGGTGCCGCCGCCCGTCTTGAACTGGATGCCGTCGTAGGTCGAGTCGTAGATGTCGGTGTCCCTGATCGTGACGCCGGGTATGTCCCGGCTCGCCGCGAACAGGGTGATCGCACCGAACTCCTGGTCCTCGTTCCAGAAGGCACCGCCCGTGCGGTGGAGCGCGTTGTTGGCGATCAGGGTCTGCCCGGAGAAGGGCAGCGGGTCGTGGTCGGTCGCCAGCATGATGCCCGGGTAGTTCGCCGTGTCCGAGACGATGTTGTTCTCGATCTTGTTGCCGTAGCCGCCGTAGACCGCGATGCCGGTGGCGCGCCAGGGCAGCTGGATGGTGTTGTTGGTGAACGAGTTGTCGTGCGCGACGTCGACCGACGTGTCCTTGACGTACCGGTTGGCCCAGACCGCCAGGGAGTCGTCACCGGTGGTGCGGAACGAGGAGTTGAACACCTTGGAGTTCCGCGTGCCGTTGGTGAAGTTGATGCCGTCGGCGTACGTGTTGCGGATCCGCATGCCGGTGAACTCGAGGCCGTCGGCGGGACCCCAGAGCGCGGGAATGTTGTCGTAGTCGCGGCCGACCCAGACTCCCACGTTGGCGTGCTCGATCCATACGTTGGAGATCTTGGTGTTCTTGCCGAACCGGCCGTTCAGACCGACACCGCCCTCGGCGTTGCCGTCGCCGCCGCGGATCCGGCCGGAGCCGAAGATCGCGATGTCCGAGATCTTGGTGTTGTCGTCGATGTCGAAGCCGAAGTTGCCCTCGTGCGGGTGGTTGATCCCGCCCGCGTTCTGCGGCTCGGTCAGGGTGTAGAGCTGCGAGTGCCACATGCCCGCACCCCGGATGGTGACGTTCTTGATGCCGATCTGGTTGAACTGCCCCTGGTTCAGCGGGTCGTCCGTCAGGATCTTCTTCTCCTGACGCCACTGGCCCGCCGGGATCCAGACACACGCGATGGCGCCGTTCTGGTCGGCGGTGACCGCCGACTGGATGGCGGTCGTGTCGTCGATCCCGTCGCCCGGCACCGCGCCGTACTCCGTGATCGAGGTGCACTCGGCGGGCTTCGCCGCCGGGGGCGCGACCTGCTCCAGATCGATCAGGTCGATGTAGTAGAAGGACGCGCTGTCACCGGCGTCGCGCTGGAGCTTGAACTTGGTGCCCGCCGGATAGGTCGTGGACAGCAGCGAGTTGGCCTCGTCGAAGAGCCGCCGGGCGTCCGCCTGGGGCGTGTTCGTCAGGGCTTCGGGGCCGTCCGTGTTGCCGTACAGCCAGCTGTGCTTCGAGGAGAGGTTCAGCTTCTTCACGAAGGTGTCGTTGGCGTACAGGCTGATCGTGGCCTCGGTGCCGCCGCCGTTCGGGGCGTCGGGGATCGAGTTGCGCACCACGATCGAGTTGGCCGGGTTGGTGGAGGTGAACTCCACGAACTGGCCCTGGGAGTTGAGCCGTACCGACTTGCGGCCGGAGGACTCGGAGCCGAAGTTGGTGTGTCCGAAGGTGCGTTCGGCGTCGGCCTCCACCAGGGTGCCCGAGTACCGGCCGGCCTCCGCCTCGTACTCCACGTACGGGACCGCCGCCCCGCGCCCGACCACGATCGAGCGGGAGAAGGAGTTGTTCGTCTCGTTGGTCTCCGTCACGACGCCGGTCGCGTCCGCGGTGGCCACGATGTTGGCGCCGCCGCTGGTGGCGGTCCAGCTGCCGTTGATGCTCACGTTCGTCGTCGCGCCGGCCGCGATCGACGGGGTGTTGGTGTTCAGCGTCGTGCCGCCCACCGCCACCCGGGTGACCGTGGTGGCACCGCTCGCGGTCGTCCCGCGGTTCTGCACCGCCACGCTGAACTGGACCGAGGCGCCGACGGCGGGGTTCTGCGGCGTCGAACTGACGCTCAGCACCTGGAGGTCGGGCCCGGGGGCCTGTCCCACGACCAGCGATCCGGCCGCGGTGAAGCTGTTGTTGTCGTTGTCCTGCTCGACGATCGTGTCCGTCGGGTCCACCACGGCCGTCACCTTGTAGGTGCCCTCGGCGCGCTTGCCCGCCGCGACCTGGACGGTCTGGGAGGCGCCCGCGGCGAGTCCGCCCACGGAGGCGCTTCCGGCGACGACCCCGCCGATGCTGACGTTGACGGTCGTCGCGCCGGAGGCGGCCGTGCCGATGTTGCGCACCGTCGCGCTGACGGTGGTCGCGTCGGTCTCCACCGGGGCGGTGGGGGACCAGGTGAGCCCGGTGACCGTGAGGTCCGGGTTCGGCGCGGGTGTGCCGATGACCTGGAGTTCGGCGACCTGGCCGCCCTGCGCGCCGGTGTTGGAGAAGATCTGGAGCCGCAGGTCGGCGACGCGTCCCGTGACCGGGATACGGACCGAGTTCTGGTTCGTCGCCGGGTTGAAGCCGTAGTCGGCGCGCGCCTTCAGCGAGGTGAAGTCGGTGGCGCCCTGGGCGCGCCCGAGCACCTGGATGTTCTGGGTCCGCGGTCCCCACGCCGAGTCGGGGTTGAGCTTGACCACCACGGAGGTGATGTCGGCCTCGGCCCCGAGCTTGACCGTCAGGTTCGACGGGTGGCCGGTGGACTCCCAGTAGGTGTTGACCTGGCCGTCGTTGGCGTTGGCCGCGACGAACGTGTGGATCGTCGACGACGCCTCGATCGCCTTGCCGCGCGCCAGGTCGGTGCCGTCGTCACCCGGGTCCGGGTCGGGGTCCTCGCCCGCGGGGCCGTAGATCCCGAACTCGGATATCTGCGCCGCCGGCCAGCCCGTGTTGCCGGTGATGTTCAGCCGTACGTAACGGACTCCGGTGGACGGGAAGTCGATGGTGACGGTGTTCCCGGACGCGGGGGTGAACAGCCGCCCCTGCGAGGCGGAGAGGGTGTTGTAGGTGTTCCCGTCGGTGCTGCCCTGGACGCTGAGGGCCTGGGTGCGGGCCTCCCAGGTGGCCGGGAGCTTGAGCACCACCTGGTCGACGGCGACGCTCGTGCCGAGGTCGACCCGGAGCGTCTGCGGGAACGCGTTGTTCGGGCCCTCCCAGTACGACGCCTGATTGCCGTCGGTGACGTTGGAGGCCGGGTGGTTCCCCTCGGACCCGCTCGCCGACACGCTCTTGCCGGCCGCCTGGTTGGGGCGCTCGGCCGCCGTGGCGGAGAGGGGGGTGAGCCCGACGACGGTCAGTGCGGCCATCAGGACGCCGGTGATCAGCCGCCGGCCGAGCTGTCCGCGTCTGGGCCGCGTGGGCTGTGGGGGTCTGAGCTGCTTCCGTCTCATATCGTCCTCTGTTCGGTTGGAACGAGGGGGCAGGCCGTGCGCTGCCATGAAGTTGCGAGAAGAGCCTTAAGAAATTGAGCCACTTGCTTACTTTTTTGCGATTCACAGGTTGCAATCATGTCAACGGCTTGTCAACGGTTTTCGCAGAGGTATCACGGGAGTTGTGCGGCGCACGGCGGACGCCCCCGCCGGTCGTGGCGGGGGCGTCGGTACGACGGGTGACGGGCCGTCAGAGAGCCGGGGCCGCGGGTCCCGGCAGGAGCGCCATCCGCTCCTGTTCCTCCGCGACGATCCGGCGCGCCAGCGACTGCTCCGAGATGTCGACGGCGTCGGGCGTCGACTCCGCGACGTCGCTGTGCCGGGCGTACGCGTCGAAGAGCCGCTTCTTCGTGCCGAGCAGGCGCAGAACACGCTGGTCGACGCTGTCGGCGGTCAGCAGCCGGTGGACCTGGACATGGCGTATCTGCCCCATGCGGTGCGCACGGGCGATGGCCTGGGTCTCCAGCGTGGGCTTGACCTGCGGCTCGCAGAGGATGACCACCGACGCCGCCTGGAGATTGAGGCCGGTGCCGCCGGACTGGATCTGGCTGAGCAGGACCGCGTGTCCGGACGCGTCGGCGAAGCCGTCCACCAACTCCTGCCGCCGGGCGGCCGGCACCCGGCCGGTCAGCGGACCGAAGACGGTGCGCGGGCCGCCGGTGCTGCCGGAGGGCGGGCCGAGCGCCTCCTCGGCGGCGGTCAGCACATCGTGGAAGAAGGAGAAGACGATGACCTTCAGACCGTTCGACGCTGCCTCGCCGACGAGTTCGCGCAGCCGCCGGAGCTTGGCGGACGTCGCGGGATCGGCGTACGCGGCCCGGCGCATGGCCATGAAGTTCCCGGCCGCGACCGCCTGCCGGTAGGCGGCGCGCGCGGCGGGGCTGAACTCCTCCCACTCGTCCACCTGTTGCAGCTCCGGCAGCTCGGTGAGGACGTCCTGCTGGTTACGGCGCAGATACACGGGGGCGACCGCCCGGCGGAACGCCTCGGAGCCGATGACGGCGTCGCCGTGGCGGACGGCGGGAAGGAGCGCGGGCTGCAGATGGCGCACCAGGCTGCGGAACTCCTCCACCCGGTTCTCCATCGGCGTCCCCGTCAGGAACATCACGCGGTCGGTGCGTTCGGCCCAGCCGCGCACCGTCCGTGAGCGCCGGGTCTCGGGATTCTTCACATAGTGCGCCTCGTCCACGACGAGCATGCCGAGGCTCACCTCGTCGGGCACGGCGAGCGAGCCGAGTACGTCGTACGTGGTCACGGCGACGTCCCCGTGCCGGGTCCACTGCCCGAGGGCCACCGTCCGGTCCTGCCCGTGCACCCGGTAGGCGCGCAGCGTGCTGCGGGACTCGATCTCCCGGACCCAGTTGATGACGACGCTGGCCGGGCAGACCACCAGGAAGTGCGTACCCCCCTCGGACTTGAGGTGCGCGAGGGCGGCGATGGCCTGGACGGTCTTGCCCAGACCCATCTCGTCACCCAGGATCACCCGGCGCTGGGCCAGCGCGAACCGGGCGCCGAAGGCCTGGTAGCCGCGGAGCGAGACCCGCCGGTGGGTGTCGTCCAGCCGCTGCGTACGGACACGCTCGGAGATCTCGTCCGGCAGGAAGCCCTCGGCCGCGTCCATGTCCGCGGTGGCGTCGGAGAGTTCGGCGAGGAGGACCAGATAGTCGGCGGGGCGGACCTGGAAGTCCAGCCAGGCCTCGTCCGCCGGGACGGCCGGCCGCAGCAGATCCGTGGCCGCCTGGGCGAGCAGGAGCGGGATCTCACGGGCGGCGGCCTCGTCGAGACACGTGTCGACCGACCGGAGCGCCCGCAGCGCCTGGTGCCGGCGCCGCTTCCCGGTGACCAGCATGCGCAGCCGGTCCCCGGCCGGGCGCGCGGGCGGCAGCAGCGGGGCCAGTTCGGCGTCGGTCCGGGCCGCCGCGGCGAGCGCGCGGGGCATGTCCGGGCCCGCGTTCACCATCCGGTTCAACGCGACGACCAGGGCCGTCGCGCGCGGATCGCCGATGTCGTCCGCGTCCAGCCGGACGGCGACATGCTCCTCCATGGCCTCCGCGAGCCGCCGCGCGGCGGCGATGGCGTGACCGGCGCTCTGGGTACCGATGCCGGGGATGTGGCGGAGCTCGTACGCCGTCGCGTCGAGCACCTTCTCCACGGTCGTGTACCCGGCCTGCTCCAGCGCGCCGAGGCGGAGCCGGCCCTCGGTGACATCGGCGAGCCGTGAGAGCGGGATGCCCGCCAACTCCCGGCGGACCAGCGCGTCGCGCAGCGGGGTGAGCGCCTTGAGGACCGCGCCCCGTACCTCGGCGTGGTCCGCGGTCACCCGGCGCGCGGTGGCGAGAAGCGTGTCGGCCCGGCCGAGCACGGCGCGCGCGGCGCCGCCCACCTGCACCGGCCTCCGCTCAGGCCCCGCTCCGTCGCCCATGACGCCTCTCGTGGTCCACCACATCCGGTCGAGCCACATGATTCCACGGGGGTACGACAACGCCGGGCGGCCGATTTCGGCGCGCCCGGCGATATCGGGCCGGTCGGGGTGGGGTGGGCCGACCGCCGGGAACTACGCCGCCGTGGTCCAGCGCTGGCCCGGAGAGCCGTCGCAGGTGCGGAGTTCGAGCTTCGTACCGTTGACCGTTCCGCCGGCCACCGGCGTCAGGCACTTGCCGGAGGCGGCGCCGACGACGGTGCCGTCCGTGTTGACGCGCCACTGCTGATTGGCCGTGCCGCGGCAGTCCCAGATGATGACCGGGGTGCCGTCGGCGGTGGCGGCGCCGCTCGCGTCCAGGCAGCGGTCGCCGTACACGCGCAGCTCGTTGGAGGCCGTACGGGTCCACTGCTGGTTCGCCCCGCGGTGGCAGTCGTAGACGATCGTCCGGGTGCCCGAGGTCGTCACGGCCCCGTCGACGTCGAGGCAGCGGCCCGACTGCGCGTTGACGAGCGTGCCCTGACCGGTGGCGCCGAGCGGAACGAGGCTGGCGGGCACCGAGCGCAGCGCGTTGTACCAGACGGTCGCCATTTTGGCGTAGCCCCCGGCGTTGGGGTGGACGCCGTCGGCGAGGTCGGCCACCGTCAATGCCTTGTACATGTCAACCAGATGGACGCGGGGACCCTTGCTGTCGACGATGGCGGGCAGCGCCGCGTTGAACGTCTTGACCCGGGCTTCGAGACCGGGGCTCGCCTCGGGCGTGATCGTCGCGACGAACAGCTCGATCCGCGGCTTCTGTTGGAGGATGCGGTCGATGAGGTCGGAGAGGCGGGCGGGGGCGTTCGCGACGTCGTAGTTCTGGTTCACGTCGTTCGTGCCGATCTGGAGCATGATCGTGCGCGGGTCGCTCACGGCCAGCCAGCCGTCGATGTTCGAACGCAGCTGGTCGATACGCCAGCCGGAGTGACCCTGGTGGTCGTGGTCGCCCAGCTCGGGCGGGCCGTTGAACTGCGAACCGACGAAGTCGACGGTGTAGCCGCCGGTGGCGAGATGCTGCCAGAGGTTGATGCGGTAACCGCCGGGGACGTTGAATCCGTCGGTGATCGAGTCGCCGAGAGGCATGATCCGGACTCCGCCGTTGGACTCGGCGGGCGCGGCCGTGGCCGGGGTCTGGGTGAGGGCCATGAGGGCCGCCGTGAAGGCGAACACCAGGAGGCTGAGGAGGGCTCGCGTACGGCGTGAGGCACTTCTTCGCAAGACGGGTCCTTCCTAGGGGCCGCCGGACAATGGGGGGTTACGCGTCGTCGGTCCGGTGGTGCGGACACGTCGGTCCGGAAGTGCGGACCATGTGTCCGGTGGTGCTGACGCGGGAGGAGGGAGGTGCGGGGGGTGAGTGGCGGCCATGTTGTAGATACCACCGGCCGGTCCTCCCGGCGAGGTGTCGCGCAGCGGAGCCGGCGAAATGACCCTGTTCCGGCCATGGTCCGACGGCCTTTTGGCCAGGAGGAACCGCGGGGCGCCGCCTTCGGGCGCGCCCCGTTCAGTCCTCGTACAGAAGGCGGTGGACGAAGCCGTTCATGAACCTGCCCGCCGGGTCCAGGGACTCGCGCAGTCCCAGGAAGTCCGCCATACGCGGATAGAGGTCACGCAGCTCCGCGGGCGCCGTGGTGAAGACCTTGCCCCAGTGCGGCCGGGCGTCGAGCCCCTCCAGTGCCGCCTCCAGCCGCGCGACGACCGGCATCACCGACGCCGTGTCCTTGATCCAGGTGAAGTGCAGCGCGACCGTGTCGCGGCCCTCCGCCGGGCTCAGCCACAGTCCGTCGGCGGCCACCGTGCGCACCTCGCAGATCTGGAGCACCGGCGCCAGCACCGGTCCCAGCGCGGCGACCGCCCGCAGCGCCGCGAGCGCGTGACGGCGCGGGACCAGATACTCGGACTGGAGCTCCTCCCCGTTGCTGGGGGTGAACTCGGCCCGGAAGTGCGGCAGTCGGGCGTGCCAGGGCCCCGGCACTCCCCGCTGCTCGGTGCAGTGCGTCGCGGGCATCCCGGGCACGGGGTGCAGGGGCTCGGTCGCCGGGGCGCCCCAGGGGAAGTCCGGCTCGGACGGGTCCGACCCGGCGTCGACCCGGTGCTTCAGCCAGACCTGGCCGAAGCGCGGCGCGCTCCAGTCGGTGAACAGGCTCACGCTGTACGCCGCCGATGTGACCGCGTCGAAGTGTTCCTCCAGCACCTCCAGCGGCACCCCGGTACGGACGAACTGCCGGACCTCGAAGGCCGGGACGAGGTCCAGGGTGAGCGCGGTGACCACGCCCAGCGTGCCGAGCGCCACCACCGAACCGGCGAAGCGCTCGCCGTCCGTCTCCCGGTCCAGCGTCAGCGCCTCGCCGTCCGCGGTGATCAGCTCCACCGTGCGTACGGCGGTCGCGAGCGAACCGGACGTGTCGCCGGAACCGTGTGTGCCGGTGGCGACCGACCCGGCCACCGAGATGTGCGGGAGGGACGCCATGGTGTGCAGGGCCAGCCCGTGGCCGTGCACCGCCCGGGCGAGCTCCGCGTACCGCACACCACCCGCGACGCGCACGGTACGTGCCACCGGGTCGACGTCCACGCCCCGGTCCAGCCCGGCGATCGAGACGAGCGCGCCGTCGGTGTCGGCGACCCGGTTGAAGGAGTGCCCGCTGCCCAGCACCCGTACGCGCGGGCTTCCGGCGATGATCGCGCGCAACGCGTCGAGCGTGGCCGGCCGGTGCACCCGGCCGGCGGAGAAGACGATGTTCCCGGCCCAGTTGGTCCCCGCGCCGCCGACACCCGCGCCGCCGGCCTCGCTACCGCTGGCTTCCGCACCGCCGGCCTCCGCGCAGACGCCCTCCGCACCGCTGGCTTCGCTACCGCTGGCCCCCGCGCCGACGCCCCCCGCACCGCCGGCCTCCGCGCCACCCGCCTCCGGCCTGTCCGCCCCCCGCCTGTCCGTCCCCGGCCCGTCGGTCGCCGCCTCCGTCACCTGTCCGCCCTCTCCCGCCGTCGGTGCGGCACTCTCCGTCCCCCTGTGTCCGCCCCGGGAGTATGCGCCGCTCGCCCGGTGATCCTCAACCGCCGGCGTCCGGGCCCCGGGGGCTCAGGCCAGCTGGCGCCGCACCAGTTCACGCAGCCTGCCGCCCTCGTCGGCCAGCAGGATCGACGGCGGGCCCTGTTCGACTATTCGGCCTCCGTCCATGACCAGCACCCGGTCGGCGTCGAGGACCGTGGAGAGGCGGTGGGCGATCACCAGGCGGCCCGCGTTCAGTTTGCGGGTGCTCTCGATCACGATCCGCTGGGTCTCGTTGTCCAGCGCGCTGGTCGCCTCGTCCAGGAAGAGCAGCCGGGGGCGGCGGACCAGCGCCTGGGCGATCATGAGGCGCTGGCGCTGGCCGCCCGAGATGGCGCCGCCGCCGGCGATCATGGTGTGCAGACCCATCGGCATGCGCCGGATGTCCTCCGCGAGCCCCGCCATCTCGACGGCCTCCCAGACCTCCTCCTGCGAGAACGTCTCCGCGCCGCAGACGCAGTCCCAGATGGAGCCGGTGAGCGGCTGCGCGTTCTGCAGGACGACACCGCACTGGCGCCGTACCGCCGCGCGGTCGAGGGCCGCCAGGTCCTGGCCGTCGTAGAGCACGCTTCCCGTGACCGGCCGGTCGAAGCCGATCAACAGCCGCAGCAGTGTCGACTTGCCGCAGCCGCTGGGTCCGACGACCGCGACGAACTCGCCGGGCTCCATGCGCAGGGACACGTCGTCGAGCACGAGCGGGCCGTCGTCGGTGTAGCGGAAGGAGAGCTTCCGGGCCTCGATCCGGCCGCTCAGCACCCCGGGCAGGGCGCCCGTGTCGCCACCCTCCGGGGCCTCGTCCAGAACCGGCTTGATCTGCTCGAACATCGGCAGCACGGCCGCCACCGACACGAGCGCGCCGGTGAGCTGGGTGACCGATGTCAGCAGCATCGTCACGGCGGTGTTGAAGGTCAGGAACTCGCCGGCCGACATGCTGCCGCGCGCCGGTCCGGCCAGCAGCATGAACATCACGAGCGAGCAGAACGGCAGATAGACCGCGTCCACGACCGTCGCCAGATTCTTCACCCGGCCGGCCCGCTGCTGGAGTTCCCGCGAGCGGGCGAAGCCGCGTGCCCAGGCCGCGTAGGCGAAACCCTCGGCCGCCGCGACCCGTAGTTTCGGCAGGCCGCGCAGGGTCTGGAACGCCTGGTTGTTGAGCTTGTTGCCGAGTTCGACCAACTGCCGCTGCCAGCGCAGCTGCCAGAGCCCCAGCCCCAGGAAGACGGCACCGATGACGACCAGCATCCCCGTCGCCGCCAGCGCGAGCGGGACACTGTGGACGAGCAGCAGCACCAGGCTCATCGCGCCGACCGCCGCCGACTGCACGATCACCGGCCCGATGCCCGACACCACCCGCCGGATGGCGCTGACGCCCATCGCCGCGCTCGCGAGTTCACCGGTGGAGCGCTCCGCGAAGAACTTCGTCGGCAGCCTCAACAGCCTGTCCCACACGGCGGGTTGGAGCGTGCTCTCGATCCGGCCCTCCATCCTCAGGATGGTCAGGCTCTGCATCAGCATGAAGGCCGCCGACACGATGCCGGTGATCATGACGGCGACCGAGACCTGTGCGATCAGACCGGTCTGGGCGCTCGGTACGTACTCGCCGAGCACCCGGCCGGTCGCGATCGGCACCAGTGCTCCGAGGCCCACCGTGACGAGGCAGGTCAGCGCCAGATTACGCAGATCCACACCGTTGCCGCGCAGCCCGAAGCGGAGCAACCGCCAAGGAGTCAGGGGCTCTTCGGGCAGCGGGCGGTAGAACATCACCGCCCGAGGCTCGAAGTCGTCCGCGTTCCGCGCGCCGACCCGCAGCCGTGCCTGGGTGGCCGGGTTGACCGCCTCGTAACGGCCGCGCCGCCAGAGCAGTGCGACGGGGGCGCCGGACTTGGCCCGCTGCCCCACGAGCGGGCCGGAGTCGGTCCGCCACCAGTCTCCGTCGAGCCGGACGGCGCGGGTGCGGACCCGTGAGGCGATCGCGATCCGCTCGACCGGGCCGACGCGGTCGTCCAGCGGGGTGCCCGCGCCGCGTGCGTGGTCGGACAGGGTGATCCCGGAGGCCGCCGCGACCAGCCGGCAGACCGCGAACGTCGCGTCGCGGGCGGCGTCGCCCGTCGCGCCGTCCGCCGTGGCGGCGTCGTCGGCCCCGGTCCCGGGGCGGCCGATCGACGCCACCAGCGCCTCGTCGGCCCGCGCGCGGACGGCCTCACCGGCCTTGATACCGGCGGCCGTCCGGTCCTCGTGCGCGCGCTCCTGCCGCTCGATCCAGTGGTCTACGGCCGACAGCAGCCGGTGCTGCTGATTGACCATCCGCTGCCACATCGCGCCGTCGACGAGCAGATCGCCCGCCGCGTCCGCGCTGTACGAGGCGCCGTACTGGACGCTGCCGGGGGAGACCGGCATCCACAGCACGTCGTCGTCGGAGACGGCGCCGTCCGTGGGCGGGCGGGCGTCGAGCGGCGTCTGGAAGAGCGCGCCGAGCCCGCGCGCGGCGCCGAGGGCGAACGCGTGCTCCAGAGGGGTCGGGACCGGGGGCGTGAGGGCCCCGCCGTAGGTGTCGCCCCCTGTGTCGGCGTACGGATCGTCGTACGCGTCGTACGCGGGGGCCGGCGGGGGCGCGTACAGCTCCCGCAGCGCGATCCGGCGCAGCGCGCAGTCCTGCGACGGCCTGCTCAGCAAGGTGTGCCGGGGGCCCTCGACCGGACCGAGAAGCAGCGTTCCGGCTTCGAGACGGCCGAGGAAGTGCCAGTGCCCCTGCCCCACCGCGTCCACGGCGAACAGGTCGAGCGCGCCCCCGACGACGAGCCACAGCACATGCGGGCCCTCCAGCGGCACATTGCGCACGCCGGCGCAGTCGACCGGTGTGCCCAGCGCTCCGAGCGCGTGGATCACCGGGTCGCCGCCGCCCGCCGGCCCGCCCGCCGTCGTACCCGCCCCGGCTCCCGGCGTCGTGGAGGCCATCTCAGTGCTCCCTGACCAGGCGCGCGTACGGCCCCTCGGCGGCGACGAGTTCCTCGTGCCTGCCCCGCTCCACGACCGCGCCATGGTCGAGGACCACGATCTCGTCGCTGTCGCGCACCGTGCTCAGCCGGTGCGCGATCACCACGCACGCGCAGCCGCGCCGCCGCAGATTGTCGATGATCAGGCGTTCGGTCTCCGCGTCGAGCGCGCTCGTCACCTCGTCGAGCACCAGAACGCTCGGCCGCCTGACCAGCGCGCGGGCGATCTCAAGCCGCTGCCGCTGCCCCCCGGAGAAGTTGCGGCCGTCCTGCTCGACCCGGCCGTGGATGCCCTCGGGACGGCGCGCGATCACGTCGTCGTACAGCGCGGCGTCCCTGAGGGCGGTGACGACCGCGTCGTCCGGTATCGACGGGTCCCACAGCGCCACGTTGTCCCGCACCGTGCCCTCGAAGAGGAAGACGTCCTGGTCGACGAAGGACACCGAGGCGGCGAGCGCGCTGCGCGAGATGTCCTCCAGCCGCTGCCCGTCGATACGGATCGTCCCCTCCCAGGGGCTGTAGAGACCCGAGATGAGCCTGGAGACGGTCGACTTGCCGCTCCCGGACCCGCCCACCAGCGCGACCTGCTGCCCCGGCCTCACCGTCAGCGAGAAGCCGTCGAGCAGCGGCGCGTCCAGCGGGCTGTAGCCGAACACCACGCTCTCCAGCTCGACATGGCCGAGCAGCCGGCGCGTACTGGCGTCCGGCCGCTGCCGCGAGTAGAGCGGGTCGACGGGGAAACTCTCCACATCCTTGAGCCGCGCCACATCGGCCGCGAAGTCCTGGATCCGGCCCGCCACCCCGTTCAGCCGGGTGATCGGCGCGGTGAAGCGCACCACCAGCGCCTGGAACGCGACCAGCAGCCCGATCGAGATGGCCCCCTCGACCGCCCGCAGCCCGCCGATCCACAGGATCAGCGCGCTGTTGAGCGTGGCGAGCGTCGGGGCGACGACCGTCAGCGCCGCGCTCGGCACGCCGAGCTTCTGCTGCTCCTCCAGCGTCGTCGCGTGCTGCCCGGCCCACCGCCGGAAGTAACCGTTCTCGCCGCCCGTCGCCTTCATCGTCTCGATCAGCTGAAGACCGGTGTACGAGGTGTTGGTGAGCCGCGCGCTGTCCGCCCGCAGCTTGCGCGTACCGGTGGAGCGCAGCCGGATCACGATCCGCATCGCCATCACGTTGAGCAGCGCCATCAGCACGCCGAACACGGTCAGTTGAGGGTCGTACGACCAGAGCAGCGCGGCGTAGAGGATCACCACCACCCCGTCGACCCCCGCCGCCGCCAGGTCCCGCGCCAGTGTCTCGGCCACCGCGTCGTTGGACTGGAGCCGCTGGACGAGATCGGCGGGGCTGCGCTGGGCGAAAAAGGTGACCGGCAGTCTCAGCAGATGCCGCAGGAAGCGGGCGCCGCTCAGCGTGGAGGAGATGATGCGCCCGCGCAGCAGATTCGCCTGCTGGAGCCCGGTCAGTACGGCCGTGAGCAGCACCATCGTGGCCATGGACGCGAACAGCGGTCCCAGCAGGGAAGTCTGACCGCCTATCAGGAACATGTCGATGTACGTACGGCTCAGCGCGGGCACCGCCGCGCCCACCGCCACCAGCAGCAGGCTGGCGAGCAGCGCGGCCAGCAGAGTGGCGGCGGTGCCCCGCAGACGGGCGGGCATGGCGCTCATGATCCCGGGCTTCCGGCCGCCCTTGCGGAAGGCGTCGGTGGGCTCGAAGACGAGGACCACGCCGGTGAAGCTCGTGTCGAAGTCCTCCGCCGGGACGAAACGGCGGCCCTTGTCCGGGTCGTTGATGTGCACGCCCCGGCGGCCGGGCCCCCGGCCCATACCGTCGTAGACGACGTAGTGGTTGAACTCCCAGAACAGGATCGCGGGCGCCTGTACCCCGGCCAGGGCCTCCGCCTCCATCTGCATGCCCTTGGCCTGGAGGCCGTAACTGCGGGCCGCCTTCAGGAGGTTGGAGGCGCGCGAGCCGTCGCGCGACACGCCGCACGCGATACGCAGCTCCTCCAGGGGGACATGGCGGCCGTAGTGGGCGAGCACCATGGCGAGGGAGGCCGCTCCGCACTCCAGGGCCTCCATCTGGAGGACGGTGGGGGTGCGGACGCTCCTGGGCCTCGGGCTCGCGGTCGCGGGCCGGGCACGTCCGCCGCCGCGGCGGCGTCCGCCGGGGGAGCCGCTGCCGGTGGCCGGCGTGTCGTCGGGCCGGTGTCTGCCGCGTCCGGCGGGCGGCAGTTGCTGGTGCTTCCGGGGGGCCGGGGGAAGCTGGTGGCGCCGCGGGCTCACGGGAGCAGCCAATCGATCGGGTGCTGTTCGGACAGCCGGATGGAGCCGGTGGCCAGGGTCATGGACTCGACGGCGTACGGCGGCCCGTCCGGCGACGACCAGGTGTAACCGGACCTGGTGGCCGACGACTTGTCGAGCCGCACCAGTACGGCGACGGGTGGGCCCTCGCGCGAGAACTGCTCGCCCAACTGCGTGCTGCCCAGGAACCCCGTGATGCGCCTGCTGGTCTCGGCGACCCGGCCCACGGACGCGACCCGGCCTCGCAGGACGCCGTACCGCTGCTTGGGCACCGACTGGACGGTGATGTCCACGGACGCGCCCACGGGTACGGTCGCGCCGCTCTCGGCGGGGGCGTACAGCATCACGCTCAGCGGATCGCCGGGCTTCTCGACCCTCTCGACCGCGGCCACGTCGGCACCGGTGGTGATCACGGAGCCGACGGCGGCGACCAGGGTGGTCAGCCGGCCGGCGCCGATGGCGCGGACGACCGTGCTGCCCTCGGCGGTGCGGACCTTCACGAGGGGGGCGTCGGCGGACACCCGCTCGCCCTCCTTCGCGAGTACCTCGGTGACCTGGCCGGCGACCGGGCTCTGGAGGACGTAACTGCCCTGCGCGTGGGTGAGGACGCCGGGGGCGCCGAGCGTGGAGGAGACGCTGCCGGTCACCGCCCAGACGGCCGCAGCGATCATCACCACGACCGTGACACCGAGGACGAGACAGCCCTGGGGCCGGGCGAAGCGCACCGGCAGATCGATCTCCTCGGGCGACTGCAGTTTGGAAAGGGCCTGTTGGCGGAACTGCACGACGCTCTTCCCTCATTGCTCAGTGTTTCGACACCGTCGTTCACCACGACCACGACGACGTGTCCCGGACGACGACGTGTCCACGACGACCACCGCGTCGGGGCGGGTGCCCGCGCCCCCGGCCCCCCCCCCCACCCGCCAGAAAGGGGGA
>NZ_JBHXRM010000009.1:68481-197836 GCF_042716895.1 Streptomyces sp. NPDC058653 | reverse complement strand
CGGGGTGGGGGGGGGGGGCGGGGGGGGGGTGCGGGCGGTGGGGCCGCCGGCCCCGGGGGGGGCGGTCCCGACCTCACGCGCCGGGTGGGGCGCGCCCACGCCGGCGGGGGCGCCCGCGCCGGAGCCGGGGTCCGAGTCGGAGTCCGGGCCCGAGTCCGAGTCGGTCGAAGGATCACTCGACGCCTCGGTGGTCTCCCGGTCCTGCCACGCGTTCGTCGGCAGGAAGTCGTACGTGTCGTCCTCCGGTTCGGCGCCGTCCAGCGTCGGCGGTGCGTCCGCCCCGCCCCCGGCCTTCCCGGCCCCCTTCCCGGACTCCGCCGGACCGTCGTCCGAGCCCTTCTGCTCGGAATCCTGGGAATCCCGGTGCTCCTCGGGCTCTCCTCGCCGCCACGGCCGCCGTCGCCACCAGGCGCTCTTACGGGTGGCACCTTTGTCCGGTGCGTCCGGCGGCGTCTCCACCGGCACCGCGCTCTCCTCCACCGTCTCGATCACCACGTCCGTCTCACCCATCACGTATCCCTCTCCCTCGTCGTCCGCCTCGTCCAGCTCATCGACCTCGTCGGTCCCACGTCGTTCGCGCAGCCGCCAGAGCCGTAGCACCAACGCCGTCGGTACGGCGATCCCCACCGTCCAGACCAGCGCCGCCGCCCCGGTCAGCCACCAGGCCGGCCCGAACTCCACCAGCCGCCCCGTCCCCATCGGGCCGCCGGCGACCGCGGAGAGCGCGGCCATCAGCACCGCGCACCCGGCCCCGGCGAACGCCGTCGCGAACGCGGTGTCGCGCGCGTTCCAGGCCTCGTCCCGCTCGGCGAAGGGCGGTGCGGCCACTCGTACCGTGGCCCGGGCGATCATCACCCCCGCCACGACGGGCACGACACCCGCCGCCCAGGTCACGGCCATGCCGGGGCCCTCGGCGGGTACGGCGGCCAGCAGCGGGAAGGGCGGCAGCGCGGGGCTCCCCGTGACGGCGAGCGGGGTGACGGTCGCCGACGTACCGAGGGCGAAACCGGGGCCGAGGGCGTACGACGCGCTCCAGACGGCCGCGTTCGGGAGCAGCGCCACGCAGAGCAGCAGGACGGCGATCCGTCCGGACCAGGTCGACGCCAGTTGCAGGAACGATTCCTGCGCGGCGCCCGCGTGCCACACCAAAGCACAGGTGACCAGCAGGAATCCGCCGCCCAGCAGGGCCGCCACCCCGACGTTCGCCGCGCGCATCACCACGATGGCCCGGCGGCGGCGGCCCGCCGCGACCGCCCCCGCGGCCTCCGGGTCCAGGACCTCGCGCTCGGCACCGTCCTCTCTGAGACCCGGCAGCCGGTCGAGCAGCCGGCTGAGTGGCCGCCCGCTCCCCACCCAGACTCCGGCCAGCGACGACAGCACCGGAACCAGCGGCAGTCTGAGCGCCGTGGTCAGCGAGTCCGTGGCGAGCGGGCCGCCGCGCGCGTAGACCACGACGGCGATGCCGACCAGCAGATAGCCGCCCGCGACCGTGCAGAACGCGCCGAGCGGCGTGAGCTGCGGCCGGCCCTCTTCCGGTTCCAGCGCGTCGCGCGACGACCGGTAGACCAGCCACACCGGAAGCGCCACGACCAGCAGGGGTACGAGTCCGATGGGGGCGGGCACCCCTGACAGCGTGTCAGGCCGTACGAGCTCGGCGCCGTGGGCCAGCAGCCAGAGCGCCGCCGCGATGTGCAGGGCCCCTTCCGCGCCGCTGTCCGGGTAGGGCGAGCTGATCCATGCCGCGATGACCAGCACGGCGAGACCGCCGAGGCCGAGGCCCGCGGCGAGGCCTCCCCGGAGGAACGCGGCGGTCAGCGCCGCGGCCCGGCCCCGCTCGGTGGCGGAGGCCGAGGACAACGTGGTGCTGCGCTCGCTCACTTGAGTCACGGCGCCATGCTGCCAACGACACGCGCTTAAACCGCGTAACGGGCCTATGACCGCTGTGTCGCTCAATATACGTTTATGTAGTTTTTCGCCCAGTACAGCGCCGCGGGAGTTCTTCATGACGCAGAGCACCACTCGTACCGACTCGGTGCCCCCGCTTCCCTCCCCCAAGGAACGGCGCAGGCTGCGCGAGGCGCGGGCCATGACCGAGAAGGAGCTCGCGCTCGCTCTGGGGATCACCCGGAAAACGCTCAGATCGTGGGAGAGCGGGCGTACGGCACCGGAGGGGCCCGCGGGCGAGGCGTACGCGCGGCTGCTGGCGGCGTACGCGGCGGAGCTCGAAGACGCCGGGGCCGAGCAGCCGACCGAGGCCCCTTCGCCGGTCGCGGGATGGCAGCCGCCCGATGCCCCGGCCCCGTCGGCGGGCCCGCCCCCGGCCCCCTACCCGGCCACGCGGCCGGCTCCCGCGCCCACGCCTCCTCCGGCTCCCGCTCCGGCCACCGACGCCCCCTCTCCGGCGACGGCTCCCGCCACCGCGCCCTCGCCCTCCCACAAGAAGCCGCTCAACAGCCGCCCCGTCCGTACGGTCACGCCGGACAGCCGGTCCCAGCAGGACGCCCAGCGCCGTAAGGAGAAGGCCGAGGCCCGGGCGGGAGCGGCAGCCGCCGAGGCCGCGAAACTCACGCCCGCACAGGCCTTCGACGAGCTGTACGCGCACTGCGCCCCCGCCCTCGTACGCCAGACGTATCTGCTCACCGGGCGCCGTACCCTCGCGCAGGAGTCCGTCGAGGCCGCCTTCCAACTGGCCTGGCAGAGCTGGCCGGAGGTCGCCGTCGACCGCGATCCCGCCGGATGGGTCCGGAGCGCGGCGTACGACTACGCGACCTCCCCCTGGCACCGGCTGCGCCGCGCACACCGGCGCGCGGACCCGGCCGACGGCGACCACGACGGTCGCCCGCTGCGCCGGGCGCTGCTCGATCTACCGCCCGTGTACCGGCGCACACTCCTGCTCTACGACGGTCTGGGCCTCGGTCTGCCCGAGGCGGCGGTCGAGACGGAGGCCACCACCGGGGCCACCGGGAACCGGCTGGTGCACGCGCGCCAGGCGGTCGCCGATCGGCTGCCCGACCTGGAGAACACCGCCGTCCTGCGTGAGCAGTTGCGCGAACTGATCGACACCGTCTTCGCCCCGGCGGTCGCGAGCGCGCCCACCGTGCGGCTCGCCGGCGAGCGCCGCGCCAAGTTCTGGACGCGGCTCGCGATCGCGGTCACCCTGCTGATCATCGGGGCGACGGCCTTCACGGTCGTCACGGCCCCGACGCGGTACGAACCGGTGCCCGCGCCAGGTCAGCGCGTGGGCGGCGTCCCCCCGCCGCAGGGACCGCAGAAGCTCAGCAAGCAGGACCTGAAGCTGCGTGACCAGCTGCGCTCCGTACCGGTGAACGGGCCGGGGCGGCTCGTGCCCCGTATCCCCTGACCCTCCCCCGGCCCCGCGTCCGCCGGGAGGAGAGAACGCGCGCGGGCCCGCACCACCTGAAAGGTGCGGGCCCGCGCGCGTTGTTCAGCAGGACGACTGCTGTACTCCGTAAGACCGTACAGCCAACAATCAGCCCGCGAGAATGGCCCGGGCGAGACCGGCCGTCTCCGTCGGCGTCTTGCCGACCTTGACGCCCGCGGCCTCAAGGGCCTCCTTCTTGGCGGCCGCGGTGCCGGAGGAGCCGGAGACGATGGCACCGGCGTGGCCCATCGTCTTGCCCTCGGGCGCCGTGAAGCCCGCGACGTAGCCGACGACCGGCTTGGTCACGTGCTCGGAGATGAAGTCGGCCGCACGCTCCTCGGCGTCGCCGCCGATCTCGCCGATCATCACGATGAGGTCGGTGTCGGGGTCGGCCTCGAACGCCTTGAGGGCGTCGATGTGCGTCGTACCGATGACCGGGTCGCCGCCGATGCCGATGGCGGACGAGAAGCCGATGTCACGCAGCTCGTACATCATCTGGTAGGTGAGCGTGCCGGACTTGGAGACGAGTCCGATCCGGCCGGGCTTGGTGATGTCGCCCGGGATGATGCCGGCGTTGGACTGGCCCGGGGTGATGAGACCGGGACAGTTCGGGCCGATGATCCGGGTCTTGTTGCCCTTGCTCGACGCGTACGCCCAGAAGGCGGCGGAGTCGTGCACCGCGATGCCCTCGGTGATGACGACGGCGAGACCGATCTCGGCGTCGACGGCCTCGACGACGGCGGCCTTGGCGTGGGCCGGGGGCACGAAGAGGACGGAGACGTCGGCGCCGGTCTTCTCGATCGCCTCCTTGACGGAGCCGAAGACCGGGACGTCCGTGCCGTCGAAGTCGACGGACGTGCCGGCCTTGCGCGGGTTGACTCCGCCGACGATGTTGGTGCCGTCAGCGAGCATGAGCCTGGTGTGCTTCATGCCGGTGGCACCGGTCATCCCCTGGACGATGACCTTGCTTTCCTTGGTCAGGAAAATAGCCATGGTGTTGGTGACCTTTACCTTTACTTCGCAGCCGCGAGCTCGGCGGCCTTGTCGGCCGCGCCGTCCATGGTGTCCACGCGCTGTACGAGCGGGTGGTTGGCGTCGACCAGGATCTTGCGACCCAGCTCCGCGTTGTTGCCGTCGAGGCGAACGACCAGGGGCTTGCTGACGGACTCGCCCTTGGACTCCAGGAGCGCCAGGGCCTGGACGATGCCGTTGGCGACCTCGTCGCACGCGGTGATGCCGCCGAAGACGTTGACGAAGACGGACTTGACGTCCGGGTCGCCGAGGATGATCTCCAGGCCGTTCGCCATGACCTCGGCCGAGGCGCCGCCGCCGATGTCGAGGAAGTTGGCGGGCTTCACGCCGCCGTGGGCCTCGCCCGCGTACGCGACGACGTCGAGGGTGCTCATCACGAGCCCCGCGCCGTTGCCGATGATGCCGACCTCGCCGTCGAGCTTGACGTAGTTGAGGTTCTTGGCCTTGGCGGCGGCCTCAAGGGGGTTGGCCGCGGCCTTGTCCTCAAGGGCCTCGTGGTCGGGCTGGCGGAAGTCGGCGTTCTCGTCGAGCGAGACCTTGCCGTCGAGCGCGATGATCTTGCCGTCACCGGACTTGATCAGCGGGTTGACCTCGACGAGAAGGGCGTCCTCCTTGATGAAGACGGTCCACAGCTGCTGGAGGACGTCGGCGACCTGACCGGCGATGTCGGCCGGGAACTTGGCGGCGGCGACGATCTCGGCGGCCTTCTCCGGGGTGCAGCCCTCGTTGGCGTCGACCGGGATCTTGGCGAGCGCTTCGGGGTTCTCCTCGGCGACGACCTCGATCTCCACGCCGCCCTCGACGGAGGCCATGGCCAGGAAGGTGCGGTTGGTGCGGTCGAGGAGGAAGGAGACGTAGTACTCCTCCGCGATGTCGGCCGTCTGGGCGAGCATCACCTTGTGGACCGTGTGGCCCTTGATGTCCATGCCCAGAATGGCGTCGGCCTTGGCGACCGCGTCGGCCGGGTCGGAGGCCAGCTTCACGCCGCCGGCCTTGCCTCGGCCGCCGACCTTGACCTGAGCCTTGACGACGGCCTTGCCGCCGAGACGCTCGGTCACCTCGCGCGCCGCCTCAGGCGTTTCGATGACTTCACCGGCCAGCACCGGTACACCGTGCTTGGCGAAGAGGTCCCTCGCCTGGTACTCGAACAGGTCCACGCGCGTCCGTCCCTTGTCTGTCTTCTAGAATTCGCCGTATCGCGGTTCGTAATCTGCGTGGGCGTGCCGCGACGGGCAACGTGACAGCACTTGTCACAAGGAAGGCGCAGACGGAGTCCCGGAGCGCGGCATGTCCGTCTCGCAGGTTATCCCCGAGGGCCGTGCACCCCTAAATCACAGATCACCCCTGAGCGGTGATACCTGTCACAGACACCGTGGCCACCGGATACGGGCCCGCTGCGGAGCCCTGGCGGGAGTGGTCGCCGTGAACGGTGTTAGGGGTGGGTCGCCGTGTCCGGTATCGGCAGGGGGCGCTTCTCGATCGCGGCCGCCATCACCTCCGGGAACAGGTCCGGGGTACAGGCGAACGCCGGGGCGCCGAGGGCGGCGAGAGCCGCCGCGTGGTCGCGGTCGTACGCGGGCGCACCCTCGTCGGACAGCGCGAGGAGCGCCACGAACTGCACGCCCGACGCCTTCATCGCGGCGACCCTCTTCAGCATCTCGTCCCGGATTCCGCCTTCGTAGAGATCACTGATCAGGACGACGACGGTGTCCGCGGGCCGGGTGATCCGCGACTGGCAGTAGGCGAGGGCGCGGTTGATGTCCGTGCCGCCGCCGAGCTGCGTGCCGAACAGGACGTCGACGGGGTCGTCCAACTGGTCGGTGAGGTCGACGACCGCGGTGTCGAAGACGACGAGCCGGGTGGAGAGGGAACGCATCGAGGCGAGGACGGCGCCGAAGACGGAGGCGTAGACGACGGACGCGGCCATCGACCCGGACTGGTCGATGCAGAGGACGACCTCCTTCTTCACGGACTGCGAGGCGCGCCCGTATCCGATGAGGCGTTCGGGGACGACCGTCCCGTACTCCGGGAGGTAGTTCTTGAGATTCGCGCGGATCGTGCGGTCCCAGTCGATGTCCCGGTGGCGCGGCCGGCTGACCCGCGCGGAGCGGTCGAGAGCGCCCGTGAGGGTGGCCCGGGTGCGGGTGGCGAGCCGCTTCTCGATGTCGGCGACGACTTTCCGTACGACGGCGCGCGCCGTCTCTTTCGTCGTCTCGGGCATGGCCTTGTTGAGCGACAGGAGCGTGCCCACGAGATGGACGTCCGCCTCGACGGCCTCCAGCATCTCCGGTTCGAGCAGGAGCGTGGAGAGTCCGAGCCGCTGGATCGCGTCGCGCTGCATGACCTGGACGACGGAGGTGGGGAAGTACGTCCGGATGTCGCCGAGCCAGCGGGCGACCGAGGGGGCGGAGGCGCCGAGCCCCGCGGAGCGGTTGGTGCCGCCCCTCCGGGACGTGCCGCTGTCCCCTCCTCCGTACAGGGCGGTCAACGCGCCGTCCATCGCGGCGTCCTGACCGGTGAGCGCGCGGCCTGTGCCGTCGGCGGAGTCACCGCCGAGCACCAGCCGCCAGCGCCTCAGGCGCTCGTCGGCCAGGTCGCTGATCGCGCCGCCCGTCACGTCGTCCCTCGCGCCGTCGCCGATGTCGTCCGTCGCGTCGTCCCGCATGTCGTCCGTCCGACCGGCCGTGGTCATCGGGCCACCTCCGCGAGGTCGTTGTCGTCGAGTTCGTTGTCGTCGAGGTCGGTGTCGTTGGCTTGCCCAACCGCGCCCGGTCCGCCGAGGAGCAGCCGCAGGACGGGGAGCACCGCGTCCGCGCGGGTCTCGTCGAGGCCGGCGCCGAAGCCGGGGATCCCCGCCTCGGAGCGGGCGGGCCGTGTTCCGCCGATGGCCGGTCCGCGCCGGACCAACTCACCGAGGGTGCGGCGCACTCCGGGCTCGTACGCGGAGAACGTACGGCGCAGAAGGGGCAGCACGTCCGTGAACGACGCGGCGGGCACCCCGGTAAGCCAGGTGTCCACGAGGCCGAGCAGCCGTTCGTCGTGGACCAGGAGCATTCCGCCGCCGGAGGCTCCTCCGACGAACCCCTCGATCCAGGCCGCCGCGTCGGCCGGCGGGGTGCCGGGCGACAGCGCGAGGCCCATGAGACGCGCGGCCTCGTCCTCCGGCAGCCGCCCGTCGTCCAGGAGCAGCCGGGCGGACCGGCCGCGGATGACTCCCGGCACGCTGTCCCGCGATGCCAGTGTGCGCAGCACCGCTCCCCAGCGCCCGGCCAGGTCCCCCGCCGGACGGCCGGGGGTGTCGGGCAGCAGGCCGATCGCGGTGTGGACGCTGTCGAGATGGCCTCTCATCTCGGCCGCGCCGTCGGCGTCCAGCGCGGCGCAGGCGGGCGGCAGTCCGACGCAGATCCGCTCGGCGAGCCCGGCGGCGACCTCGCCGAGCGCGGCGGTGTCGGTGGACCGTACGTCTCCGTAGCGCAGCGAGCGGGCGAGTGCGGGCAGGGCCTGGGCGAGATGGCCGACGTCCGCGTCGAGTGCGGCGCGGTCGGCCAGCGCCTTCATCACCACGGTTAGGGCGTCGGTGAGTTCGGCGAGGAGGCACTGCTCGGCGAGGGCCGTGACGTCGGAGAGCGCGGTCGCCGAGACCGCGCGGGACTCGGCCTTGGCGGTGGCGGCGGAGAGGACGGTGGTGCCCCAGACCCCGGCCTCGGCGACCCGTACGTACAGCTCGGGCTCCCAGCGCAGCCGCCAGCTCTCCCGGAAGGTGCCCGTGCTGCCCCGGCCCGCGGACGGCTCGCCCCAGCCGATGCCGAGCAGTCGCAGCCGGTGCAGCATTCTGCTCCGTCCGGCGTCGGTCTCCTTGCGGAGGTCGAGGTCCAGCTCGCGCTCCCGCGCTTCCGGCTTCAGCCGCAGCGAGCGCTGGAGCCGGGTCAGATCGCGCTGGAGCGGTACGGCGGGAGCGGAGTCGGGGACCTCGCCCAGGACGTCCCCGACGATGAGCCGGTCCCTGATGAGTCCGAGCGGCACATCCGACCCGTCGCACATGACGGCGCGGATGGCGTCGGTCGTCTCGGTCAGCCCGGCGAGCGGCCTGCCGCGCATGGCGGCCAGGGTCTCGGCGAGCCGGACGGCCTCGATGACATGGGCGGAGGAGATGGGCTGGTCCTCCTCGCGCAGCAGACCGGCGACCTTGGTCATCCAGCGCTCCACGGGGCGGTCGGGCGCGCCGAAGAGGTGTCCGTACCAGCCGGGCGAGTCGATTCCCGCGCCGTATCCGCTGTGTCTGGCCAGCCGGTGGTGGGTCCAGGGCACCCAGGTCATCTCGGACCTGACCTTGGGCAGTCCCTTGAGGAGGGCGCGGTCGGCGGTGGCCGTGGTGCGGGCGTCGAGTGCGGGCACGTGCCAGGCGCCGCAGACGACGGCGACCCGGTCGTCCCCGAACTCCTTTCGCGCGGCGCGGAGTTGGAGCCGCATGTATGCCTCGCGCACCAGGTCCCGCCGGTGCCCGCCGTCCCCGTACTCCTCGCGCAGCGCGCCCATCGCCTCGCCGACGGCGGCGAAGGGCGAGAACGGGTCGTCGGCGGCGCCGCGGTGCTCCACGACGTCCTCCCACCAGCGCTCGGCGTCGTCGTACCCGGCGGCTTCGGCGAGTACGGCGAGCGGGTCGATCCGCAACGCCCGCGCACGGGCCTCGGGATCGGGGTCAGGATCAGGGTCGGTGCTGGTCCCTTCGTCGGCCGGGCCGGTCTCTCCGTCCGGCGCTCGGTCCTCGTCCGTGAAGGCCAGTGAGTGGGCCGCCGGAAGGTCGATGAAGCGGACGGGGGCGTTGTGGGCGAGCGCCCAGCGGATCGCGACCCATTCCGGGGAGAACTCCGCGAGCGGCCAGAACGCCGCGCGCCCCGGATCGTCCACGGCGTGGGCGAGCAGCGCGACGGGCGGGCGCATCCCGGGATCGCCCGCGAGGGAGACCAACGCGTCGCCCTCGGGCGGGCCTTCGATCAGGACGGCGGACGGGGACGCCGCGTCGAGGGCGGCCCGGACCGCGCGGGCCGACCCGGGTCCGTGGTGCCGGACGCCGAGATACAACGGCCCGCTCCCCGCCGGACGGGCCGTGGCGCGGTCGGCCGGAGGCACGGTGTCTCCCGTCGGGTCCCGGTCGGCCGACGCGTCCGCGTCCCGGGCGGGCGTCGTCATGCGCCGACCTCTCGGCAGGCGCGGTAGAAGTCCTTCCACCCGTCCCGCTCGCGCACGACCGTTTCCACATACTCCTGCCAGATGACCCGGTCGGCCGCCGGGTCGCGCACGACGGCGCCGAGGATGCCCGAGGCGACGTCGCCGGGGCGCAGCACACCGTCGCCGAAGTGCGCGGCGAGCGCGAGGCCGTTGGTGACGACGGAGATCGCCTCGGCCGTGGAGAGCGTCCCGGACGGCGACTTGATCTTCGTACGGCCGTCGGCGGTGACGCCGTCGCGCAGCTCGCGGAAGACCGTGACGACCCGGCGGATCTCCGCGATGCCTTCGAGACCGCCCGGCAGATCGAGGGAGCGCCCGATCTGGTCGACGCGTCGCGAGACGATGTCGACCTCGGCCTCGGCGGTGGCCGGCAGCGGCAGGACGACGGTGTTGAACCGGCGGCGCAGCGCGCTCGACAGGTCGTTGATCCCCCGGTCGCGGTCGTTGGCGGTGGCGATCACGTTGAAGCCGCGGACCGCCTGGATCTCCTGGCCCAACTCGGGGACCGGCAGGGTCTTCTCGGACAGGATCGTGATGAGCGAGTCCTGCACGTCGGCCGGGATACGGGTGAGCTCCTCGATCCGGGCCGTCATGCCCTCCGCCATGGCCCGCATCACCGGACTGGACACGAGCGCTTCCCGGCTGGGTCCGTGGGCGAGCAGCTGCGCGTAGTTCCACCCGTACCGGATCGCCTCCTCGGGTGTGCCGGCCGTCCCCTGCACCAGCAGCGTCGAGTCGCCGCTGACGGCGGCGGCCAGATGCTCGGACACCCAGGTCTTCGCCGTGCCGGGAACGCCGAGGAGCAGCAGCGCGCGGTCCGTGGCCAGGGTGGTGACGGCGACCTCGATGATCCTGCGCGGGCCCACGTACTTCGGCGAGACGACCGTGCCGTCGGGGAGCGTGCCGCCGAGGAGATACGTGGCCACCGCCCAGGGCGACAGCCGCCATCTGGGCGGGCGGGGACGGTCGTCGGCCGCCGCGAGCGCGGCCAGTTCATCGGCGAAGGCGTCCTCGGCGTGCGGCCGCAGGACCTCGGCACCGGCCGTCCCGCCGACCGTCTCGGCGGTCGTCACACTCGTTTCGGGCATGGTCATGGCTTCCCCCTCCAGCTCGTTCGACCGGGTCTGGGAACCACCGTGCACCATGCCACTGACAATCGACCGTTTCCGCAGGTCGGAGCCGATTGTCAGTGGGGTCGCCTAACGTCTTGGGCATGGAAAAAGCGGGGGTGCGCTGGACGACGGAACAGGTGCTGGCGCTGGCGCCTGACGATGCGTCACGCAAGGCCGGGGCCAGGCTGAGCGCGGCGGGGCCCTGGTCGGAGGCGGGCAGCGGCGGCGAGGGGGCCGTGTGGGGGCTGTGCAAGGGGAGCGGCAAGAAGCCGTATCAGACGGTGATAGACACGAAAGGCCCGGCGTACGCGTGCAGTTGCCCGAGCCGGAAGTTCCCGTGCAAGCACGCGCTGGGGCTGCTGCTGCTCTGGGCGGCCGAGGGGGGCTCCGCGGTCAGGACCGTCCTGGACGTGGGTGACGGGCCCGCGCCCGACTGGGCGCGGGAGTGGCTGGACACCCGTAGAAAGCGGAGCGAGGAGCAGCGGGAGAAGGGGAAGGCCGACGCCGGCGGGGCGGGAAAGCCGGCCGACCCGGAGGCGGCCAGGCGCCGGGCTGAGCGCAGGGCGGCCCGGATCACCGGCGGGGCACTGGAGCTTGAGCAGCGGCTGACGGATCTGCTGCGCGGCGGGCTGGCGGCGGCCGAGCAGTCGGGTTACGGGCTGTGGGAGGAGACGGCCGCGCGCATGGTCGACGCGCAGGCGCCCGGACTGGCCGCGCGCGTACGGGAGTTGGGCTCGATCCCGGGCTCGGGGGCGGGCTGGCCGGTGCGGCTGCTCGAAGAGTCGGCTCTCCTGCATCTGCTGGATCAGGGCTGGCTGGGGATCGACCGGCTGCCCGCGCCGCTCGCGACGACGGTCCGTACGCGCGTCGGTCTTCCCTCTCCGGCCGACGGTCCACCGGTCAAGGACCACTGGCTGGTCCTCGCGCAGTACGACACGTCGGACGGCAAGATCACCACGCGCCGGATCTGGCTGTACGGGCGGGAGTCGGGGCGTACGGCCCTGGTGCTCGGGTTCGGCGCGGCGGGGCGGTCGCCGCAACCGGCCCTGCCGGTGGGCCGGGTGATCGAGGCGGAGCTGACGCCGCACGCGGGGGCGGGGCAGTTGCGCGCGGATCTGAGCGAGGAGATGGGGGTTCCGGAGCCGACAGGGACCGCCCCTCCGGGTGGGACGACCACGGCGGCGGTGGAGGCGTACGGCCTGGCGCTCCGGGAGGATCCGTGGCTGGACTCCTGGCCCGTGACGCTGACGGACGTCATCCCCGTCCCCGAAGGAGGGGACGGGGACGGGTGGCAACTGGCCGACGCCGACGGGGAGTCGGCCCTGCCGATCGCGCCGGCCGCCCTCGCGCGGCCGGGTCTGTGGAAGCTCGTGGCCATGTCCGGCGGTGGCCCGGTCACGGTCTTCGGCGAGTGCGGGCACCGCGGCTTCACGCCGCTCGCCGTCTGGTCGGCGGACTCCCCGGAGACGGTACATCTGAGGTGAGCTGAATCCGCCCGGCCGGCGCACCGCCCCGTCCCTCCTTATCCCCGTCCTCTATTCCTCTGTCTCTCCTCATACGTACGGAGGCACCCGATGACCGGCACCACCCTCCCCGGCGCGACCGGCGGGACCACCCACTGGGAAGAGCTCGTCACATCGGCCCTGCTCGGCACGGACCGCCGCACACCACCGGCGGACGTCATGGCCTCCGGCCAGGACGCTCCCGTCGCACTGCTCGACGCCGCCGCGCTCCACACACTCCGGCGACGCGCGGGCCTGCTCCCCGCGCGCGCCGCGGCCCGGCCCGAGCCGGCGCCCGAGGACGACCGCCGGGAGCTGCCGGAGCCGGCGCGCCGGCGCCTGACGCAGTTGCTCGCCGACCGCTCGGCCCCCGCCGGTTCGGGCGGCAGGCGCGGTACGGCTCCCGATCTCACCGAACTGCTCCCCCAGTGGCTCACCGCCGCCAACGAGCGCGGCTATCGGGCACCCGCCGCCGCACTGCCGGCGCTCCTGGACGCCGCGCGCGGGCGCAACGATCTGCGGCCGCACGCTCTCGCGTTCGCCGGTCCGCGCGGGCTCTGGCTGGCGCGCTTCAACCCGGACTGGAAGTTCGCGCTGCGCGGCGCCTCCGGCGGCGCCGTCCTGCCGGGGGTCCAGGACTCCGACGCGGTGGGGCAGTTGTGGGAGCAGGGGCTGTTCGCGGAGCGGGTCGCGCTGCTCGCGGCGGTGCGGGCGCGGGACGCCGACGCGGCGCGTGCGCTGCTGGCGTCCACCTGGCCGACGGAGCGCGCCGAGGACCGGCTGATGTTCCTGGACTCGCTGCGCGCCGGGCTCTCCGATCTCGACGAGCCCTTCCTTGAGGAGGCGCTCTCCGACCGCAGCCGTAATGTCCGGTCGACCGCTGCGGAGTTGCTGTCCGCACTGCCGAACTCCGCGCTGGCCTCGCGGATGGCAGCACGGGCGGCGACGTGCGTGAGTCTGGACCGGGCCGGCGGGCCCGCGGGCCCGGCCGTCGTCGTAGAGGCGCCGCACGAGTGCGACGCCGGCATGCAGCGCGACGGCGTGAGCCCGACACCGCCGACCGGCCGGGGCGAACGGTCCTGGTGGCTGGGCCAGTTGGTGGAGGCCTCACCGTTGTCGATCTGGTCGGAGCGGCTCGGGGGGCGCCCGCCGGAGGACATCGTGACGCTTCCGGTCCTGGACGACTGGACGGACGAGCTGCATGCCGCGTGGTGCCGGGCCGCCGTCCGCCAGCGCGACGCCCGCTGGGCCCGCGCCCTGCTCGGCGCGCCCGCCGTGTCGCCGGCCGCAGGCCCGGGAGCGTCGTCCCTGGCGGAGCGGGCGAAACTGCTCGGCACGCTGCCCGTGGCCGACCGTGCCTCCTGGGTGGCGGAGTTCATAGCCGCTCATGGACTCTCGGAGGCGTTCCAGCTCCTCGGAGTCTGCGCCGTTCCCTGGTCCGAGCCGCTGGGCCGGGCGGTCGTCGACGCGCTCGACATCGCGCGCGACGGCGGGAGTTACCCCTGGAGCTTCAGCGGGGTGATGGGTCTCGCCGAGCGTTGCCTGGACCCGGCGGAAGCCCCGCGGCTGGAGATACTCACCGCCACCCCGGACGAATCGGAGGGCGCGTCGCCCGGAGCGGGTGGCTACTGGTCGGAGGCGTTCCAGCGCCTTGTCTCCACACTGCGGCTGCGCGCCGCGATGATGTCGGAGCTGGCGGACGACCCGGGTCGTCCGACGCCGGACGAGCCCCCGAGCCCGAGCCCGGCCGGGGAGGGCAGGGACCCTGTCGACGGCTGAGAAGACCTGCGGCCCCAGAGGGTGGCTACGCGCCCGCCGGCTGGGACACGTTCGCGTTGACCCAGTCCACGATCGACGTCGTCGTCGCGCCCGGCGTGAAGATCTCCGCCACGCCCAGCGCCTTCAGCGGGGGGATGTCCGCCTCCGGGATGATGCCGCCGCCGAAGACCTTGATGTCCAGCGCGTCGCGCTGCTCCAGAAGGTCGATGACCTTGGCGAAGAGCGTGTTGTGCGCGCCGGAGAGGATCGAGAGACCGATCGCGTCGGCGTCCTCCTGGATCGCGGTGTCCACGATCTGCTCGGGCGTCTGGTGCAGCCCGGTGTAGATGACCTCCATACCAGCATCCCGCAACGCCCGCGCGATGACCTTGGCCCCGCGATCGTGGCCGTCGAGACCCGGCTTGGCCACCACCACACGGATCGGACCGGTCACACCCATCACTGCCTCCACATACCGACTTCGTCGTCATTGGCACGGGTCCCCGTACCGGCGAGGGACGGAGAGTGAACGAACGTTATCCCCAGCATCTCGCACGCCGCTGTTTCACGGCGGCCGGGGAGGGGGAAATCACACATGGGGATATGTTCACTCTGCTTCGTGTCGGCCCCACCCGGCACGGGAGCCGCAAGGGAATCGCTTCCCGTGTGGCGTAGGGAGGTAGGTCAATGAAGATCCCGCCTTTCTCCGAGCTCTTCTCGCCGTTCCCGTCCGTCGTACGGCGGCCGGCCGCCTGGGAACTGCCCGTCACGCTCCTGCGGGCCTCCGTCCTGGAGATGGCCATCCTCGCGGGTCACCTGGTCCTCTATCCGGGTGGAATCGCCAATGAGCGCCCCGCTCCCGACCTGCCGCCCGAGGCCGCCACACTGCCCACGGAGGGCCGCTCCCGGCCCCCCGTCCTGCTGCTGCACGGATTCGTCGACAACCGCTCCGTCTTCGTCCTGCTGCGCCGCTCCCTGGCCCGGCACGGCTGGCGCCACCTCGAATCGCTCAACTTCTCACCGCTGACCAGCGACATCCGGCTGGCCGCCGAGGTGCTCGGGCAGCACATCGAGGAGATCTGCGCCCGTACGGGGCACCGCCAGGTCGACATCGTCGGCCACAGCCTCGGCGGCCTGATCGCCCGGTACTACGTACAGCGACTGGACGGCGACGCACGGGTGCGGACCCTGGTCACCATGGGCACACCCCACGCGGGTACGGGCGCCATCCCGTTCGCCAGCGCGCACCCCGTCGTCCGGCAGATGCGGCCCGGGTCGGACCTGATCGAGGAGCTGAAGGAGCCCGCGCCGGACTGCCGGACCCGGTTCGTCAGCTTCTGGAGCGATCTCGACCAGGTCATGTCACCGGTGGAGGCGGCCCGCGTCGACCACCCGGACCTCATCGCGCAGAACGTGGGCGTGACCGGTATCGGCCATCTCGCACTGCCGGTGCACCCGGCCGTCGCCGCCGGCATCCGGTACGTCCTGGAGCACGAGGACACCGAGGAGCTCGCGGAGCTCATCGAGTCCGCCGACCGGGCACGAGGCACCCCTGAGGACGCCGCGGATCAGGCCGACGGCGCGATATCGGTCGCCTGAGGACGACCGACGGTCCAAACGCCGACACGCGGAGTGGTTGCATCGACAGCCGATTCGATGTCGCTTCGACACCTCACCGAAACCGTTTAAATCGAACGGATATCGAACGTACGGCCAAAGGTGTGCCCGCAGTCCGCCGAAAGACGGCCGAATGCCCGTTTCCAGAGCGCCCGGAAGCCGCCGAAGATTGTCGCCGTCGCATACCGACGGGTACAGTCGCGGCCACTGCTTTCCCTTCTGGGTACCTCCGTTCGTCAAGGCGGCCCCAGGAGCCTGGTCCTGCTGCCGAGGCGAGAGAGAAGTTGGTGAACGACCAGCACCCCCACGCCGGATACGCCGCCCACGACGGCTACTCCTCAGGCAGCTTCGACAGCGACCCGCTCTTCGGCGCACTTCCGGGCGCGAGCCCGGTGGGTACGGCCACTTACGAGGCGGATCAGAGCGGTCAGTACGACTCGGCGCAGTGGAACGCGGGTTACGACCCTTACGCCACGCACGCGCCGCAGGAACCCCAGGTTCCGTACGAGGCGTACGACGCGTACGCGGCACAGCCCCAACAGCCTCAGCAGCCCCAGCCGTCGTACGACACGACGGGCCAGTGGGACGCGAACGCCTGGAACGAGGCCAACCAGGCGGCCAGTTACGGCTACGACCCGTCCGGCCAGGCCGTTCAGGCCGACCAGTGGGCGGCGCCCGTCGCCGACACCGGCGCGTACGACGCCACCGCGTGGAACTCGGGCGCGACGGCCGTCCAGCCGGAGACCCCGTTCCAGGCCGAGGCGCCGTACTACGGCGACGGCGGGACGTACGAGTCCTACGAGTCGGCGGCGTTCGAGCCCGCCGCCTACGAACCGACGGCGTACGAGCCCGAGGTCGAGCACCAGCACCAAACCGATTACGCGCGGCAGGAGTTCGAGCAGGCCACGTACGAGGAACCGGCTTACGAGGAACCCACGTACGAACAGTCGGCCTACGGCGACCAGCACGAGCACGAGTACGACACGCCCGGTCCGGAGCCTGAACAGGTGTCGGAATCGGAGCTGGAGCCCGACGCGGGGTATGCGGACCACTCGGAACCGTCCGACCACGAGGACCAACTCGTCGCGTCGGCCATGACCGTCACCGCCGCGACCATCACCCCTCGTCCCGTCCGCCGGGCATCCGGGGGCAGCCGCAGCAGGCGCCGTTCACCGGCGAAGCGTTCGGCGCTGCTGACCGTCGCGGTCCCGTCCGCGTGTGTCATGGGTGTCGCCGGTATCGCCGCCGCGTCGGTCGGCGGCCTCGGTGCCCCCGACGAGACCAAGGACGACTCGACCACTCTCACCGCGTCGGACGCGGCGGCGGTCAAACCCGCCGCGGTCAACAACAAGCTCGACACCCAACTCGCCGCTCTCAACGCCGACGCGCGTGACTTCGGGGACCGCGCCAGCCGCACCCAGGAGCGCATCGACCTCCAGGAGCGTCAGGCGGCGGAGAAGAAGAAGCGCGACGCGCTCGCCGCGGCCCGCGAGGCCGCCCGCCCCAAGTTCGTGATCCCCGTCGCGAATCACTCCCTCAGCGCGTACTACGGCCAGGCCGGCGTCAACTGGATGTCGATGCACACGGGCATCGACTTCCCCGTCTCGTACGGCACGCCGGTGATGGCGGCGACGGACGGCACCGTCCGTACGCAATGGAACAGCGCCTACGGCAACATGGCGATCGTGACGGCCGCCGACGGCACCGAGACCTGGTACTGCCACCTCAGCAGCACGAAGATCCGCTCCGGCCCGGTCAAGGCCGGTGACGAGATCGCGTACTCCGGGAACTCGGGCAACTCCACAGGTCCGCACCTGCACTTCGAGGTCCGGCCCGGCGGCGGCGCGGCGATCGACCCGCTCTCCTGGCTGCGCGGCCACGGCCTCAGCATCTAGCAAGCGGCGCCGGGTCGCACCCTCTTTTCTTTCCGGTTCCTTCCCGGTCGGCGCGGTGGGCCGAGCACGCCCACCGCGTCCGCGTCCGGCTCCTACAGCTTGTCGACCGGCGCGTACCGCAGCAGCAGCCGCTTCGGCTTGGAGTCGCCGAAGTCGATCGTCGCCTGCGCGTCGGCGCCCGATCCCGTCACCGTGACAACGGTCCCGAGCCCGAACTGGTCGTGCGTGACCCGGTCCCCCACCGCGAGTGAGATGACCGGCTTCTCGGTGGCGCGGCGCGTGGCGAAGCCCGCCGGGCCCGAGCGGGTACGGGAGGTGGAGAGCGACGATGTGATCCCCGAGGTCGGGCCGGCCGGGGCCGCCATGGGGCCGGTGCGCTTCCACTCCAGATGCTCGCCCGGGATCTCCTCCAGGAAGCGCGACGGCGGGTTGTACGAGGGCTGGCCCCACGCGCTGCGCATCGAGGACCGGGTCAGATAGAGCCGCTCGCGGGCGCGGGTGATACCGACGTACGCCAGCCTGCGCTCCTCCTCCAGCTCCTTCGCCTGGCCGAGCGCGCGCATGTGCGGGAAGACGCCGTCCTCCATGCCCGTCAGGAAGACGACCGGGAATTCGAGGCCCTTGGCCGTGTGCAGCGTCATCAGCGTGATGACACCGGAGCCTTCCTCGTCCTCGTCGGGGATCTGGTCGGAGTCCGCGACGAGGGCGACCCGCTCCAGGAACTCGGCGAGGGTGCCGGACGTCGCCGCGGCGGGAGCAGGCTCGTCCGGAGCGGTAGCGTCCGGAGCAGGCGCCTGCGGGGCGGGCGCGTCCGCGGCCGGCGCCGGCGCGTCCGCCCCCGCCGCCTGGGCCCGTTCCTGCTCGAACTCCAGCGCCACCGCGGCCAGTTCCTGCAAGTTCTCGATGCGCGTCTCGTCCTGCGGGTCGGTCGACGCCTGCAACTCCGCAAGATACCCGGTCCGTTCGAGCACGGCCTCCAGGACCGTGGCGGGACCGGCGCCGGACTCGACGACGGTACGCAACTCCTCCATCAGCGTGTTGAAGCGCTTCACCGCGTTCGACGAACGCGCGGCCATTCCGTACGCCTCGTCGACCCGGCGCAGCGCCTGTGCGAAGGAGATCCTCTCCCGCACCGAGAGCGCGTCGATCATCGCCTCCGCGCGGTCGCCGATGCCGCGCTTGGGCACATTCAGGATCCGCCGCAGCGGGACGCTGTCCTCGGGGTTGGCGAGCACCCGCAGATAGGCCAGCACATCGCGGACCTCCTTGCGCTCGTAGAAGCGCACCCCGCCGACGACCTTGTAGGGCAGGCCGACCCGGATGAAGATCTCCTCGAAGACACGGGACTGCGCGTTCGTCCGGTAGAAGACGGCGACGTCGCCCGCCTTGGCCTCCGACGCGTCCGTCATCCGGTCGATCTCGTCGGCGACGAACTGCGCCTCGTCGTGCTCGGTGTCCGCCACGTACCCGGTGATCAGGGCGCCCGCCCCGGCGTTCGTCCAGAGATTCTTGGGCCGCCGGCTCTCGTTGCGCTCGATGACCGCGTTGGCCGCGCTGAGGATCGTCTGCGTGGAGCGGTAGTTCTGCTCCAGCAGGATCGTCGTCGCGTCCGGGTAGTCCTCCTCGAACTGGAGGATGTTGCGGATCGTGGCGCCCCGGAACGCGTAGATGGACTGGTCGGCGTCACCGACGACACACAGCTCGGCCGGGTCGTGTCCCTCGCCCGACGGGCCGACCAGCTCGCGCACCAGGGTGTACTGCGCGTGGTTGGTGTCCTGGTACTCGTCGACCAGGACATGGCGGAAGCGGCGGCGGTAGTGCTCGGCGACGTCCGGGAACGCCTGGAGCAGATGGACCGTCGTCATGATGATGTCGTCGAAGTCCAGGGCGTTGGCCTCGCGCAGCCGCGCCTGATACATCCGGTACGCCTCGGCCAGCGTCTTCTCGAACGGGTCGCTCGCCTGACCGGCGAAGGTCTCCTCGTCGATCAGCTCGTTCTTCAGATTCGAGATCTTGGCGCTGAACGACTTCGGGGGGTGCCGCTTGGGGTCGAGGTCCAGATCGCGGCAGACCAGGGCCATGAGCCGCTTGGAGTCGGCCGCGTCGTAGATCGAGAACGACGACGTGAAGCCGAGCCTCTTCGACTCACGGCGCAGGATCCGCACACAGGCGCTGTGGAACGTCATCACCCACATGGCGGCGGCGCGCGGACCGACGAGCTGCTCGACGCGCTCCTTCATCTCGCCCGCGGCCTTGTTGGTGAACGTGATCGCCAGTATCTCGCCGGGGTGCACGCTCCGGGTCCCCAGCAGATGCGCGATCCGGTGGGTCAGCACCCGGGTCTTGCCGGAGCCCGCGCCGGCCACGATGAGCAGGGGCGATCCGGTGTGTACGACAGCGGCGCGCTGCTCCTCGTTCAGCCCTTCGAGCAGCGCCGCGGGGTCCACGACGGTGCGCGGAGCGCCGTCGCGGTGGTGCGGATCCCTGGGCGGGGGCACGTCGAACTTCCCTCCGAAGAGATCGTCGGGCACCTGTTCCGGAGCGGTGTCCTCGGGCGGCGGCGGGGGCTCCTCGGCCGAGGGCCGGAGGTCCGCCAGGAAGCTGTCGTCAAAGAGGCTGCTCATCGCTTCCTGAGTCTAGGGGGTCTCTTGCCGATCAGGCCGGATGAGGGAGCGGGGTCTGGTGCGTGCGATCGCAAGGCGGAGGTGGGAGGCATGGCGGAGCCATGCCGACCGACGACAACGCGGCGGGCGTGCGTGCCAGGGACCGCCAGCCCGGCAAGATCGGCAAGACACCTCCTGGGGTGCCGCACTGACAGCGGGTCGCCACATGGCCGCGCGGGGGCACCAACGAGCGTTTACGCAAAAGGTCACGAAAATGTATCGGGCATATCGACCATCAAACTTCACAGCAGCACCACACATTGGCTAGCGTGCTCGCCGAGGCGGTCCGTACTCCATCGGTGATCAGCGCCGAGCGGACGGCCTCCGCCGAATCCGTGCTTCCCCGAAGGGAGTTCGGAACCGGGGACCCACCATGTTCCACCGGGGTGAATCGGGCCGTTTCCCCAGGCCCGTAGGGCAGCCTTCCGTTCCGCCCGAACCCGACAGCTAACCCGGTAGGCGGTCCACGGAAGGAGATGCCGGCCTTGGCATCGCATCGCAAGACGCGCGCCCGCACCGGGATACGCGCGAACACCCCCGCCGTCGGTTTCACGACCGCCGCTCTCGCCTCGGTCACCCTGCTGTCCACGCAGAGCGCCACCGCCGCGCCCGCCGATCCCAAGCCCTCGGTGGAAGAGGTGCAGAAGAAGGTCGACGACCTGTACCGGCAGGCCGGTACGGCGACGCAGCAGTACAACAAGGCGAAGGAAGCCACGGAGACCCAGCGCAAGTCGGTCGACCGGGTCCTGGACGAGGTCGCCAAGAGCGCCGACAAGGTGAACGAGGCGCGGCGCTCCCTCGGTACCTATGCCGCGGCGCAGTACCGCGCGGGCGCCGTCGGCCCCACGGCCGCCCTGATGTTCGCCGACAGCCCCGAGTCGTACTTCGAGCAGACCCAGCTCATGGACCGGCTGACCGAGCGGCAGCAGGTGGCGGTCGAGGACTACCAGAAGGAGCAGCGGTCCGCCGCCGAGCAGCGCGCCGAGGCGACGAAGAGCCTGGAGACGCTGACGGAGTCGCAGGCCTCGCTCAAGGTCGGCAAGCAGAAGGTCCAGAACAAGCTCGCGGCGGCGCGGTCGCTCCTCGCCGACCTGACGGCCGAGGAGAAGGCGCGCCTCGCCGAGCTGGAGCGGAAGAAGGAGCAGGAGGCGCGGCGCAAGGCCGAGGCGAAGGCCGAGGAGGAGGCCGCGGAGCGCCGGCGCCAGGAGGAGGCCCAGAAGGAGAATCCTCCGGCGACAGGCGGCGACACGGGCACGGGCACGGGCACCGGCACCGGCTCGGGGACCGGCACCGGCTCCGGCGCCACGGACGGTACGTACGCGGCCAAGGCCGAGAAGGTCCTCGCCTTCGCCCGCGCCCAGATCGGCAAGCCGTACGTGTGGGGCGCCACCGGCCCCAGCTCGTACGACTGCTCGGGCCTGACGGCCGCCGCCTGGAAGGAGGCGGGCGTGCAGCTGCCCCGTACGACCTGGGACCAGGTGAAGGTCGGCACGCGCGTCGCCACGGCGGACCTGCTCCCCGGCGACCTGGTGTTCTTCTACGACGACATCAGCCACGTCGGCATCTACAAGGGCGACGGCAAGATGATCCACGCCCCGAAGCCGGGCGCGAACGTCCGCGAGGAGTCGATCTACTACATGCCGATCTACGGCAGTGTGCGCCCGGCCTGATCGCCGTGGCCCGAGCACCCGGCCTGATCGCGTGGCCCGAGCACCCCGTCCGAGCGTCCTACCCGTACCGGGCGGCCCGGCCGGTCTCCCCGCCGGGCCGGGCCGCCGGGTCCATGGCGTCGAGGAACCAGACGTCGATCGGATCCATCTCGTCCTCGTCCCCGCAGCCGACGGTGATCAGCGTCCGGCCGTCGGGGGTGAAGCCGGCGATGCTCGGGCCGCCCGACAGCCGCAGGACGCGGCCGTCCTCCTTGAAGAGGACGTCCCCGACGTCCGAGGACATGAAGGCGACCGGTCCGTTCGCGGTCCAGGCCGCCCGCGCGCTGATCACCGGCATCGGGTCGGAGGCGACCATGCCGTCGGGCGCCCGCTGGGCCCGTACGGGCCCGCCCGCGGTGAGGGTCCTCGTGCCGGCCTCCGGCGCCGAGAGGGACAGGGCGCACACCGCCGGGTCGTCCTTGCCGTCCGCCCCGACGGCGAGAAACGCGCTGCCGTCCGGTGCCATGGCCAGCGCGTGGATCATGACCAGACCGGTGTCCGCACCGGCGAGCACCGCGCCGCTCTCCACGTCCCGTACGACCAGGCGGCTGCCACTCGCGTGCGCCAGCAGCCCTCCGGCCGCGTCCAGGGCGACCGGCCCCTCGCCCTCCCAGCGCCCGCCGTCCGGGCCCGGCGCCAGCACGTGCCCGGTCCGCGCGTCCAGGACGGCCACGGGGCCGCCACGCAGCCGCCCCACGGCCAGCCGCCGGCCCTCCGCGTCGAACGAGAAGCGCACCGGGACGTCGATGCCCACGAGGTCGTCCTCGCCCTCCTCGTCGTCGGCGGTCTCCCCCTCCGGCCAGATCCCGGCCGGGTCGAGCGACCACAGCCGGTCCCCGTCGGACGACCAGGCGTGCCAGCGGCACTCCACCGACGCCACCACGATCCCGCCGTCCGGGGACATCTGGAGGTCGAGCGGATTGTCGTGGTAGTCGGAGCCGCTGAGATACAGCGTCGTCGGCGCGCTCGCGACCGTGCTCCAGCCGACGATGTCCCCGCCGTTGTGATGCCACTCGGCCACCGCGCCGAACACCGGCCGGCTCAGGTCGGAGGGGGCCGCCACCGCCGACGCGCCGTACGGGAAGGCCACGCCCCGCTCCCGCTCGTCCTCCGCCGGATCCGGGTCCCCCGCACCGTCCCCCGCACCCTCCGCCGGGTCGTTCGCCTCCTCGTACTCGTCCCGGTCCGCTTCCGGTTCCGCAGGGACCCGGGCCTCCTCCACGTCGACCAGCCGGCCGAGCCTGCGCGTCCCCGCCAGCGCGTGGTACGGCCGGGGCCCGTCCGCCAGCAGCTCGGTCCACCAACTGTCCGGCATCGGCCGCAGCTCGGGCGGCCAGCCCCGCAGAATCGTTGCGGCGGCGGCCAGCTCCGTCGCGTCGGACGCTTTGAGCAGCGGACACAGCCGCTCCCAAAGCGGCCTGGAACAAGGCCCCTTCAGCATTTCCCCGAGAGTGGTCATGAGAAAAGGCTACGTGCCGCCACTGACACACCAGCCGTGAATTCGGCCGTCGTCACGGCGGTCATTCAGGCCAGCGTCCGGCCGGTCGGGCGGGTCCTGTACCACCGCCACCGGACCCGTGCGCCCAGGTCGTCGGATCGATCAAGTTCGGTCCGGAACAGTCGAATCCGCCGCGATCCGAGCGGCCACATTCCGTCTCCGACGCGCCGTCTGCGGGCAATAGCGGCCATGCCGCCGCGCTTCCGTGACGGCCACGCCTAGCGTCCTCCCCGACAGCAGCCCGTGCGGCTCAAGCCGGAACAAAGGATGTGGACGCCCCCGTGGCAGCGCACCGCCGACCCCGATTCCCCAGACCGTTCAGCGGGCCCTACGGCCGTACGGCGGCCACTCTCGCCCTGGCGGGTGCCGCGACGGCCACGGGCCTCGAAGGGCCCGCACAGGCCGATCCGCGGCTCACCTCGGCACAGGTGAAGGCGAAGGTCGACGACCTCTACCACGAGGCGGAGGCCGCCACCGAGAAGTACAACGGCGCCAAGGAGAAGGCGGCCGACGCGAGCGGCGCGCTGGAGAAGCTGCGCGACGAGGCCGCCCGGCGGACGGCACGGCTCAACGTCTCGCGCAACGCGCTCGGCTCGATCGCCGCCGCGCAGTACCGCGCGGGCGGCCTCGATCCCGCCGTACAGCTCGCCCTCAGCTCCGACCCCGACGGCTATCTGCGCGGCGCCGCCCTCGCCGAACGCGCGGGCTTCCAGCAGGCGCAGGCCATGACCCGGATGCGCGCGCAGCTCGGTGAACTCGGCCGCTTACGTAAGAAGGCCGACAAGAAGGCCGACGACCTGCGGAGCCGTCAGGCCGAGCTGGCCACGTACAAGTCGGCGGTCGAGAAGAAGCTCGCGGACGCCGAGAAGCTGCTCGACCGGCTCACCGCCGCCGAACGCGCGCGGTACGCCGAGAGCGCCGGCCCCGCCGATCCGCGCGCCGACCGCGCCATGAGCCGCATCGGGGCCGTACCGGCGCCGAACGCCCGCGCCGCCGCCGCGATCGCCTACGCGCGCGGGGCGCTCGGCAAGCCGTACGTATGGGGCGCGACCGGGCCCGACGGGTTCGACTGCTCCGGGCTGACGCAGGCCGCCTGGCGCGCCGCCGGAGTCGCGCTCCCGCGCACCACCTACACCCAGATCAACGCGGGCCGACGGGTCGCCCGCTCCCAGCTCGCCCCCGGTGACCTGGTCTTCTTCTACTCGGGCATCTCGCATGTCGGGCTCTATGTCGGCGGCGGCCAGATGATCCACGCCCCTCGGCCCGGGACCGGGGTGCGGCTGGCCCCGATCGACCAGATGCCGTTCGCGGGCGCCACCCGCCCCGCGTAGAGCTCCCCGCGCCCGCGCCCCCGCTCGGCCCTCCCCGCGTCCGCCCACCCGGCGCATCCCCGGGTGCCCCGCCGCCCCCGCCGCACCACGATGAACGCCATGAGACACAGGCGGGTCCGCGTGGCCGTGCTCCCCCTCGGCCTCACCCTCGGCTCGATGCTCGTCATCGCCCCGGTCGGCGTCACCCCCGCCGGCTGCGGCGACCTCAGTGGCGGCCGGCTCTGTGTGGACGGCCCGGTGGGCGGCAGGGGCGCGTTCACGACGCGTTACGTCCGTCACGGCGCCGGCCCGAGGACGGGCCCCGCGACGGCCCTCCGGCTGGGCTACCAGCGCAGGGACGCGCGGATCACCGCGTTCCCCGGCTGGTTCGGCACCCTCCGTACGGAGGACGGCCCGGCCGCGCTCACGGGCACGCTCGACACGGAGCCGGGCGAGTGCGTCCGCGGCCTGCTGCACCACGCGGGCCGCGACTACGTCACCGAGTGGCTCTGCTCACGGCGCTGACCGGCCGCTCTCACACCAGCCTGCGCGCCGTCGCCCAGCGGGTCAGTTCGTGCCGGTTGGAGAGCTGGAGCTTGCGGAGCACCGCCGAGACATGGGACTCGACCGTCTTCACGGAGATGAAGAGCTGCTTCGCGATCTCCTTGTACGCGTAACCGCGCGCGATCAGCCGCAGCACCTCGCGCTCGCGCTGCGTGAGCCGGTCCATGTCCTCGTCCACCGGCGGCGCGTCCGTCGACGCGAAGGCGTCCAGCACGAAGCCCGCCAGGCGCGGCGAGAAGACCGCGTCGCCGTCCTGGACGCGGAAGATCGAGTCCACCAGGTCCTTGCCGGTGATCGTCTTGGTGACATAGCCGCGCGCGCCGCCGCGGATCACGCCGATGACGTCCTCCGCCGCGTCGGAGACCGAGAGCGCCAGGAAGCGCACCGGGTCCTGGGCCGCCGCCATCAGCGGGGCGCAGCGGCGCAGCACCTCGACGCCGCCGCCGCCGGGCAGGTGGACGTCGAGCAGGACGACCTCGGGGCGGGTCGCCGTGATGACCGTCACGGCCTGGTCGACGTCGGCGGCCTCGCCGACGACCTCCACACCCGTGGTCTCGGTCTGCCCGATCTCGGCCTGTACGCCGGTACGGAACATCCGGTGGTCGTCGACCAGCACCACCCGCACCCGCCTGGTCCCGGCCTCTCCCCCGCCGCCGTCGCCGCTCGTCCCGCTGATGCCGGTCATGCGTCCGCCGCCCTCTCCATCTCAAGCTCCACTTCCGTGCCCCCGTCCGGCGCCGAACGCACCCTCGCCGTACCGCCGTTGCGTTCCATCCGGCCGAAGATCGATTCCCGTACGCCCATCCGGTCGTCCGGCACCGAGTCCAGATCGAACCCGGGCCCGCGGTCGCGTACGGAGATGAAGACCGTCCGGCCCTCGACCTCCGCGAAGACCTGTACGGCGCCTCCCTCGCCACCGTACTTGGCGGCGTTGACCATTGCCTCGCGCGCTGCCTGCATCTGTGCGGTCAGTTTCTCGTCGAGGGGGCAGTCGCCGACCACGACGACCTCGATCGGCACGCCGTGGTAGTCCTCGACCTCGGCGGCGGTGGCCTTCACGGCCTCGGCAAGGGTGTCCGGTTCGTTCTCCTCGTCCTTGCCGGTGCCCTCCGGCTTGTACAGCCAGGCGCGCAGCTCACGCTCCTGCGCGCGGGCCAGGCGCCGGACCTCGCCGCCGTCGTCCGCGTTGCGCTGGATCAGGGTGAGGGTGTGCAGGACGGAGTCGTGGACGTGAGCGGCGACCTCCGCGCGCTCCTGGGCGCGGATACGCATCAGGCGTTCGTCGGAGAGGTCCTGCGTCATCCGTACCAGCCAGGGGCCGGCGAGCAGCGCGACTCCGGCCACGACCGCGATGGCCGCCGTCAGGACGTTGCCGAGCTGGGCGGCCGAGCCGCGTACGACCATGAAGACGGTCAGGCCCATGCCGACGAGGGCGACACCCGCGAGGCCGCGGGCCAGTTGGAAGACCCTCCGGCGCCTGTTGTCCGTGGAGAGCGACGCCCACTGCGCCCGGCGCGCGTTGTCGGCCTGGCGCCAGACCAGGACGACACCGGCGCCGATGAGCAGCGTCGGCCATATGTAGTGGCCCGCGCCGCCCCGGCCGAGGTCCGCGCTCCCGATGAAGATGGACCCCACGACGAACAGCGCGATGATCGCGAAGGTCTGTCCCTTGTCGGGTTTACGGAGCCGCTTGCGTCCGTCGTCCGTCGTCTCGAAGAGCGGACGCGAGACGGTCGGCGTTCCGCCGAACCCGAGCGGCACGACTATCCAGAAGATCGCGTACAGCATCGCGCCGAGTCCCTGGGCCAGGAACAGCCCGAGGAAGACCAGCCGCACCCAGCCGACGGGCAGTCCCAGATGGCCGGCGAGGCCGCGTGCGACGCCGCCCAGCAGCCTGCCGTCGGCGCTGCGGTAGAGCTTGCGCAGCGGCTGCTCGTCGGCCCCCGGCGCCGTTCCCGCGGCCCGGCCGCGGCTCCTGGACGCGCCCGACGGACCCCAGGGCGCCCCCGAGGCCGATGAGGACGACGAGGACGGCGGGGGTGGGGTTGGCGTGGCGACCGGCATGCCATTGATGGTCACACGACCGGGTGGGCCCTGGCATCAGGGTCGCGCCCTGAGAGCGGCCCCGAGAACGACCCTGACACCCTCCTGCGGGCCGTCACGGAATATCAGGGACCGGCCAGGGTCGGGGTGGGTGGAGACCTCGCGGGCGGCCGGTCACCATGGTCGTATGACCCATTCCGTGCCGCACACCTCGACGCCCCCGTCGCAGCCGCCGCCTCCCCAGCTGGTGCGGGCGCCGCGGCAGAAGGTCGTGGCGGGCGTCTGCGGCGGGCTGGGGCGGTACTGCGACCTCGACCCGGTCATCTTCCGGATCGTCGTCGTCGTACTCACGCTGACCGGTGGCATCGGGCTCATCTTCTACGGCTTCGCCTGGCTGCTCGTCCCGGTCGACGGCGAGGACGAGAACGAGCTGCGCCGTCTGCTGTCCGGCCGTGTCGACGGCGCGTCCCTGATCGCCGTCCTCCTGGCCCTCGTGGGCTGCGGTCTGTTCCTGTCGATGCTGAACAACGGCTCCACCCTCGGCTTCGCCACGCTGCTGTCCATCGCGACGATCGGCGCGGCGGTCTGGTCGCAGCGGCGCGCCGCGACGCTTCAGGAGGGCGGCCCGCTCGACCCGGGTACGGCGGCGGCCGTGGCCGAGGCCCCCCCGGAGACGAAGGCGCCGCCGACCCCCGGCAGCCCGTCCTGGTGGCGCGACCCGATCGTCAAGGACGGGACGACGGGCCCGACGACGCCCCCCGACTATCTGTGGGGCCCCGACGACGACGCGGACCCGTCGGGGCGGGGCAGGGGGAAGCGGAAGAGGCACGGGAGCTCGTGCGGGCGCCAGGGCCGCCCGCGCGGGATCGGCGGCCGTGTCTTCCTGCTGGCGATGGTCGCGGGCGGTGTCGCGCTGCGCCTGTCGTGGGAGGAGCAGCCGCTCGGTACGAGCCTGCAGATCGGCTTCGCCGCCGCGCTCGGGGTGTTCGGTCTGGGCCTGGCCGTGAGCGCCTTCCTGGGGCGTACGGGCTTCGGCACGATCTTCCTCACGGTCCTGACCGCCGGACTGCTCGGGGGCGCGGCGGCCATCCCCAAGGACATCGGCACGGACTGGGTGCGTACAACCTGGCGCCCGGCGACGGCCGCGTCGGTGGCGCCGATGTACGAGCTCGGCACGGGCGTCGGGAAGCTCGATCTGACGCGGGTGGACATCGCGCCGGGCAGGACCCTCCGTACGGAGGCGGAGGTGGGCGCGGGGAAACTGAAGGTCGTCGTGCCGCGCGATGTGACGTTGAGGGTGCACGCGGAGGTGGGGCTCGGCGACCTCCGGCTCCCCGGCGAGCCGCCGAACGACATCGACCTCTCACCGGCCCAGCGGATGACGCGTACGGTGGCCCCGCCCAAGGGCGTGAAGCCGGGGGGCACACTGGACCTCCGGCTCGAAGCCGGTGTCGGACAGGTGGAGGTGACCCGTGCTGCGGCATGAGTTCAAGCCGGGCAAACTGGTGGCCGGCCTCGCCGTGACGGGCGCGGCCACCGTGTTCGCCGGAGACGCGGGGGGCTGGTGGGACACCCCCTGGTACGTGATCGTCCCGATCGTCTGCGGCGGCCTCTTCCTGGCCTCCGCCGTGTCGATGGTGGATTACAGCGTTCGCCGCCGCCTGTCTGCCAAGGCCGCGTCCAGGGAGAAGACCGAGGCGCCGGCGAGCACGAGCGGCACCCAGGCCATGAGATAGGCCAGGTCGTTGCCGTAGTAGTACGGGTCCGACTGCCAGCTCACGGTCAGCCACAGGCTCAGGGAGATCAGCGCGCCTCCGAAGGCGGCGAGCCGGGCCAGCAGCCCGACGAGCGTGCCGAGCCCGACAGCCAGTTCGCCGATGGCTATCGCGTAGCCGAAGCCCTCGGGGTTCTTGAGGGAGAGGTCGACGAGCGCGGGGATGGCGGAGCTGTCCCGCACGCTCCGCATCAGCTCGCCGACGGAACCGGCCCCGTCCGCCGACATGAAGGCGCTGTCGGTGAGTTTGTCGAGTCCGGCGTAGATGAAGGTCACTCCGAGGAAGATCCTCAGCGGGAGCAGGGCGTACTTCGTCGCCGAGTCCTTCCAGCCCCGCTGCTCACCGCCGATCGTTCCGTAGGTGTCTGTCCGGTATCCGTGCGCCATCGCGCGTCCTGCCTTTCCGCTGCCCACGTCGCTCGCAGGGCTCGATTGTCCCCGCGTGCCTCGTGCATGCATACGGATGCGACGGACCGCGCGCTCAGCGGTCCGCCCGTTTTACGGCCGTCCGCCCGCCGTGTACCGGTCCGGCTCACTCCACGACGTCGATGGGCACCCGGTTGGTCTCGACCCCGGCCGCCGTCACCACCTGTACCTCAAGGCGGCCCGGCTCCACGTCGACCGGCACGGGCACGGTGAGCACCGTGTCGGACGGGTTCTGGAAGCCACCGGGAACCGGCACCAGCGGTACATGGATATGCACCGGCCCGATCCGTACGACCATCCTGGCCAGCCGGTCCGGCGTGCCCGCCCCCGGCGGCACGAAACCCGACCCGCGGATCTCGATGTCGTCACCGGTGCGGATCGGCGCGTCCAGATCCCCGGCCTCCCTGGCCCGCACGACCGACAGCACCACCGGGCGACCGCCCTCGGCCCACTTGCCGGAGAAGTACGTCGCGGCGGAGACCATCACCAGCAGGGCGAGCGCCCACGGCAGGTCGGGCAGCTGCTCGGGGCGGCGCGCCAGCCGTACCGCCGAGAAGAGCACGGCGACGGCCGTCACCAGCGTGTACTGGATGTCCGCGAAGCTGCCGCGCCCGGCGTCGTCGCAGAGCAGATCGGCCAGACGGGGGCGCTCGGCCCGGACCTTCTGCAGACGGCGGTCCCCGACGCGTACGCCCACCACGCGGCGTACGACGACGGCGATCGCGCACACCGCGGTGAGCACGGTCAGCAGACCGACGCCACGGGCGAGTTCGAGCCCCGCGATCAGCGCGTCGCGCGCGTCGCTGTCGGACGCCCCGGCGAGCTGGAGCGCGAGCACCAGTACGGCGAAGACGACGAGCAGCACCCACGCGGAGGCGACGGTCCGGGAGGTGGAGAGCCGGTTGTCCTCGCCGATGAGCGGGGCGAGGAGGCCGCCGCGCGTACGGTGCAGGGTGGCGGCGCCGGTCAGGAGTGCGGCGACGACGAGGGTGGCGACCAGGCCCGCCGTACGGGCGCCGGTCCAGCCCGCGCCGATCGCGGTGATGGCCAGCCCCAGCACGTAGACCGCGACGGCTCCCCACACCAGGATCAGTGTGTGCCGCCAGACGGAGTGCAGCCAGGCGTCGCCCGCCTCGCGGCTGCGGTCGGCGACGGCGCGCGCGGACTGGGTCAGTTCGTCGGACACCCACTGCCTCGACGCGCCCGGCGAGTGCGCGAGCGCGGCGGGCAGGCCCTGGCCGGCCGCGAACTCCTCGCGTCTGGCGAGGAAGGCCTCGACCGCCCGGCGGTGCCCCTCCTGAGCCCCGAGCGGGCAGTTCCCGCAGGCACAGCCCCCGCCGTGCATGCCTTGCCCCGCCACTTGCACCGCCACGCCGGATGCCGCCTTCCCCGCCCCGCACCCGTCGCTGTCACTCCGGGTGAACTTCCTTGGTATGACTGGGAATTGTGCCGTATCCGGGAGGGGGTCAGACGCCGAGGACCAGATACGCGAAGCCGAGATACCCCCGGTAGCCGCCGAGATAGCCCGTACGGTGCCGGGCGGCGGTGGCGCGGGCGGCACCGTGCAGGGGGTGTCCGGGGTGGTCGAGCGCCCAGCGTTCGCCCCAGCCGGCCCGGCCGTTGGACTCGAAGACGTCCCATTCCCGCTGGTCGGCGACGGTCGTACGGAGCAGGGCGAAGCCGGCTTCGACGGCGGCGCGGACCAGGTCTTCGAGCGAGCCGACGAGTTCGTCCTCCTCGGCGCCAAGTCCCCTCAGCGCGGCGGGGGTCGGCGGGATCGTCCAGAATCCGTCCCCGAAGAGCACGTGCCCGCCCGGCTTCACGGTCGCGCGCAGGGCGCGCAGCGCCTCGCGGGTCGAGCCGGGCCAGGCGTGCACGGCACCGATACAGACGGCGAGGTCGTACCCGGTCCGCGTCCACGCGTCGGCGGAGCTCTCGTGGAACGCGACCCGCCCCTCCAGCCCCCGCTCCCGCGCGAGCCGCCGCCCGCGCCCGACGGCGACGGGGTCGCTGTCCACACCGTCACCGGTGCTGCCGGGCGCGCCCTCCACGATCCGCAGCAGCAACTCGCCCCAGCCACAGCCGAGATCGGCCACCCGCCCTCCGTCGGGCACCCGGCAGGCGTCGACGAGGGAGCGGGCGTGGTCTTCGGAGAGGGGGGCGTTCCAGGTCAGGAGGGGGTTGTTGGGGGCGGCGAGGAGGGCGTGGAGTTCGTCGTCGGACATGGTGGGAGAGACTCGCACAGGTGGTCGACGGGGTGCGAGTGAATTGTGGCGGCTACAGGTTGTCGATGTCCGCGAGGTCGATGTCGATGTCGAACGGAACGCTGAGCTTCAGTCGCTCGTGATGGATGCCGACCAGGCCGTACGACTCGGTCACCGACGCCAGTTCGTACACCTGGACCACCGGGTGGTCGTTCGGACGCGCCATCTCCACCAGCCAGAAGTGCTTGATACCCGCCCGCGCGTATTTGTGCGGCTTGGTGTCGCGGTCGCGCGCCTCGGAGTCCGGCGAGACGACCTCGACGGCGAGCGACACGTCCGCCGCCTCGAAACGGGTCTGCTGCCTGCTCGTCACCGCGTCGGCCCGGACGACGCAGATGTCCGGCTCGGGGCCGTTGCGCTCGTCGAGCTGCACGGTCATCTCACGCCGGATTCGCAGCTCAGGCGGCGCTGTACGGCGCAGTCCCGCCACCAGCATGTCGATCACGATGCTGTGGAAATCTCGCTGCGGACTCACAAAAACCAGGCTCCCGTCGATCAACTCGGTGTGCGGCGGGAGCCCGGGCAGCGTCAGCAGATCGTCCACGGTGTAACCGTCCTGCGGCGGCACCGGCCACAGGTTGGCGGGCAGCGGCCCAGGGGTGGTGGGCAGCGGCTCAGCGGTCATGGTTCCTCCCATGGACGGGATTCTGGTCCGTACGGCAAGCCTACCCAGGGCATATGCCGATGCCGCCGCCCAAACGAATGAGCGACGGCATCGGCGTTGACCTGGGAGAAACGGTCACTCCCACTCGATCGTCCCCGGCGGCTTGCTCGTCACGTCCAGGACCACGCGGTTCACGTCCGCCACCTCGTTGGTGATCCGGGTGGAGATCTTCGCCAGGACGTCGTACGGCATGCGGGTCCAGTCCGCCGTCATCGCGTCCTCCGAGGAGACCGGGCGCAGCACGATCGGGTGGCCGTACGTGCGGCCGTCGCCCTGGACGCCGACGGAGCGGACGTCCGCGAGCAGCACCACCGGGCACTGCCAGATGTCACGGTCGAGACCGGCCGCCGTCAGCTCCTCCCGGGCGATCGCGTCCGCCTCGCGCAGCAGGTCCAGCCGCTCGCGCGTGATGTCGCCGACGATACGGATGCCGAGGCCCGGCCCCGGGAAGGGCTGGCGGTGGACGATGTCGTCCGGCAGGCCCAGTTCCTGGCCGACCTTCCGGACCTCGTCCTTGAACAGCTGGCGCAGCGGCTCGATGAGCGAGAACTCCAGGTCCTCGGGGAGCCCGCCCACGTTGTGGTGGGACTTGATGTTGGCGGTGCCCGTGCCGCCGCCGGACTCGACCACGTCCGGGTAGAGCGTGCCCTGGACGAGGAACTCGACCGGCTCACCGGGCTCGGCCTCGGCGATGATCTCCGCCTGGGCCTGCTCGAAGACCCGGATGAACTCGCGGCCGATGATCTTCCGCTTCTGCTCCGGGTCGGAGACACCGGCGAGCGCGGCCAGGAAGCGCTCCTGCGCGTCGACGACCTTCAGCTGCACGCCGGTCGCGGCGACGAAGTCCTTCTCGACCTGCTCGGTCTCGCCCTTGCGCATCAGCCCGTGGTCGACGTACACACAGGTCAGCTGGGAGCCGATGGCCTTCTGTACGAGGGCGGCGGCGACGGCCGAGTCCACGCCCCCGGAGAGACCGCAGATCGCGCGGCTGGTGCCGACCTGCTCGCGGATCGCGGCGATCTGCTCCTCGATGACGTTGCCGGTGGTCCAGGTCGGCTCGATGCCGGCGCCTCGGTAGAGGAAGTGCTCAAGCACCTGCTGGCCGTGCGTGGAGTGCATCACCTCGGGGTGGTGCTGGACGCCGTACAGCTTTTTCTCGTCGTTCTCGAAGGCGGCGACCGGCACCACATCCGTGGAGGCGGTGACGGTGAAGCCCTCGGGGGCGGCGGAACAGGCGTCGCCGTGCGACATCCACACCTGCTGCTCGGCCGGAGTGCCCTCGAAGAGAGTCGATCCCGCGAGCGAGACATGCAGTTCCGTACGGCCGTACTCGCGCGAACCGGTGTTGTCGACCGTCCCGCCGAGCGCCGTCGCCATCAACTGGAAGCCGTAGCACATGCCGAAGACCGGGACCCCGGCCTCGAAGAGCGCGCGGTCGACGGTCGGGGCGCCCTCGGCGTACACGGAGGACGGGCCGCCGGAGAGGATGATCGCCTTGGGGTTCTTGGCCAGCATCTCGGCCACCGGCATCGTCGAGGGGACGATCTCGCTGTAGACCCGGGCCTCGCGGACGCGGCGGGCGATGAGCTGGGCGTACTGCGCGCCGAAGTCGACGACGAGGACGGCGTCGGGGGCGGCGGGGGGTACTGCTGGCACGGGCGCGGCCTTCCGGCGGTGAAGAGGTTCGGTACCCCGATTCTAACGGGGGCGGAACGCAGCTTTTCGTCTCAGCATCCGAACCCCGGGCAGGCCCCCGGTCCCCCTCGGGCATACTGGCTGCCATGCGCGAGCACTCGACCGTCTTCTTTACCTATGGCACCGGCCCGTCCGGCTGCCATGGTCGTGCCGCTTGAGCTGACAAGCGACTTCCCAGGCGCCCCGGGCCGACAAGGCCCGGGGCGTTCGCGTTGTCCGGCCTGATGTCACCGCTCGGGGTCCCTCCCTTCGTACAGAGGAGCCCTTCATGACAGTCACCGACCGCACCGGCGCCCGGACCGACGAGGCAGCAGCGGTGATCGACGGCGCGCGTGAGCGCATCGACGCGCTGGACGACCGGATCATCGGTCTCGTACAGGAACGGATGGCCGTCTCCGCCGTCATCCAGAACGCCCGTATCGCCTCCGGCGGACGCCGGGTCAACCTCTCCCGCGAGAACGAGATCCTGGTCCGCTTCCGGGACGCCCTCGGCACACCGGGCACCACGCTCGCGATGACGCTGCTGGAGCTCTCACGCGGCCGCGTCTGAGCGGATACGGGGGTACGGGGGTCCGCAGCCGGTGCGGGGGCGGCGCGGCCGGTACGAGGGCGGTGGCCGTACGGACATGGGTTCGGGCGCATCCTCACCCGTACGGCGCGTGACCGGACCCGCCGGGCCTTCGTTGGTCCCGATGTCCGTGTCAGCCAGGGGCGGGCCCGAACAAACCACGCGTGGGCTTCGCTGGGGCGTGTGACGTACCGCTGGTGCGTCGTGGGACCTCGCCTCAGCTCGAGTGACCGGTCGGCAGGGGACAGCATGCCCGGTCACCCCAAGAGCGGTCGGCACCGGGGACGCCCGGCGCCGACCGCATACGGATACGGATCCCCGCCGTGTCCAACCGTCCGGCCGACCGCTCCACCCCCTCCTCCCGTTCACCCGTCCACCGTCCCGAACCCGCGGCGCTCACCCCCCCCCGGCGCCGCGATCCGGCACCGAGCGCCGCCCTGACGCCACGGTGCCGACGACAAGGGCCCCGCAGGCGCCCGTCCGATTCGCTTCGGACCGGGCCCGCGGGGCCTTTGTCGCGCCTGGCCGCCACTTCGCGGCTCTCCCCCCGTCCACTTCGCGGCCCTCCGCCCGTCGGCGCGCGCGATGTGACGGCCGTCACATAAAGATTCTGTGAGCGGGCGGGCAACCATTTGCCCAGGTCACAGGTCCACCATGCGACACAACGGTCTCCCCTGCCCCACCAAGGGCGTGTGCCGCCTCTGAAAACCCGCCCCGGGAAGGCCCTTTGACTCCGCACCGCCCGTCCGTGGTGCCCGGATTTCGCCGAGGACTTCATGAAGCTCCGCCGCTTCATGGCCGTCGCAGCAGCGACCGCCGTGATAGCTCCCGCCGCCTTCCTGGCGGCGCCGGCCGTGTACGCGGCCGACGGTGACACCGACACCACCGGCAGCAGCCGGACCCCGGCCGACGAGAACCCGCCGCCCGGCGACGAAGCGGACGAGAACCCGCCGGTGGACGACGAGGCCGAAGCCCCGCCCGCCGACGACGGAGAGGTGCCGCCCCCGGCGGAGGGTCAGAACCCGGCTCCCGGTGACGACGAGGTCCTCCCGCCGCCCGCCGAGGCCGAGCCCCCGGCGGAGGACGACGACCCGAACACTCCGGACGACGAAGACGGCTCCGAGGAAGGGGAAGGGGAAGGGGAAGAGGGGCCCACGCCTCCTGAAGAGGAGTGCGCCGACGCCGACTTCAAGGCCACCCTCTCCGGTCTCCCCGGCAAGATCGTCGCCGGTTCGGGCTGGAAGAGGTTCGACCTGAGCCTCGACAACACAAACGGCGAGGAGGCGGCGGCCGTCGACCTCGGTGCCGTCGTCCTCTACAAGAAGGACGCCCACGACTCCTTCGAGTCCAGCCTGACCGACACGTACGCGCGGTTCGAGTACTTCGACGGCGAGAAGTGGCTCGCCGAGCGGTCCGACGGCGGCTCGATCGCCGGGAGGCTCCTCGACGTCGAGGCGGGCGGGACCTTCTCGCTCCAGCTCCGTCTGAAGGTCATGGCACCGGCCCCGGCCGGTTCGGCCGTCGCGATCGCCTTCGCGCTCTCCGCCGACGAGGAGACGTGCTCGCTCGACGAGAAGTGGTACAGCTTCCAGGTCCTGGCCGCCGACACCGAGCCCGGTGACGTCCCGCCGGCCGAGCCGGAGAAGGGCGAGAGCCCCGCGGACGTCAAGCCGCAGGGCGGCGCGGAGCCGCTGCCCGCCGCCGCGAACGGCAGCCTCGCCGAGACCGGCTCCCGCGCCCCGCTGCCGGCCCTCGGAATGGCGGCCGGGCTCGCGGTCGTCGCGGGCGGCAGCCTCGTGTTCGCGCTCCGCCGCCGGGACGGTGACGGGGCCGCGTAACACCCGCGAGCCGAGCCCGCGCGGACGGGCCGCAAGACCGGAGGCGCTGCACTCGGAGGGGGGTGCAGCGCCTCCTTGCCGCGCGGGCGCAGGCGCAGGCGCGGACGCGCCCCGCCCCGAACCGACGCTCTACGGCGGGCTCTTCGGCGGCACCGCCGGCAGCCCGAGGAACGGCAGTTTCAGCGCCCCGAACGCCGACGCCGGGACCGCCGGTGACTTCGGCGCGACCGCCTCCCGCCGTACGTACGCGGTCCCCGCCGACTGCTCCGGACGCGGGTCCCGCTCCCCCTTGTTGGGCCAGAAGGACATCGCGCGCTCGGCCTGCGCGGTGATGGTGAGCGACGGGTTGACGCCGAGGTTCGCCGAGACCGCCGACCCGTCGACGACCGAGATGCCCGGGTGTCCGTAGAGCCGGTGGTACGGGTCGACGACGCCGTGCTCCGCGTCCGCCCCGATCGGGCAGCCGCCCAGGAAGTGCGCGGTCAGCGGGGTGCCCATCAGCTCACCGACGTTCGAGCCGGCGAAGCCGTTGATCTCCTCGGCGAGGAGGGTCGCCGTTCGCGTACCCTCCGCGAGCTGCGTGGGGTTGGGCGCGCCATGACCCTGACGGGCCGTCAGCAGTCCTTTGCCGATGCCCCCTTGTCGGCGGTAGGTCGTCAGCGAGTTGTCGACGGACTGCATCACCAGACCGATGATGGTCCGCTCCGACCAGCGCCGGTAGGAGAGTGAACGGGCCGCGCGGACGGGGTGTCTGGCCATGTTGCCGAGCCAGCCGGCAATGCGGCGGCCGTTCTCGCTGTAGGGGACCTGGAGTATCGAGAGCGAGCCCATCGCGTTCGAGCCCTTGCCGTAACGCACGGGCTCCACATGGGTGTCGGCGTCGGGATGGAAGGAGGAGGTGATGGCGACACCCCGGGTGAAGTCCGCCCCGCCCCCTGCGGCGCCGTGTCGCTTCCGGTAGCGCCGGTCGGTGGTCCGGGCGCCCACCAGCGCCTCGGAGTTGGTACGGGTCAGCTCACCGAGCCGGTCGGAGAGCCGGGGCAGCCGGCCCCGGTCCTTCATGGTGTGCAGCAGCGTCTGCGTCCCGTACGTCCCCGCCGCGACGACGACCTGGCGGGCGCGCAGCACCCGTGGCGCGGACCTGCGCCGATGGGTGGGGACGGTCGCGACGCGGTGGCCGCTGGCCGGGTCCTCGGTGATCTCGACCACGGTCGTCATGGGGCGGATGACGGCCCCGGCCTGTTCGGCAAGGTGGAGGTAGTTCTCGTTGAGGGTGTTCTTGGCGCCGTGGCGGCAGCCGGTCATGCACTCGCCGCACTGCGAACAGGCCCTGCGGGAGGGGCCCGCGCCGCCGAAGTACGGGTCGCCGACGGTGGCGCCCGGCTCGGCCCGCTCCGTACCGCCGGCGTCCTTGCCGTCGCCGAAGAACACACCGACCGGTGCGAGGTGGAAGGTGTCGCCCACGCCCATCGCCTGTGCGGTCGCCTTGAGATGGACGTCGGAGGGGGTCATGGTCGGGTTGAGCCTGACGCCGAGCATGCGGCGGGCCTGGTCGTAGTACGGGGCGAGTTCGGCCTCCCAGTCGGTGATGTCCGCCCACTGCCTGTCCTCGAAGAACGCCTTCGGCGGCACGTACAGCGTGTTCGCGTAGTTGAGCGAGCCGCCGCCGACACCGGCCCCCGCCAGGACCATCACATTGCCGAGGAGATGGACCCGCTGGATGCCGAAGAGGCCGAGGGCCGGGGCCCAGAGGTAGTTCTTGATGTCCCAGGAGTTCTTGGGGAGGGTCCCGGGTGTGAAGCGGCGGCCGGCTTCGAGGACACCGACGCGGTAGCCCTTCTCGGTCAGCCGCAGCGCCGAGACCGCGCCGCCGAAGCCCGATCCGACGACGACGACGTCGAAGTCGTAGCCGTCGTCGCTGTCGGGCCCGGCCCCACCGTCCGCCGCGTCCTCGCGCTCGTCCTCCGGGTCCCGGGCACGGGTCTCCCCTGACATCGGCTCTCCTTCTTCGAATCAGCGCAGCCGCGAGGCCTTGAGCGCGCGCAGGCTCCGGGTCATGAACGCCGCGTACCTCTCGTCGTCCATGCCCATCGACGGAGCCATCGGCAGCACGCGCTGCTGCGCGACGGTCTGTACCTCGGTGAACTTGAGAATGCCCTCGGAGCCGTGCCTGCGGCCGAGGCCCGAATCCTTCATGCCGCCCATCGGCGCGCGGACGCTGCCGTACGCGGGGGCGTAACCCTCGTTGATGTTGACGGTGCCGGTGCGCAGCCGGGTGGCGATCGCGTGCCCGCGCCTGCCGTCCCGTGTCCAGACACTCGAATTGAGCCCGTACGGGGTGGAGTTGGCCAGCTCCACGGCCTCGTCCTCGTCGGTGAACCGGTAGAGGGAGACGACCGGCCCGAAGGTCTCCTCGGTGCAGACCGACATCGGCGCCTCGACGCCCTCAAGGACGGTCGGCTCGTAGAAGTACGGTCCGATGTCGGGGCGCGCGACGCCGCCCGCGAGGACGGTGGCGCCCTTGGCCACGGCCTCCTCGACATGGGCGCGGACGGTCTCCAGCTGGTGTTCGCCGACGAGTGAGCCCATGTCCGCGCCGTACGCGAGCGCGCTGCCGAGGCGCATCGCCTTCGTACGCGCGACGAACCGCTCGACGAACGCGTCGGCGACCGATTCGTGGACGTACAACCGCTCGATGGAGATGCAGAGTTGGCCGGCGCCGGAGAAGCAGGCGCGTACCGCCCCGGCGGCGGCCTTCTCGATGTCGGCGTCACGCAGGACCAGCATGGCGTTCTTGCCGCCGAGTTCGAGGGAGGCGCCGACGAGCCGGCCGGCCGCGCTCTGCGCGACCTCGCGGCCGGTGCGGGTCGAGCCGGTGAACGAGATGTAGTCGCCGCGCTCGACGACCTCGGGCCCGACGACCCCGCCCTCGCCGATCACCACCTGGAACACCCCGGCCGGCAGCCCGGCCTCGACCAGCAGATCACGCGCCCACAGCGCGGTGAGCGCGGTCTCGGTGTCCGGCTTCATCACCACGGCGTTGCCCGCGACGAAGGCGGGCAGGGCGTCCCCGACGGAGAGCTCCAGCGGGTAGTTCCAGGGCACGATCTGGCCGACGACCCCGCGCGGCTGCCGGTGCTCGGTGACCTTGGTCAGGAGGGGGACGGCGCCGGTGTGCCGTCTCGGCCGCAGATACGAGGGGGCCTTGCGCCCGTAGTGGCGGGCGGCGACGGCCACGGACTGGACCTCTTCGTGCGCGTGGAGCCTCGCCTTGCCGGTCTCCAGCTGGATGAGGTCGAGCACCTCGGCCTGCCGCTCCAGCAGGAGATCGTGGAAGCGGAGCAGGACGGCGGCGCGCTTCCGTACGGAGGTCGCCGCCCAGACGTGCTGCGCGACGCGGGCGCGCGCGAAGGCCTCGGCGACGTCCTCGGGGGTGGACTCGGGCAGGTCGGCGAGCTTCTCGCCGGTGGCCGGGGCGTGGTTCGCGGTCCGGCCGGAACCCACGACGTCCCTGATGAGCTGGGCGAGCACTTCGGGAGTGACCACGTCGGCGGCGGTGCGCACGCCGGCGGGCACCGGAGCCACGGGATTGGTCGTGGGGGCCTGTGAGTCCGTCATGAGGGCGAGGGTATGCCGCATCCGGAACTTTGGGTACCCGCCGGTAACACCTTAGGGCAGGTACTTGCTGTCGATCTCCAGGTGCTCGACCACGTTCGAGAAGAGCTCCTCGCCGTCCGTCACGGCCTCGCCGTCGGCCGGCATCGCCACCCGGAGCCGCCAGTGCACGTCGTCGGTGCCGGGGACGATCAGCTCGTGGTAGCGGTAGCGGATCGGGGCCTCGGAGGAGTCCGAGTACGGCACGAAGTCGACGATGTTGTCGAAGGCCTTGTCCGAGCCCGGGAACGACGATTTCTTGCTCTGGTACCGCGCCTCCTTGATCTCCGTACCGTTGTCCCCGCCGCCCTCGTAGTACCTCTCCCAGACCGCCTTCTCCGGCGCCAGGATCTCGTTGTCCGGCTTCTGCTGGACCTGGTCCATGGAGACGGTGAAGACACCGCTCGGATCGCGGAAGGTGACGCGGCTGTCCGCGGTCAGACTGTCCTGGGAGCGCCGGTAGTCCTCCGGGACGGCGATCTTGGCGTCGAGGATCTCCACCTCGGAGCGGATCTCCCAGCCATCCGGCAGTTCGCCGCCCCCGAACGGGTCGAGGAGGACCAGCCCCGCCACGAGGGCCACCGCGAGGACGCCGGCGCCGAGGCCGTACTGCGCGGGCCGGTTGCGGTGCAGGACCGGCGGGACCCACTTGCTGCCGGTGGGCGGGGCGCCGTTGGTAGCGCCCCGGTAGAGGTTCGTCACCTCCGGCGACAGCTGCGGCGGACGCGCCACCGACTCCAGCACCGCGCGCACCTCGGCGGCGGAGGGACGTGCCGCCGGGTCCTTGCGCAGGAGCTGCATCACGACCGTACCGAAGGCGCCGGACCCCCGGGCCGGTATCTGCGGCTCGGCGGAGAGCACGGCCTGGAGCGTCGCGGGGATGTTGGAGCGGCGGTACGGGGACATCCCCTCGACCGCCGCGTACAGCACGACGCCCAGCGACCAGAGGTCCGACTCGGGGCCGGGGCGCTGGCCGAGCACCCGCTCGGGCGCGATGAACTCCGGTGAGCCGACGAAGGCACCCGTCTCGGTGAGCCCCTGCTGGCCCTCGACCTGGGCGATGCCGAAATCGCTGAGCACGACGCGGTCGCCCCGCCCGAGCAGGACGTTGTCCGGCTTCACGTCGCGGTGCAGCACACCGGCCTCGTGGGCGGCGGTGAGCGCGTTCAGTACGTCGAGCCCGATCCTGGCGGCCTCGCGCGGATCGAGCGTGCCCTCCTGGAGACGGTCGGCGAGCGAGTGGCCGCGCACCAGCTCCATGACGATCCACGGCTTGGCGTCCTCGACGACCACGTCGTGCATCGTGACGACCGAGGGGTGGTCGATCCGGGCGGCGGAGGTCGCCTCGCGCCGCATCCGCCGGTGGACGGTGTCGCGTTCCTGGGCGCTCAGATGCTCCGGCACCCGGGGCTCCTTGACCGCGACGTCGCGGTCCACGACCTCGTCGTGCGCCAGCCAGACGGTGCCCATACCGCCGTGCCCGAGCCGCGAGACGAGCCGGTACCGGCCGCCCAGCAGGCGTCCGGCCGACGGGTCGGGCGCACCGGGGTCCTGCGGGGTCCGCTGGGTCGGCTGGTACGGGGAGCCCTGCGGGGGCTGGGGGGCCTGGGGCGGCACCTGCGGCGGCTGCCCCTGGTGCGGCGGATACGGTCCCGGCGCCTGCGCAGGCGGCTGCGGCTGCGGCGGTCGAAGTCCGTAGCTGGTGGGCTCGTTCGCCCGTCCCCCGTCGTTCGTCATGGCCACATCTTTACGGAAGGCACATCTCTCTGGCCACCACGGGGCGGCAGCGGGTGCAGAGCCGTGACATCACGGTTTCGCTCATGCGCGGCAGGGGCTCGCGCACCCACGCGGGCACCCCACGCACGCGCTCACTCGCTCGCGCTGTCCGAGCGGTCCGAGGTGCCCGGGCTGTCGGAGGTGCCCGCGTCGGCCGAGCCTCCCCCGCCGTCCGGCCGCCAGCCGCCGAGCATGATGTCGAACTGCTCGCGCGTGGTGTTCCAGTCGTCGGCGGGACCCGACATGTAGAGCGCGTACTCGGTCGAGTCGTCGGCCGAGAAGTACATCTGGTCGATCGCGCGGCGCTTCCCCTTCTGCCCCTGGTCCTCGGTCCAGGTGAACTCCCAGAGCGCGGCCTTCGTCTGGCCCCGGAAGGTGTTGGGATGCATGTCGACCAGCTGGTAGTCGGGCAGCCGGCCGACCTCCTTCTCCATGTTCTTCATGTGCTGGTACGGATTCTCGAAGTCCGGTGTGGTGTCGACGGCGATACGCAGGAAGTGGACCCCGTGGTCGGGGGTGTAGTCGATCTGGTCGCCGTCCATCTGGCGCCGCCAGCCCTCGGGGACGATGAGGCTGAAGCCGGCCGGATCGTCCACCCGCACCCAGCCGTCGGGGACGGCGTCGCCGCCGGTGTTCTCACCGCCGGTGCTGTCCTCGCCACTCGTGCTGTCCTCACCGCCGGTGCTGTCCTGGCCGCCCTTGCCGTCGTCGCCGGCGCTGCCGCCGGTGCCGCCGTTCCCGGCCTGGTCCTTGCCATCGTCCGACGATCCGCCGCTCGGGTCCTGGTCCGCGCCGGCGCTCGTGCCCGTGTCGTCCCTGTTCCCGGCCTCGATCGCGACGTACGCGCCGACGCCGCCGATCAGAGCGGCGGCGACGATCGCGACGACCACCACGGGCCAGCGGCTCTTCCCGGCGGGCGGGGCGCCGGTCCCGGGATTGGTCGTGTTCGGGTACGCGTGCGGCGGGGTGTGCCCGTACGGGGAGGGGTACGGCGACGGGGTGTGCTGCGGGTGCTGTGTCTGGGCCTGCGGGTGTGGGGTCTGCGGGTGCTGCTGGCCGGCCTGGGCCTGCCGCTGGTCCTGCTGGTGCGGTACGTGGGGCGGCACCGGGCCCGTGGCGGCCTCGGGCCGCGCCGTCGCGGGCTCCCGCCCCTCCAGCACCTCCCGCAGCATCCGCTCGGTCTCGGCGGCGTCGGGCCGGGCCGCCGGGTCCTTGTGGAGCAGCGCGGCGATCACGGGGGCGAGCGCCCCGGCGCGTACGCAGGCCGGCGGGTCGTCGGTGATCACGGCCTGCATGGTGGCCACCGCCGACGTACGGCGGAACGGTGACGTCCCTTCCACCGCCGTGTGCAGCGTCGCGCCCAGCGACCACAGGTCGGAGGCCGGTCCCGGATCGTTTCCGCGCACCCGCTCGGGGGCCAGATAGTCGATGGAGCCGACGAGTTCACCGGTCCGGGTGATGGCCGAGTCGCCCTCGATGGCGGCGATCCCGAAGTCCGTGAGCAGTACGCGGCCGTCCCGGGCGAGCAGCACGTTGCCCGGCTTGACGTCCCGGTGCAGCACCCCGGCCGCGTGTGCGGCGCGCAGCGCGCCGAGCACCTGGAGGCCGATCCGGGCCGCCTCCCGTACGACGACGGGGTCGGACTTGAGCGCGTCGGCGAGCGAGGGGCCGTCCACGTACTGCATGACGATCCACGGCCGGCCTCCGTGGTCGAGCACGTCATGGACCGTCACCACGGCGGGATGGCTGATCCGGGCCGCCGCTCTGGCCTCTTTCTGCGTGCGGGCGTGCAGCACGGCGCGGTCGGCCTCGGAGACGTACAGCGCAGCCGTCAACTCCTTGACGGCGACTGTCCTGTTGAGGAGTTCGTCGTAGGCCCGCCACACCTGGCCCATGCCGCCTCTGCCGATGGCCTCGCCGAGCCTGTAGCGCCCGGCGAGCATCTGGCCCTCGCGCGTTTCCTCAGAGTCTTCCACGTGCCCCCGCCTGGTGCCCCCGCCTGTGCCTCGGAATGACAGGTTACGGAGCGGAGGCGCCGACACGGAACCTGGGCCCGCCCATGAAACCGCACCGTGACACGAACGGTGCGGCCGGACGGTCCGTCAGGAGCCCTTCGGCGAGGGGCCGGTGGACATTCGGCGGGCGCGTCGGGTGAGCGGTCGGGGGTGGGCCGGTCAGCGGGTGACCCGGTAGGAGCCGGTCGCCTGCTGGTAGATCTCGGAGACCTTGTCCCGCTCGTTCTCCGGGCCGATGACCTGGATGATGTGGTAGCTGCCCTTGACGATCATGACGAGGTTACGGACGTAGACCTCGTGTCCGCTGCTGCTCTGCCAGGTGAACTGCCCCTCGGCCATGGGCTGTTTGCCGACGTCGATACGGCGCAGCCCCGACGAGGTGGCCCAGGACGAGTCGCGGAACGGCTGCAACTCCCGCTCCTTGTCCCGCTGGTAGGCCATCGGGTCGTCGCCGTTGTCGGCCACGGTGTCGCGTCCCGGCACGACGATGAGGGAGTAGTCGCCCCGTACGTAACGGACTTGGCCGCTGTCGTTGATCGGCCGGCGCTCCCAGGTCTTGTCCACGCCGATGTCGAAGCCCTCGGTGTCCTTGCGCAGGACATACCCGTCCCCGAGGTCGGCCGGCGGCGCGGAGGTCTGTGGCGTCGAGGAGTTGGAATCCTCCGGCTTGCCGGCGCCGCTGTCCGGGGTCGTGTCGGTATTCTCCGGCTGCCCCGGCGCCGCCGGCGCACTCGGATTCGCGCCCGCGCCGTTCTGCGACTGCCCCTCGTCGGCCTTCGGCAGGAACATCACGGCGAAGGCGATGGCCGCGACCATCAGGGCAAGGATCAGGATGAGCAGGACGCGCCCGAGCGAGCGCGGTGAGCCGCCGCCCTTGGGCCGATCCCTGGGCTCCCGGTACTCCCGGTCGCCGAAGTCGTCGTCCCGGTGGTCCCGTTCGGGGTACGAGCGGTCCGGCTGCTCGGGGCGCGGCTCCACGTACGTCTCGCCGTGCGACGCGGACGCCGCCCCGCGCCGCTCGGGGTATCTGCCGCCCTTCTCCTTGCGCTCCTTGACCTTCTTGTGGCGGTGCCGGCCGGCGTCGCCGCCACGGAGGCGGCCACGGCGCTTGCGCACCAGCTCGCCCCTGCGGCGCACGATGGGCAGCCGCTCGTCCACGGAGGGCACGGCGACGACGTCGAGCCCCGCGTCGGGCTCGGGCGCCGAGCGCACCAGTGAGCGCAGCCAGCCGCGCAGCTCCTCGAAGTCCGGCCGCTCCGTGGGGTCCTGCCGGAGCAGCGACTCGACGACGGGGCGCAGCGGGCCGCACTCCTCGGCGAAGGCGGGCGGTTCGGCGCAGACGAGCTGGACCAGCTCGGCGGCGCTCTCCTCCGGGTAGGGGGCATGGCCCTGGACCGCGCGGTAGAGCAGGGCGCCGAGCGCCCACAGGTCGGTGGACGGGCCGATGGGCGGGGCGAGTTGCCAGTTCTCGTGGACCGGGCCGGCCTGCTCGGGCGCCCACCGCTCGGTGACGGCGCCGACGACGGCTATCCGGGCCTGGCGCGCCCGCTCGGCGGCGAGCGGGGTGGCGGGGCCCCGGTAGGCGGGGGTCGTGCCGCTCGCGACGACCTCGTCCCAGCGCCCCGCCGGCGCGGCGGAGCCGGGGACGGCGGGCAGGTTCGACGACTGCCGCTGGGCGTCGGCGCGCATGGCGTCGTTGGTGCCCGAGCCGTGCCAGGTGCCGCCGCCCGCGCCGCCCGCGCTCTCCCGAGGGAGGTACGGGGACGAGCCGCCGGCCGGGGGCAGTGCCGGTACGCCGTGGCCGCCCGCCTGGCGGTACGGGTCGCCGCCGCCGGCGGACAGCGGGGCGGAGCCGTCGCCGGGCGCGGACGGTCCGTCGTGCCAGGTGCCCGCGAGTTGGACCCGGCGGGGCGGGTGCGGATCGTCGTCGTCCGTGTCGGGGTCGTCGGCGTCCTCGTCGTACCTGCCGCGTCCCGCGTCGATCTCGCGGGGCGGCATCGCCCACCAGTCGGGGTCACGGTTGTCGCTCTGGGTGGGTCCGGCCGTTCCTCCGCCGCCCGGGGGGTTCTCCGGGGTGCCGGCGCGGCCCGCGGGGGCCGAGGGGTCCGACAGGTGCACGGGGCGCTGTGCGGGCACGGTGCCGCTGTCGCGCTGCTGCTCCTCGGTGACCCGGGCGGCGGCGCGTGCTCCCGCGCGGTAGGCGGCGATGGCTCCGGCGCGCGCGGCGCGGGTGTCCGCCGGGCCGCCTCGGGAGGGGTTGGCGGGCAGGGCGGGGCGGCCGGTGTACGGGAGGACGGGGGCCGGTCCCGTACCGCTGTCGGCGCCCGTGCCCGGACCGCCGTGGGTCTCCCGGCCGTCGGGGCCTTCCGTGCCTCCCCGGCCGCCGTCGGGGCGGATGGACTCGCCGGTCTCCGGGGAGGGGCCGCCGAGGGGGCGGCCGGACGCGTCGGTCCCGTACGGGCCCTGGCTGTAGGGGACTTCGCCGTAGGGCCCCCCGCCGTACGTGCCGTCGCCGTAGGTCGCGTCGCCGTACGGGGCGTCCGCCGAGCGGGCGGTCTCCAGCGCGGCGCGGCCGGGTGACGCGGGCCCGACCGGTACGCCCAGCGCGCCGGTGCCGGGCGGCAGGGCCTCGGAGGTGCCCGTCCGGCCCACGGGGATGCCCGCGGCGCCGGGGCCGCCGGCCGTCAGACCCGCCGTCTCCGGTCCGCCGCCGAGGCCGAAGCCCGTCTGGGGGCCGGGGAGCTGTTCGGTGCCGGGAAGGGGACCCGGGATCTCGCCGACCGGCCGGTGACCGGCGTCGAAACCGCCCGCCTCTGGCGAGGCGGGCACCGGCATGTAGCCGCAGAGCGCCTCCTCGGCCGCGCCGGCCGCGAGGCCGGTGAGCACCACGCGTCCGTCGTCGCAGACGAGCACCGTGCGGATGGTGATGTTGCGGTGGGTCCAGCCGTGGGCGTGCAGGACCCGTACGGCGGTGAGCACGTCCGAGGCGATCTCGGCCGCGCGGTAGGGGTTGAGCGGCTTCTCGGCCAGGAGGGCGGCCAGCGGCCTGGCCGCGACCAGTTCACTCACTATCCACAGCGAGCCGCCTTCGGCGAAGACGTCGAAGACCTGGTCGAGCCGTGGGTGGTCGGGGATCTGCGCGGCGCTCTGCGCGGCCTCGATGGCGCGGCGCACGGCGGGGTCCGTGGGCCTGCGGGTCGTACGGCCGGAGACGCGCCGCGTGGCCGCGGCGCCGTCCGGGTCGACCATCTCGGCGTCCACGACCTCCGGCAACGGCACCTGCCTGACGAGGACTTCCTGCCCGCTGTACGTGTCGAACGCACGCGTCTCGACAAGGTCGAACTCGTCCGACGGAGGCAGGGGCAGGCGGTAGCGGTCGGCAAGCACCCGTCCCGCGTAGTCGTCCACGACGCCTCCCAACACGCGCGCTGTTCCTGGGTCTCCGGATCCTCGGAGACCTCGCGAAACCGCCAATTCCGGTCGTTTACCGGCCCATTGTGACTGCGTACGGTCCGCGAGTTCTCACGATACGTGGCCGCACACAAATGTGCCGCCGGGTCGCCGCAACACAGGTCTTAACCTTCCCGGCAACCTGCGCCCGTACGCCCCGGCGCACCCCGCCGCTCCCGGCCGTGGCCCGTTCCGGTCATCATGCGCGCCGCTCCACAGACAGTCGCATCAATCACCGGAACGGGTGGTATCGCCCACCAGTTCACGCCATCGCGACGCCTTCACGCCGCGCCCGTCGATCAGTTGGACGGCTTGAAAGTGCTGTACGCCGTCTCACGGAGCGTCCGGCACTCGTCGTCGTCCCACTCGCTCGCCTCACAGGTGATCATGATCGCGTAGCCATGGGTGGCGTCGACCTTGAAACCGCGGTTGAGAACACGCACCCGTTCGCCGTTCTGGTCACGCTCGAATTCCCAGTCGGCGACGGTCGGATAGCCGTTGAACTCCACCGACTTGAGCCCCAGGCGCTTGTAATTGCCGAGGGTGCCCTTTATCTGGGTTTCGAGCTGCTCCCAGGCACGCTTCGCGTCATCGGTCGGCTTGGCGTTGAAGTCGATCTGGATACGAGGGAATTCACCGCTCTCGCTGTAGATGGCGCCCGAACTCTGGCCCGCCGTACCGGTGCGCCGGAAATCGTCGGGCATCGCCATGGAGAAGCGGAACTGCCCGTCCTTGACCACCTTGAAGTCCTCCGGCAGCCCCTTGCCGTCCGAACCGGAGCCGGAGTCCGTGCCCGAGTTGTCGGAACCCTTGGCCGGGTCGTCCGCGCCGGAGCCGCCGGAGCCCTCCGACGACCGGTCGTCCGACGCCTTGCCGTCACCGCTGTCCTTGGCCGAATCCTGCTGCTTGTCCTTGCCCGCCGTGTCGGCGCCGCCCTTGGCGTCGTCGCCCGCGGTGGCTCCGGCCGATGTCGCGGTGTCGTCCTTGCCCGTGTCGCCCCCGGCCGTGCTCTCCCCGTCACCGTTGAGGGCGACGGCCAGGACGACGGCGAGGATCGCCAGCACGACGACGCCCGCGATGATCATGAGCGTGCGACGCGGGACGACATCGGTGAGCGACGCCCGCGTGGCCGTGGTCCGCGCGGTGCCCCCGCCCGGTGTGGACGCGGGTGCGGACGGCGACCCGGCCGCCACGCCCGCACCGGCGCCTGCTCCCGTCGCCCCGCCGGGCCGCTGCCCGCCGCCGGCGACGCTCGCGCTGCCGACGGCTTCCTTCGTCCGGCCGCCCGACCGGGGCGCGGGCACCGGGGGGAGCGGTACGACCCGGGTCGCGTCGGCGGCCTGCCGGGGCAGCTCCGAGGGGTCCGGGGCGTCGATGACGTCCTGGAGCAGGGCCCTCGCGCCCGGCTCGTCGAGCCGTAGCGCCGGGTCCTTGGCCAGCAGGCCGTAGATGACCTCCTCCAGCGCGCCCGCGTTCTTCGGCGGGTCGAGCGGCTCGGTCATGACGGCGGTGAGGGTGGCGATGGCCGACCCCTTGTCGTACGGGGGGCAGCCCTCGACCGACGCGTAGAGCAGTCCGCCCAGCGACCACAGGTCGGCCGCGGGACCGGGCTTCTTGCCCCGGGCGCGCTCCGGCGAGATGTACGAGGGGGCGCCGACGAGCATGCCGGTCGAGGTGACCGACGGGTCGCCCTCCACCTGCGCGATGCCGAAGTCGGTGAGGACGACGCGTCCGTCGTCGGCGATCAGCACGTTGGACGGCTTCACGTCCCGGTGCAGGATGCCCTCGCGGTGCGCCGAGCGCAGTACGTCGAGGATCGCGAGGCCGACCTCGGCGGCGCGCCTCGGGGTCAGGATGCCGTCCTCGCGGACGACGTCGGCGAGGGACTTGCCCTCGATGAGTTCCATGACGATCCACGGCCGGTCGTCCTCGTCCACGACGTCGTAGACCGTGACCGCGCCGTTGCTGCGGATTCGGGCGATCGCCTTGGCCTCACGCAGGGTGCGCGTGATGAGCCGGCGTTTCTCGTCCTCGTCGATGCTGCTGGGGAAGCGCAGCTCCTTGACGGCGACCGTACGGCCCAGCGTCTCGTCGACGGCGCGCCAGACCGTGCCCATTCCACCGCGGCCGAGCACCTCACCGAGTCGGTACCGCCCGGCGAGGAGGCGCCCCTCCGTGATCGATGAGGCCTCGCGCTCCGTGTCGTCCGTGTCGTTCCCGGGGTCCCGCGCCGTGTCCCGCGACTGCTCCGCCTCCGCCATGCGTCCCCTCTGCGATCCCTGGTGTCCGCCCGCGCCTGCGCCTGACGTCAACTGTCGTCCGTCGGCCCTGCGGGCGGACGAGGCCAGCTCGAAGACAGGCCCTTGGCGCCTGCCCGCGCGCGGCGCGGTAACGCGCCCTGACAGAGCCCTCATTGTCCCTCACTCCGGGGCATGCGATGCTCCCGGGTCCGCCGTCCGCCGGGACAGGTTCCCAAGGAGAGGCCGGCGTGGGGCCGTTGGGCGGGGCCGGGCGGGCCGCGTCGCTGGTCATGCCCCTGTTCGAGACTCGAACAGAGGTACCCGGAATTCTCCGTCGAAGCGTCGCAACAGGTGCCCCACCAGCCTCAACTCACCCCGGGCGCCTCGAACACCTCGGACGTCCCACCTCGGGAGTCCCCCCGAGCGCCCGGGAGATTCTCCCCGGGCTCGGGGGACACCCCGGACAGCTCACAGGGGCACGATGTCCGGCGCGCCGAGCCTCGCCGCGTCGGCCGTCAGGTCGTCCGGCTGACGCTGCGACTCGCGCTCCGCCTCCACCCGCTTGCGGTAGTGCTCGACCTCCTTCTCGATCTGCTCGGTGTCCCAGCCGAGCACCGGCGCCATCAGCTCCGCGCACTCGCGCGCGGAGCGTGTCCCCCGGTCGAAGGTCTCGATCGAGATCCGTGTCCGCCGCGTCAGGACGTCGTCGAGATGGCGCGCCCCCTCGTGCGACGCCGCGTAGACGATCTCGGCCCGCAGATAGTCCTCGGCGGCGCCCAGCGGCTCCCCGAGCCCGGGGTCGGCCGCGATCAGCGTCAGCAGCTCCTCGACCATCGCGCCGTACCGGTTGAGCAGATGCTCCACGCGCACCACATGGAGTCCGGTCCGCGCCGCGATCCCCGCCCGCGCGTTCCACAGGGCGCGGTAGCCCTCGGCGCCGAGCAGCGGGGTGTCCTCCGTCACGCAGTCGGCGACCCGCTGGTCGAGTCCGTGCACCGCCTCGTCCACCGCGTCCTTGGCCATGACCCGGTACGTCGTGTACTTGCCGCCCGCGACCACGACCATGCCCGGCACGGGGTGGGCCACCGTGTGCTCGCGCGACAGCTTGCTCGTCGCGTCGGACTCGCCGGCCAGCAGCGGGCGGAGCCCCGCGTACACCCCTTCCACGTCGTCACGCGTCAGGGGCACGGCGAGGACCGAGTTGACGTGTTCGAGGAGATAGTCGATGTCCGCGCTGGAGGCCGCCGGGTGCGCCTTGTCGAGGTCCCAGTCGGTGTCGGTGGTGCCCACGATCCAGTGCCTGCCCCAGGGGATGACGAACAGCACCGACTTCTCGGTCCGCAGGATCAGTCCGGTCGAGGAGTGGATGCGGTCCTTGGGGACGACCAGGTGGATGCCCTTCGACGCCCGGACGTGGAACTGTCCGCGCTCGCCTATCAGCGCCTGCGTGTCGTCGGTCCACACCCCGGTCGCGTTGACGATCTGCTTGGCCCGGATCTCGTACTCCCCGGCGCCGTCCACGTCCCGCACGCGGGCCCCCACGACCCGCTCACCCTCGCGCAGGAAGCCGACCACCCGGGCCCTGCTGGCGACATGCGCGCCGTAGCTCGCGGCCGTACGCACCAAGGTGGCCACATAGCGCGCGTCGTCCATCTGCGCGTCGTAGTACTGCAACGCGCCCACCAGCGCGTCCTTCTTGAGCGCGGGAGCCACGCGCAGCGCGTTGCGGCGGGTGAGATGACGGTGCGTCGGCAGGCCCCGGCCGTGGCCCGAGGAGACCGACATCGCGTCGTACAGCGCGACGCCCGATCCCGCGTAGAACCTCTCCCACCCCTTGTGCCGCAAGGGGTAGAGGAAGGGCACGGGCTTCACCAGATGGGGGGCCAGTCGCTCCAGAAGCAGTCCGCGCTCCTTGAGCGCCTCCCGGACGAGGCCGAAGTCGAGCATCTCCAGATAGCGCAGGCCGCCGTGGATCAGCTTGCTCGACCGGCTCGACGTCCCCGAGGCCCAGTCGCGCGCCTCCACGAGCCCGGTCGAGAGTCCGCGGGTCACCGCGTCGAGCGCGGTCCCGGCACCGACCACACCCGCGCCCACGACCAACACGTCCAGTTCGCGCTCGGCCATCTCCGCCAGAGCCGTGGCGCGCTCCTCCGGTCCCAGTGTCGCTGTCCTCACCGCTGCCTCCCGTCGCCCCCGTGTTGTTCGGGCTCTTCGATTCTGTCCGCACTCACCGACTTCAGCCACCGGCTGTGGACAACACCGGCCGAAGATCGGATCCCACCCGCCAAATCGGCAGACATGTCCCCCGATGTCCGGCCATGTAATGACGCATATCGGTCATATTTACGCCTAGTCTGACATTGCGCTTGCTCATTCTGTCCACAGGGGTTGCGCCCTCTGTCCACTCCGGTTATGGGAAAGGACGGCCCACATGCCCGCAGACCTCGCCGTCATCGGACTCGGCCATCTCGGCCTCCCCCTCGCCCAGGCCGCGGTGGCCGCCGGCATCGAGACCATCGGGTACGACTCCGATCCACGGCCCGTCGCCGAACTGGCGGCGGGCCGCACCCCGGTCGACGGCTCCCTCACCGCGTCCGACGTCCGCCGCATGCTCTCCGGCGGCTTCCGCCCCACCACCAACCCGACCGAGCTGGGCCGGGTCCGTACCGCCGTCATCTGCGCGCCCACCCCGCTCGGCCCGGACCGCACCCTGGATCTCACGGCCGTCGGCGAGGCCGCGCGCGCCCTGGCCGCCCGGCTGCGCCCGCACACCACCGTGCTCCTCGAATCACCGGCGGGCCCCGGCACCACGGAGGGGTTCCTGCGCACCATCCTGGAGGAGGGCTCGGGGCTGCGCGCCGGACGGGACTTCCACCTCGCGTACTCCCCCGGCCGCCTCGACCCCGGCCGGCGCACCCACGGCCACACCAACACCCCCAAGGTGATCGGCGGGCTCACACCGGCCTGCACCGAATCGGCCGCCGCCTTCTACGGACGCCTCACCGACAAGGTGGTCCGCGCGCGCGGACCGCGCGAGGCCGAGACCGTCAAGCTCCTCGAAACCAACTTCAGACACGTCAACATCGCCCTGGTCAACGAGATGGCCGTGCTCTGCCACGACCTCGGGGTCGACCTCTGGGACGTCATCCGGTGCGCCGAGACGAAACCGTTCGGCTTCCAGGCCTTCCGCCCCGGCCCCGGTGTGGGCGGCCACGGAGTCCCCATGGACCCCAGCCACCTCCCGCACGCGGGCCGCACCCCCGGTCACCCGCTGCGCATGGTCGGCCTCGCCCAGGAGATCAACACGCGCATGCCGCAGTATGTGATCCAGCGCTGCGCGGCCCTCCTCAACGAGCACGGCAAGTCCGCGCGCGGCGCCCGCGTCCTGCTCCTCGGCGTCACCTACAAGCAGGACCACGCCGACCAGGAGAGCTCACCGGCCACGGAGATCGCCTGCCGGCTGATGGATCTGGGCGCGACCGTCAGCTACCACGACCCGTACGTCCCCGACTGGCGGGTCCGCGATCTGCCGGTCGGGCGCGCCGACTCTCTTTACGAGGCCGCGGCGCAGGCGGATCTGACGGTGCTGCTCCAGCACCACCGTACGTACGACCTCCAAGGACTGGCCGTCAAGGCGCAGTTGCTGCTCGACACCCGAGGGGCGAGCCCGGCGGGCGCGGCGCACCGGCTCTGAGGCGGCGCCCACCCGCCCTCCACAGGGGGACATTTGCCTGGGGCGGTGTCGTAGCCGACTGCTATGGTCCAGGGCGCTCGCACAACGGTGCGGGCATTCCTTGGGGGGATCCTTCATATGAGCCAGTCTTTCCAGCCGCCCGGAAACCCGTTCGCCGGCGGTCCCGTGCCGCCCGGCCCGGGCAACCCGTTCGCGCCGGCGCCGGTGGTCCGCGACAACGTGGGCCTCGGGCTGGGGGCGGCGGCCGTCACCGCTATCGCCGCCGCGGCGGTCTACGGCGGCCTCGCCGGGGCGCTCGAGAGCGAGATCGGTTTCGCCGCGATCGCCGTCGGCTTCGTCATCGGTCTGGTCGCGGGCAAGGTCGGCGGACGCAACCCGATCCTCGCCGTGGCCAGCGCCGTGCTCGCGCTGGCCGCCGTCTACCTGGGCCAGATCTTCGGCATCGCGATCATCGCGGCCGAGGAGCTGGGCCTGTCGACGACGGACATGCTGTTCGACCACTTCAGCCTGCTGACGGAGGCCTGGAACGCGGGCAAGGAGGCGATGACCTTCCTCTTCTTCGCCCTCGCCGCTTTCGCCGCGGTCTCGGCGGCCAAGAAGGCCTGACCCCGGTGGCCGCCCGCGCCTGAACCGTGTTCACCCCGGCGCGTGCCCCGTGGACATGAAAGCGCCCCGGACCGCGCTCGGTCCGGGGCGCCCTGCCCGCCGTCAGCGGCTGTGCTGCGAGTCCGCGACCGTCACCTCGACGCGCTGGAACTCCTTCAGCTCGCTGTAACCCGTCGTCGCCATCGCCCTCTTGAGCGCGCCGAAGAAGTTCATCGAGCCGTCCGGGCTGTGCGAGGGGCCCGTCAGGACCTCCTCCGTCGTACCGACGATGCCCAGGTCCACCAGCTTGCCGCGCGGCACGTCCTCGTGGACCGCCTCCATGCCCCAGTGGCGCCCCTTGCCGGGCGCGTCGTTCGCGCGCGCCAGCGGGGAGCCCATCATCACCGCGTCCGCACCGCACGCCACGGCCTTGGGCAGGTCGCCGGACCAGCCCACCCCGCCGTCGGCGATCACGTGCACGTACCGGCCGCCGGACTCGTCCATGTAGTCGCGCCGGGCGGCGGCGACGTCCGCGACCGCGGTCGCCATCGGCACCTGGATACCCAGCACGTTACGGGTGGTGTGCGCGGCGCCGCCGCCGAAGCCCACCAGCACCCCGGCCGCGCCGGTCCGCATCAGATGCAGCGAGGCGGTGTACGTGGCGCAGCCGCCGACGATGACCGGGACGTCCAGCTCGTAGATGAACTGCTTCAGGTTCAGCGGCTCGGCCGCGCCGGACACGTGCTCGGCGGAGACCGTCGTCCCCCGGATGACGAAGATGTCCACCCCGGCGTCCACAACCGCCTTGGAGAACTGGGCGGTTCGCTGCGGCGACAGCGCGGCGGCCGTGACCACGCCCGAGTCGCGCACCTCCTTGATGCGCCGCCCGATCAGCTCCTCCTGGATCGGCGCGGAGTAGATCTCCTGGAGCCTGCGGTTGGCGGTCGCCTGGTCCAGCTCGGCGATCTCGTCCAGCAGGGGCTCCGGGTCCTCGTAACGGGTCCACAGTCCTTCGAGGTTGAGCACGCCGAGACCGCCCAGCTCGCCGATGCGGATCGCGGTGCTCGGCGAGACCACGGAGTCCATGGGGGCGGCCAGGAACGGCAGTTCGAAGCGGTAGGCGTCGATCTGCCAGGCGATCGAGACCTCCTTCGGGTCGCGGGTGCGCCGGCTGGGGACGACGGCGATGTCGTCGAAGGCGTACGCCCGGCGTCCGCGCTTGCCGCGGCCGATCTCGATCTCAGTCACGATGTGTGGCCTTTCCTCTACGTCTGCGGCTTCAGTATCCCCGACCCGCCCCGGCACGACAGTGAGGGGCGGCCCCGACATGAGCGGGGCCGCCCCTCACCGATGTGCCGGACGTCAGCGCCTGGTGTAGTTCGGCGCCTCGACCGTCATCTGGATGTCGTGCGGGTGGCTCTCCTTGAGACCCGCGGAGGTGATCCGTACGAACCGGCCGTTCTCCTGGAGCTGCGGGACGGTGCGGCCACCCACGTAGAACATGGACTGCCGCAGTCCGCCGGTCAGTTGGTGCACGACCGAGGAGAGCGGACCGCGGTAGGGCACCTGGCCCTCGATGCCCTCGGGCACCAGCTTCTCGTCCGACGCCACGCCCTCCTGGAAATAGCGGTCCTTGGAGAACGACCGCTGCTCGCCACGGGTCTGCATCGCGCCCAGCGAGCCCATGCCGCGGTACGACTTGAACTGCTTGCCGTTGATGAACATCAGCTCGCCCGGCGACTCCTCGCAGCCCGCGAGCAGCGAGCCGAGCATCACCGTGTCGGCGCCCGCGACCAGGGCCTTGGCGATGTCGCCGCTGTACTGGAGGCCGCCGTCGCCGATGACCGGGACGCCCGCGGCCTTCGCGGCCAGCGACGCCTCGTAGATCGCGGTGACCTGCGGGACACCGATACCGGCGACGACGCGGGTCGTACAGATGGAACCGGGGCCCACGCCCACCTTGATGCCGTCGACACCGGCGTCGATCAGGGCCTGGGCGCCGTCGCGGGTGGCGATGTTGCCGCCGATGACGTCGACGGCGCTGTTCGACTTGATCTTCGCGACCATGTCGCCGACGAGCCGGGAGTGGCCGTGCGCGGTGTCGACGACGATGAAGTCGACGCCCGCCTCGATGAGCGCCTGGGCCCGCTCGTACGCGTCACCGGCGACACCGACGGCCGCGCCGACGAGGAGCCGGCCGTCCGCGTCCTTGGCGGCGTTCGGGTACTTCTCGGCCTTGACGAAGTCCTTGACCGTGATCAGGCCCTTGAGGACACCGGAGTCGTCGACCAGCGGCAGCTTCTCGATCTTGTGGCGGCGCAGCAGCTCCATCGCGTCCACGCCGGAGATGCCGACCTTGCCGGTGACCAGCGGCATCGGCGTCATGACCTCGCGCACCTGGCGCGTACGGTCCGACTCGAAGGCCATGTCACGGTTGGTGACGATGCCGAGCAGCTTGCCCGAGCGGTCGGTGACCGGGACGCCGCTGATCCGGAACTTGGCGCAGAGCTGGTCCGCCTCGCCGAGCGTCGCGTCGGGGTTGACCGTGATCGGGTCGGTGACCATGCCGGACTCGGAGCGCTTCACGAGGTCGACCTGGTTCGCCTGGTCGGCGATCGACAGATTGCGGTGCAGTACGCCGGCGCCGCCCTGTCGCGCCATGGCGATCGCCATGCGCGCCTCGGTGACCTTGTCCATCGCCGCGGAGAGCAGCGGGATGTTCACCTTGACGTTCTTCGAGATGTACGAGGAGGTGTCGATCTCGTCCGGTGCCATGTCGGACGCGCCAGGGAGCAGCAGCACGTCGTCGTATGTCAGCCCGAGCGTCGCGAACTTCTCGGGCACTCCGTCGACGTTTGCAGTCATGACACCTTCCCCAAATGGCCTTGATCGGTGCGGATGTCCATGCTAACGGGAAGCGGAGGCGTCTGATTCCACGCTCCCGGGGCCGGCCGGAAGCGGGCGCCCGGTACGGCTACTGCTCGGCGAGCGCGCGCAGCCTGCTGAGCGCCCGGTGCTGCGCGACCCGTACGGCGCCGGGCGACATCCCCAACATCTGGCCGGTCTCCTCGGCGGTGAGCCCGACGGCGACCCGCAGGACGAGCAGTTCGCGCTGGTTGTCCGGGAGGTTGGCGAGCAGCTTCTTCGCCCACTCCGCGTCGCTGCTGAGCAGCGCGCGCTCCTCCGGGCCCAGGGAGTCGTCGGGCCGCTCGGGCATCTCGTCCGAGGGGACCGCCGTCGAGCCCGGGTGCCGCATGGCGGCCCGCTGGAGATCGGCGACCTTGTGCGCGGCGATGGCGAAGACGAAGGCCTCGAAGGGCCTTCCGGTGTCCCGGTAGCGCGGCAGCGCCATCAGGACGGCGACGCAGACCTCCTGTGCGAGGTCTTCCACGAAGTGGCGCGCGTCACCCGGCAGTCGGTTGAGGCGGGTTCGGCAGTAGCGCAGCGCGAGGGGGTGCACATGGGCCAGAAGATCGTGCGTGGCCTGCCCGTCCCCCTCGACGGCACGGTGAACGAGCGCACCGATCACCGTGGTCTCGTCATCGCGCATCCGACCATGGTGCCTCGGAGGCTGCCGATCCGTGGCGCCGCGTTCATAGTTGTGCACCGAAGCGTTATGAGCAGGTGCGCCGGAACTCATCTCCTGCGCCCTCCCCTTCCGCTCGCCCGACTCGTCCCCGAGGAACTCCACACCTCAAGGATGCGGCATCGGGCGGGAAACTGTGGCGTACGGGCACCGGTGACCCTCTCCGCCGCCCCGTCCACCGCACGGGCAGACGGGGTTACGCGACTGTCCGGACGTGGTGCCCGGGCACCTTTGACCAGCGGCTGAGTCCGGTCGGGCGGACCGGAACCAGCGGACCGGAACTAGCGGACCAGACCCCACCGGAATCCGAGGGCCACGGCGTGTGCGCGGTCCGAGGCGCCGAGCTTCTTGAACAGCCGCCGGGCGTGGGTCTTGACCGTGTCCTCGGAGAGGAAGAGCTCGCGCCCGATCTCCGCGTTCGACCGGCCGTGGCTCATCCCTTCGAGCACCTGGATCTCACGCGCGGTGAGCGTGGGGGCGGCGCCCATCTCGGCCGACCTGAGCCGGCGCGGGGCGAGCCGCCACGTCGGGTCGGCGAGCGCCTGTGTGACGGTCGCGCGCAGCTCCGCGCGGGACGCGTCCTTGTGCAGATAGCCGCGGGCGCCGGCGGCGACCGCGAGCGCGACACCGTCCAGGTCCTCGGCGACCGTGAGCATGATGATCCGGGCGCCCGGATCGGCGGACAGCAGCCGGCGGACGGTCTCGACACCGCCCAGACCGGGCATGCGTACGTCCATCAGAATCAGGTCCGAGCGGTCGGCGCCCCAGCGGCGGAGGACTTCCTCACCGTTGGCCGCGGTCGTCACGCGCTCGACGCCGGGCACGGTCGCAACCGCGCGGCGCAGCGCCTCTCGGGCAAGCGGGGAGTCGTCGCAGACGAGGACGGATGTCATGGCCGCCCTCCGCAGCTGATGCGCGTCACCTTGAGCCTCCAGGCTGAGTACATGTGGTCACCTGTGCGATTGACGCCATCGGACATGTGCCCGATCGCTTGTTCCTTCAACCGCCTCGATCACTCAACGACGGTCACTCGAAAGAGTTACGGGTCCGGAATCGCCTTCGGCACTCTACGTGAGGAGACGTGCACAGAGCAGAGCCTCGCAGGTCATCGCTCGATCACTCTGAGCTATGCCCCATTTAGCGCCATTTCTTCGCTTTTGCTGGTGTCTGTGGCTAGATTCGCAATGAGTCATATTTACATCTACTTACACAGGAGATGTACGGTCGTGAGCAGATGTGGTCGGCACGTCGGGCTCATACCCGGCGTCCCGGGTCGCGTCTCGCGGCCCTGGCGACCCATATCCGCCTCCACGGACGCAAGGGGACATGAGCAATGGCAGATTTCTCCCGTCTTCCCGGACCGAACGCAGATCTGTGGGACTGGCAGCTCCTCGCGGCCTGTCGCGGCGTCGACAGCTCGCTGTTCTTTCACCCGGAGGGAGAGCGGGGCGCGGCACGCAGCGCCCGCGAGACCTCGGCCAAAGAGGTCTGTATGAGATGCCCGGTCCGCGCGCAGTGCGCGGCGCACGCGCTGGCCGTGCGGGAGCCGTACGGCGTGTGGGGCGGGCTGACGGAGGACGAGCGCGAGGAGCTGATGGGGCGCGCCCGCACCCGGTTGATCGCGAGCACGGGGGCCAACGGGTCGGGACGCGCCTGACTCCCCGCGAACACTGTGCAGAAACGTTCCTGCACTGAACCACCAAAGAACGCGCGGCAGAGACCGCAGGACCGCGCTCGCTCATGAGCCGCGTACCGCGCTCCCGTCACGGGCGGGAGCGGGGCAGGGGGCCGGGGCGGGGAGCGGACAGCAACCGCGTCAGCGCGAGGCGGCCCGCTCCAGTTGATCCAGCGTCGCCGCCACCGCCGGGACCCGCGCCAGATCGGGCAGGGTGAGCGCGACGATCTCCCGCCGGACCGCGGGCTCGACGGTGACCGTACGAGCGGCCTTCGGCAGCACCGACTCCATCGCCAGCTCCGGCAGAAAAGCCACCCCCAGCCCGGCCCCGACCAGGCCGATCACCGCGGGATAGTCGTCCGTCGCGAAGTCGATACGGGGCGTGAACCCCGCGTTCTCACAGGCCTCCACCAGCTGATGACGGCAGCGCGGACAGCCCGCGATCCAGGACTCGTCGGCGAGGTCGGCGATCGAGACGGCATCCGCCCCGGCCAGCCGGTGCCCCTCGGGGAGCAGCCCCACCAACCGGTCGGTGAGCAGCGGGCGTACGACCAGGTCGTCCCACTCGCCGGCGCCGCCGTTGGAGCCGTATCGGAAGGCCAGCGCCACGTCGCAGTCGCCGTCGCGCAGCATCTCGACGGAGCGCGGCGGTTCCGCGTCGACCAGTGAGACGCGGGTGCCGGGGTGGGCGGCGCGCAGGGCCGCGAGCGCGGCGGGGACGAGGGTGGAGCTGCCGCTCGGGAACGAGACCAGCCGGACGCGGCCCGCCCGCAGGCCCGCGATGGCGGCGACCTCCTCCTCGGCGGCCGTGAGTCCCGACAGGATTCCCGTCGCGTGCCGGACGAGCACCTCGCCGGCCTGGGTGAGGCGCATCGCGCGGCTGGTCCTGATCAGCAGGGTCGTACCGACGGAGGCTTCGAGGACCTTCATCTGCTGGCTGACGGCGGGCTGTGTGCAGCCCAGTTCCCGCGCCGCGGCGGAGAACGAGCCGGTGGAGGCGACGGCGCGCAGGACACGGAGATGGCGTGCTTCGATCACTCCGCAAACATAAGGGATGCTTGGGGCAACGATGAAATTACGGGCAGTACATTTGAGAGGCATCGGACCGGGTCGGCGGGTTAGCGTGCCTGGCATGAGAGTGCTGACCGTGAATGTGGGACGCCCCAAGGCCGTCGGGTACACGGACGCGCCGGGCGGCGCCACCGGTATCGACAAGCAGCCGGTGGAGGGGCCGGTCGGGGTGCGCGATCCCGGCCGCAAGGGCACGGGCGCGAGCGGTCTCGTCGGGGACTCGGTGTGCGACCTGCGCCACCACGGCGGCAGCGACCAGGCCGTGTACGTGTACGCGCGGGAGGATCTGGACTTCTGGGAGCGGGAGTTGGGGCGCCCGCTGGCCAACGGGCAGTTCGGCGAGAATCTCACCACGTCCGGCCTCGATCTCAACGGGACGAAGGTCGGGGAGCGTTGGCGGGTCGGCGCCGATCTGGTGCTGGAGGCGACGAGCGGGCGGATTCCGTGCCGTACGTTCGCGGGCTGGCTCGGTGAGAAGGGCTGGGTCAGGCGGTTCACCCGACAGGGCGTCACCGGCGCGTACTTCAGGGTCCTGGTGCCCGGCGAGGTCCGCGCGGGCGATCCGGTCGAGATCGTGCACCGGCCGGACCACGAGGTGACGGTGGCCCTCGCCTTCCGGGCCGCGACGACCGAGCGCGAGCTGCTGCCCCGGCTGCTGGCGGCCGGAGAGGCCCTGCACACCGAGGAGTTGAGGTCCGCGCGGGAGTATGCGGCGAACCTGGGGCGCGGGACGGTCGGCGCGGGTACGGTCCCCGGCCCGGCGAGCGGAACCGCCGCCGGTCCGGTGTCCACCACCGAGAGCGCCGGGACGGGCTGACGGCGGGAGACCGCAGCGGACGGGGAAGGTGTCGGCGCGTGTGCGCGGGACGCGGTGCGCCAGGGGCGCGCGGCAGCGCGTAGGGGCGCCTTCCGGTGGCCGGACAGCCGTTCGCGCCGGGCGCGCGACCGTCTAACGTGCCGCCTATGACGACTGCTTTGATTACGGGCGCGACAGCGGGGATCGGCGCCGCGTTCGCGCGGCGCCTGGCGGCGGGCGGGACCTCCCGGTCCGGCGGGGTGGGAAGCGGCCACAATCTGGTGCTGGTCGCACGCGACACCGAGCGCCTCCAGCACCAGGCCACCGAACTCCACGACCTGCACGGCATCGAGGCGGAGGTACTGACCGCCGACCTCGCCACGGACCTCGGCATCGCGGCGGTCGAGGAGCGCCTCCGCGACCGTAAGCAGCCCATCGATCTGCTGGTCAACAACGCGGGGTTCGGGAACAAGGGCCGGTTCCTCGACGTCTCGATGGCCGACGAGCTGACGATGCTGAAGGTGCACATCGAGGCCGTGCTGCGCCTGACGTCGGCGGCCGTCGTCGGAATGAAGGAGCGCGGGCGCGGCGGGGTGGTGAACGTGTCGTCGGTGGCCGCGTTCGTGCCGCGCGGGACGTACGGCGCGTCGAAGGCGTGGGTCGTGCAGTTCACCGAGGGGGTGGCGCGGGACCTGGCCGGGACCGGGGTACGGCTGATGGCGCTCTGCCCCGGCTTCACGCGGACGGAGTTCCACGACCGGGCGGGCATGGGGACGGACAACATCCCCAACTGGATGTGGCTGGACGCCGACAAGCTGGTGACCGCGGCGCTGGACGATCTGGCCCGTGGCAAGACGGTGTCGGTACCGGACGCCCGCTACAAGGCCCTGATGGGCGCGGTGAAGCTCGCGCCGCGAGGGCTGCTGGGCGGGATGACGTCGAAGACGGGGCGGAAGTACGGGCCCCAGTAGCGGGTGACCGCGCCCATGTCGCGATCGAATGATCGGAAACCTTCATCGTTCGATCACGCTGCATTAGAGTCGTCGCGCCGGGCCATCACCTCATCACCCTCCGGAGGGACTGCCACCGTGCGCGAAGGTGCCGCCGAACGTCATGACCGACTGCTGAACCTGGTGCGTGAGCGCGGCACCGTACGGGTGTCGGATCTCGCCGAGCGGCTGGGGGTCGCGCCCGTCACCGCGCGCCGGGACGTGGAGGCGCTGGCCGCGCGCGGCCTGCTCGACCGGGCGCACGGCTCGGTGTCCTGGCCGCGCGGACAGGGCCCGGCCGGGAGCGCGCCGGGTGCCGGGAGCCCGGTGATCGGGATGCTGGCGCCGGCCGCCGCGTACTACTTCGCCGAGGTGATCCGCGGGGCGCACGAGGCGGCGGCGCGGCTCGGCGCCCGGCTTATCCTGCGCGTCTCCGACTACCGGTCGGAGGACGACGCCTCGCACGCGGCCGGGCTGCTCGCCGCCGGTGCGCGGGGGCTGCTGGTCGCGCCGAGCTGGACGGCGCCGGACCATCCGGAGCGGTACGGGGAGTGGGTCGCCGCCCTCCCGGTGCCCACGGTGCTCGTGGAGCGGCTGGGTGTGCCGGGCGGGCCGCTGGACGATCTGGACCGGGTCCGCTCCGACCACGCGCACGGTGTGCTCCTGGCCGTACGGCATCTGATCAGGCTCGGACACGGGACCCCGCTGCTCGTGGCCAGGGCGGACAGCCCGACCGCGACGGCCGTGCGCGCCGGGTACGAGCGGGCGCTGGACGCCCTGGGACTGCGGGCGCCGCTGCCCGTGCTGGACTCGTCGTCGGCCGAGCGGCGGCCCGCGCTCTTCGAGGAGGCGGCGCGGGGGCTGGCCGCCGCCGTGGAGACCGGGCGGGCGACGGCGGCGCTGATGCACAACGACGAGGACGCGACCTGGATGGTGCGGCGTCTGGCCGAGCTGGGCGTACGGGTGCCGGACGACCTCTCCCTGATCACGTACGACGACGAGGTCGCCGCGCTCGCCGACACCCCGCTCACGGCCGTCGCCCCGCCGAAGCGGGCGGTGGGGCGGCACGCGGCGGAGCTGCTGGTCAGACGGTTGACGGAGCCCGCCGACGAGGCGGAGCCCCGGGTCCATCTGGATCTGCTGCCGAGTCTGCGGGTCCGCGCCTCGTGCGGTGGACCGCCGGACCGCCGGACCGCCCAGCCGGTTCGGCCCCGGCCCCGGTCCGCCGGGCCCGGTCAGGCCTGAGCCCGGTCCGACCTGAGCCCCGGCCTCTGCCCCGTTCGATCATTTTTCGATCAATCAATCTTTCGCTCTTGACCCCGCTCACCCCGGATCGAAGTATCACGGCCACCGCCTGTCCCCCGCCGCACAGGAGCCCGAGCCGTGAGCCATCCGAGGTCCCGTCCCATCCGCGCCGTCGTCAGCGCCCTCACCGCGCTGTCCGCTCTCGCCGCCCTCGGGGCGTGCAGCGGTGACGGCGGCCAGGAACCCGCCCGAGGCACCGCCGAAGACCCCGTGACCCTCACCTTCTGGGCGTGGACGAAGGGATCGAAGGAGGTCGTGGACGCGTTCAACGCCTCGCACGACACGATCAAGGTGAGGTTCGAGGAGATACCGTCCGGCGGCCTGGGCGGCTATCCCAAGATCGCCAACGCGGTGAAGGCGGGCATCGCGCCCGATCTGCTCTCGATCGAGTACCCGCAGCTGTCGCAGTTCGTCAGCCAGGGCTCGCTCCAGGACCTGAGCGGCTATCTCACCGAGGACGTCAAGAGGAAGTTCCTCCCGCAGGCCGTGGAACTGACCACGATGGGCGGCCGGAACTGGGCCGTTCCCTTCGACGCGTCACCGCAGGTCTTCTACTACCGCAAGGACTTCTTCGACAAGCACGACATCGCGCCGCCCAAGACCTGGGCCGAGTTCCGCACGGCGGCCGAGCGAGTCAGGAAGGCCGAGCCGAAGACCCGGATCGCCACCTTCTTCCCCGACGACCCGACCTTCTTCCAGGCGATGGCCTGGCAGGCGGGAGGCCAGTGGTTCGACACGGCCGGGGACAGCTGGCGCGTCGACACCGAGGACCCGGCGAGCGTCAGGGCGGCGGAGTACTGGCAGGGGATGATCGACGACCGACTCGTCTCCACCGCCTCGTCGTTCAGCCCCGAATGGACCGGCTCGCTCAAGCAGGGCACGACGGTCGGCTACCTCGGTGCCTCGTGGGGCGCCGGCGTCCTGTCGGGCATCGTGACCGAGCAGAAGGGCAAGTGGGCCGCGGCGCCGGTGCCGAGCTGGGACGCCGGGCGGCCGGCCAGCGGCATGATCGGCGGATCGACGTTCGCCGTCGGCAAGGACAGCCGGAAGACCGCCGCGGCGGTCGAGTTCGCGCTCTGGATGTCCACCACCGAGGCCGGCATCGAGGCCCGGATCGGAGCGAGTACGTCGAGCGCCCTGCCGGCCGCGCCCGCACTCGTACCGGTCGCCAGGAAAGCCTTCGACACCGGCTTCTTCGGCGGTCAGGACCTGTACGCGCTGTACGAGAAGGCCGGCGCGTCCGTGGATCCCGACTGGCTCTGGGGCCCGAGCACCGCGGCCACCAACAGCGCGCTCGGTGACGAACTGAGCAACGTGGTCGGCGGCAGCTCGACCCTCCGCGAGGCGCTCGGGACGGCGCACGACGCCACCGTCGCCGACGCGAAGAAGCGCGGACTGAACGTCGAGGACGCCTCATGACCCACGAGACAGCCCGCCGCCCCGAGCCCCGTACGGCCGACGCCCCCGGCTCCGAGTCCCGTACCCCCGGCGCCCCCGGCTCCCAGCCCCGTACCCCCGGCGCCCATGTCCCCAGGACCGGTACCGCGAAGGCCCGTACCGGCATGGCCGCCGCCGCCCTCCTCACTCCCTTCTTCGCCCTCTTCACCGTCGCGATGATCATCCCGGTCGGCTACGCCGTCCATCTGAGCCTCTTCACCGAGAAGCAGTCGGGCCTCGGTTTCGACGGCCCGACGACCGTCTTCCACGGCCTGGGCAACTACACCGCCGCCCTCGGCGACGAGGCGTTCCGTGACGGCTTCCTGGTGCTGCTCGGCTACTGCGCCCTCTACATACCGCTGATGGTCGGCGGCGCGCTCGTCATCTCGCTGCTGCTGGACACCGCGATGGCCCGCGCCCGCCGGTTCTTCCAGCTCGCGCTCTTCCTCCCGCACGCGATCCCCGGGCTGATCGCCGCCCTGATCTGGATCTACCTCTACACACCCGGACTCAGCCCGGTCGTCGCGGCGATGGAGTCCGGCGGCGTCGGCTTCGACTTCTTCTCCTCCGAGGGCACCCTCCCGGCGATCGTCAACATCGCGCTGTGGGAGTGGCTCGGCTACAACGTCGTGATCTTCTACGCCTCGCTCCAGGCCGTCGACCGCTCCCTGCTGGAGGCGGCGACCGTGGACGGCGCGGGAAACTGGCGGCTCGCCTTCGCCATCAAGATCCCGCTCATCCGCTCCTCCCTGATCCTCGTCCTGCTCTTCACGGTCATCGGCTCGCTCCAGCTCTTCACCGAGCCGCTGATCCTCAACCGGGGCAGCGGGTCCGCCGTGACCAGCACCTGGACCCCCAACATGTACGCCTACAGCGCCGCGTTCGAACGCAACGACTACGGGCTCGCCGCCGCCGCGTCCGTACTCATCGCCCTCGTCGCCGCCCTGCTCTCCTTCGTCGTCACCCGATTCTCCAACCGGAAGGGGGCACGGGCATGACGTCCCCGACCGTGGTCGACCCGGCCGCCCAGCTCCAGACCCCGAACCGCCGGGCCGGCCGCGCCCCCGTGCCGGCCGGCCGTCCCGCCGCCAACCGCTGGCTGTCGAGGACGGCGGTCAACGGCGTGCTGCTGATCGCCGCCGTCTACACGCTCTTCCCGCTGATCTGGCTGGTCACCGCCGCCACCAAGGACGCGGGCAATCTCCTCGGCGGCGACGTCTTCTCCTTCGAGGGCTTCGACCTCGGCCACAACCTCTCGGAGCTGACGTCCTACCAGGACGGCATCTACTTCCGGTGGTACGGCAACTCGCTGCTCTACGCGGGGATCGGCGCCCTCGGCTGCTCGCTGGTGAGCGTCGCCGCGGGCTACGCCTTCGACAAATACCGCTTCCGGGGGAAGGAGAAGCTCTTCGCGCTCGTCCTGCTGGGTGTGCTGCTGCCGTCCACGGCGCTGTCGCTCCCCCTGTATCTGCTGGCCGTCGAGACCGGCACCGTCAACACCTACTGGTCGGTGCTGATCCCGGCGCTGGTCAACCCGTTCGGCGTCTATCTCGCCCGGATCTTCAGCGCGGGCTACGTCCCGGACGAGGCGCTGGAGGCCGCCCGTATCGACGGGGCGGGCGAGTTGCGCGCCTTCTGGTCCATCGGACTGCGGATGATCATGCCGGGCTTCGTGACCATCTTCCTCTTCCAGTTCACCGCGATCTGGAACAACTTCTTCCTCCCCCTCGTGATGCTCTCCGACCGCGAGCTCTACCCCCTGAGCCTCGGCCTGTTCAACTGGCACAGCAACGCCAACGCCGACCCGACCTTCTACCCCATGGTCGTCACGGGCTCCCTGCTCGCCGTCACCCCGCTGATCATCGCCTTCGTCACCCTCCAGCGACACTGGAAGGCCGGACTCACCGCCGGCAGCGTCAAATAGCGCCCGAACAGCGCCACACGACGCGCGAAGTGCCCCCGAGGACGACGATTCACGAGGAGACCGACTTCCACCATGCACGACGCCACTGACAATCGGCCTTCCGCCCTGCTCTCGATGAGTCCCGGCATCGCGGAGCGACTCTTCACCCCCGCTCATCTCTCCCGGCTGACCGGCCTCGTACGCACCGATCCCCAGCTCGTCGCCCACACCCTGGCCGGCCCGGGGCTCGACCCGGGCGTCGCCGCGGCGCTCGCCGACGCCGAACTGCTGATCACCTGCTGGGGTGCGCCCCCGCTCACCGCCGACGTGCTCGACGCCGCGCCGAGGCTGCGCGCGGTCGTGCACGCGGCGGGCACCGTCAAGCACCATGTCACGGACGCCTGCTGGGAGCGGGGCATCGCGGTCACCTCGGCGGCGGCGGCCAACGCCAGGCCGGTCGCCGAGTACACGCTGGCCGCGATCCTCTTCGCGGGCAAGCGGATCCTCGGCACCGCGCACCGCCACCGGGAGCTGCGCGCGCCCCACGACTGGCACCAGGAGCTGGGCTCGGCGGGCAACTACCGCCGTACGGTCGGCATCGTCGGCGCGTCCCGGATCGGCCGCCGGGTGATCGAGCTGCTGCGGCCGTTCGACCTCGACGTCCTGCTGTACGACCCGTACGTCGACACCGCCGCCGCCGAGGCGCTCGGTGTCGAAGGGGTTCCGCTGGACGAACTGTGCGCGCGGAGCCAGGTGGTCTCCGTCCACGCTCCCCAGGTCCCGGCCACCCGCCATATGATCGGCGCCGCCCAGCTCGCGGCGATGCCGGACGGGGCCACGCTCATCAACACGGCGCGGGGCTCCCTGATCGACGAGGACGCGCTGCTTCCGCAGCTGGTCTCCGGCCGGCTGAGCGCGGTGCTCGACGTGACGGACCCCGAACCGCCGTCGCCGGACTCGCCGTTGTACGACCTGCCGAACGTACTGCTGACTCCGCATGTCGCGGGCTCACTGGGCGGTGAGATCCACCGGATGACCGATCAGGCGCTGGACGAGGTGGAGCGGTATGTGAAGGGGCTGCCGTTCGAGGATCCCGTACACCCCTCGTCGCTGCCGCACTCGGCGTAACGCGGCGGCGCCGGAACGCGCCGAGGCCCGGCACCCCCGAAGGGGCGCCGGGCCTCGGCGCGTGTACCAAGGAGGCGGCGGGCCTCAGTGGCTGTGGCCGTGACCGCCCTGACCGGCGTCCGCGTCGTCCTCGGCGGGCTTCTCGACGACCAGGGTCTCGGTCGTCAGGAGCAGCGAGGCGATGGAAGCGGCGTTCTCCAGCGCGGAACGGGTGACCTTGACCGGGTCGATGACGCCGGCCTTCACCAGGTCGACGTACTCACCGGTCGAGGCGTTGAAGCCGTGACCCGCGTCGAGCTCGGCGACCTTGGCGGTGATGACGTAGCCCTCAAGACCGGCGTTCTCGGCGATCCAGCGCAGGGGCTCGACCACGGCGCGGCGGACGACCGCGACACCGGTGGCCTCGTCGCCCGTCTTGCCCAGGCCGTCCTCCAGCACCTTGGCGGCGTGCACCAGGGCGGAGCCACCACCGGAGACGATGCCCTCCTCGACCGCGGCGCGGGTCGCGGAGATGGCGTCCTCCAGACGGTGCTTCTTCTCCTTGAGCTCCACCTCGGTGGCGGCGCCGACCTTGATCACACACACGCCGCCGGCCAGCTTCGCGAGGCGCTCCTGGAGCTTCTCGCGGTCCCAGTCGGAGTCCGTGGACTCGATCTCGGCCTTGATCTGGTTGACACGGCCGGCGACCTCGGTGCTGTCGCCACCGCCGTCGACGATCGTCGTGTCGTCCTTGGAGACCGTGACGCGGCGGGCGGTGCCCAGCACGTCGAGACCGGCCTGGTCGAGCTTGAGGCCGACCTCCTCGGCGATGACGGTCGCGCCCGTGAGGGTGGCGATGTCGCCGAGCATGGCCTTGCGGCGGTCACCGAAGCCGGGGGCCTTCACCGCGACGGCGTTGAAGGTGCCGCGGATCTTGTTGACGACGAGGGTGGAGAGCGCCTCGCCCTCGACGTCCTCGGCGATGATCAGCAGCGGCCGGGAGCCACCCGCCTGGATGACCTTCTCCAGCAGCGGGAGCATGTCCTGGATGGAGCCGATCTTGCCCTGGTTGATCAGGATGTACGGGTCGTCGAGGACGGCCTCCATACGCTCCTGGTCGGAGACCATGTACGGCGAGAGGTAGCCCTTGTCGAAGGCCATGCCCTCGGTGAACTCCAGCTCCAGGCCGAAGGTGTTGGACTCCTCGACGGTGATGACACCGTCCTTGCCGACCTTGTCCATCGCCTCGGCGATGAGCTCGCCGACCTGCGGGTCCTGGGCGGAGAGACCGGCGACGGCCGCGATGTCGGCCTTGTCGTCGATGGGGCGGGCCGTCTCCAGCAGCTGCTTGGAGACGGCGGCGACCGCGGCGTCGATGCCCTTCTTCAGGGCGGCCGGGGAGGCGCCGGCGGCGACGTTGCGCAGGCCCTCGCGGACCAGCGCCTGGGCCAGCACGGTGGCGGTGGTGGTGCCGTCACCCGCGATGTCGTTGGTCTTGGTCGCCACCTCCTTCACGAGCTGGGCGCCGAGGTTCTCGTACGGGTCGTCGAGCTCGACCTCGCGGGCGATCGTGACACCGTCGTTGGTGATGGTCGGCGCGCCGAACTTCTTGTCGATGACGACGTTGCGGCCCTTGGGGCCGATCGTCACCTTCACCGTGTCGGCAAGCTTGTTGACGCCGCGCTCAAGGGCGCGACGGGCGTCCTCGTCGAACTTCAGGATCTTCGCCATGGGAGCTTTCTCTTGTCCTCTCGAACGAACAACGAACTACGCCCCGGGCCACCCGGCGATGCGGGGGCCAGGGGCGTAGTTTCACAGCGTGACTGCGATGATTACTTCTCGATGATCGCGAGCACGTCGCGAGCCGAGAGGACGAGGTACTCCTCGCCCGTGTACTTCACCTCAGTACCGCCGTACTTGCTGTACAGAACGACGTCGCCGACGGAAACGTCGAGCGGAAGACGCTCGCCGTTCTCGAAGCGACCCGGACCGACGGCCAGGACGACGCCCTCCTGGGGCTTCTCCTTGGCCGTGTCCGGAATAACCAGGCCAGAGGCCGTGGTCTGCTCTGCGTCGAGCGGCTGGACCACAATGCGGTCCTCGAGCGGCTTGATGGCAACCTTGGTGCTGGCGGTCGTCACGATCCGACCTCCCCCTTCGGAGATCTCACGGGGTTAACTGTCTGGGTGGCGCGACCGGGCTCGATCCGTCGTCGCGGGTGCCGGACCTGTCCTGTCACGCATTGGCACTCTCCAGTGGGGAGTGCCAGACATGACACTATGACCGCGATTAGCACTCGGTCAAGCTGAGTGCCAGTCGGGCCCCGCGCGGCGGCCCCGGCGGAAGCCCCGCCGAGGGGCGCGGACGGGGCCGGGAACCGCCGGGGCGAGACCCGCCGGGACGCGATCCACCGGGCCGTACCTCACCAGGCCGCGCCCCGGCCTCACCCGGCCGTGACCCCGCCTCGCACGGCCGTGACCTGGCCTCACCCGGCCACGGCTCAGACGTAGTCCTCCAGTTTCGCAACCGCGTATCCCTTGTCCGTGATCGTCTTCATGACGTGCCGGATCATGTCGGCCATCGAGCCCTTCCAGTCCTCCTTGCCACGGAAGTGCGTGAGGAGGATGTCGCCCGGATGCAGGGTCCGGTCCCACTCGCGCCACTCCATGTGGTCGGGGAACGCCTCGGACGACCACAGCGGCACCGCCTTGACGCCGCAGGACTTGGCGGCGCGCAGGGTGCGCGCGTCGTAGTTGCCGTACGGCGGCCGGAAGAGCTCGGGCCGCTTGCCGTACCGCTTCCTGAGCTTCTCCTGCTGGCCGCAGATCTCCCGCTTCTGCTCCTTGTAGGAGAGCCCGGGGAGGTAGGGGTGGGTGAGGGTGTGGTTGTGCAGAGAGACCCCGCGGGACTGCATCTTCTTGAAGTAGGCGTAGTCGTCGCTGATGACGTAGTCGCTGAGGAAGGCGCTGTACGGGATCTTCAACTCGCTCATCATCCGCAGCAGTTCGGGGTCCTTCTCGGCGCCGTCGTCGATCGTCAGGAAGACGACCTTCTCCTTCGTCGGCACATTGGTGAAGACCGGCGGCAGGGTCGCGCCTCCGGTGACCTCGAAGCCCTTGCGGGTGGTGATCCTCGGCTTCACCGCGGGCGGCGGGGGCGCGGCGAGCGGGGTCTTGGCGAGCTTCCACTTCCTGGCCGCCACGGCGCGCAGCGCCTGGGCCCTGAGGGCCGCCGCGGCGTCGGCCCTCCGGCCGGCCGGGGGCCCGGCGCGACCCGGTTGCGCGGAGGCGGACTCCACCGGCCCGCCGCCTCCGCCGCCCCCGTCCCCGCTCCGGGCGCCGGCGCGCGCGCCGTCACCGCCGCCCGGCTCCCCCGCGCAGGCGGCGCCGAGCGCGGCGATCAGGAGTGCGGCGACGGCGGTACGCGCCCGTCCGCCGGGGCGTCTTTTCCGTACCAATGAGGCTTTATCTTCGTTTTGTCGTACTAGTTGCATGGCGTCGCATCCTGTCAGCGCCATGTCCGCGCGCCCGGCCGACACCTCCGGGGCGCGAGGACGGTCCCCCGGCTGGCCCACAATGGCCCGGTGACCGACCGCGCCCCCGTACCCCTGTCGCTGCTGCTCTCCGAGGAGGGCCAAGCCCTCCTCGCCGAACTCCGTGACCACGACCCCGCGCAGGAGCTGGCCCTGGCCACCCGGCTGCGCCGCGACCACCCCGCCGAGCTGGTCTCGTCGGCGCTCGCGCAGGCCCGGCTGCGGCAGCGCGCGGTCGCGAAGTTCGGCGGGCGGGACGCGTACCGCATGTACTTCACGCCGGACGGGGTCGAGCAGGCCACCCGGACCTCGGTGGCGGCGCACCGGGCGGCCCGGTTCCGGGACATCGGCTCCGCGGGCGCCGGGCGCGCGGGCGCGGGCCCGGCGCGGATCACGGACCTGTGCTGCGGCATCGGCGGCGACGCGATCGAGCTGGCGCGCGCCGGATTCGCCGTGACCGCCGTCGACCGTGCCCCCGGGACCTGCGAGATGGCCGCCCACAACATCCGTACGCTGGCGCCCGACGCACCGCCTCCGACGGTCGTGTGCGCGGACGTCATGACGTACGACCTGACGGCCCCACCCGCCCCCGACGCCCTGTTCGTCGACCCGGCGCGGCGCGGCGGCCGAGGGCGGATCTTCGACCCGGAGGCGTACTCGCCGCCGCTGTCCTGGGCGGTCGACGCGGTACGCACGGTCGGCGCCGGCGGCATCAAGATCGCGCCGGGCATCCCGCACGAACTGGTCCCCGACGACTTCGAGGCGGAGTGGATCTCCGACGGCGGCGACGTCAAGGAGGCGGTGCTCTGGTACGACGCGAGCGCGCCGGAGCCCGGACCGGGCCGCCCCGGCGGTGTCACGCCCGGGGCCCGGCGCGCCACCCTGCTCCCGGCGGGGATCACCCTGACCGGCCGCGGTCTGCCGGACCCTCAGGTCCGGCCGGTGGGCCGCTATCTGTACGAGCCGGACGGCGCCGTGATCCGCGCCCATCTGGTCGCCGAGGCCGCCGACGAGCTGGACGGCGGGCTGATCGACGAGACGATCGCGTACATCACGGCGGACGAGCGGCGGTCGACGCCCTACGCGACCGCGTACGAGATCACCGACGTACTGCCCTTCAATCTCAAGCGGCTCAAGGCCCTGCTCCGGGAGCGCGACGTCGGCGTCCTGACGGTCAAGAAGCGCGGCTCGCCGGTCGAACCGGAGGAGCTGCGGCGGAAGATGAGGCTCAAGGGACGGAATTCGGCCACCGTCTTCCTCACCCGGGTCGCGGGCGCGCCGGCGATGCTGCTCGGCGGGCCGGCCGCCGAGATCTGAGATCCCCGTATCCCCCGGGCCCGCGCCCACCACCACTCCACCTCGCCAATCATCCCGAACCGCCTGACGACAGAGCACATTTGAGAGGGTTTTGGGCCTCCGGACCCATGCGTGCTGACGTGCTCAGGTCATAGGCTCACGGTGGGGGCGGCCTGTCACGTGCTGCCTGAACGCCGCGGTTCGTGAAGGTGGTTGGGGGGCTGGGAATGGCCGGATACGGGGGAACATCGGCATACGGGGGCGCGTGGACACCGCCCGATCCGTCAGGGCGGCGCGACATGCCCCAACTACTGTCCGTCGCACGGTGGTTGATCCACGCGCTCTTCGGCTTCACCGTGCTGGGCGGGATCGGTCTGCTCCTCTCGGCCGCCGACGCCGACGCGGTGGACGCCGGACTCGTCGGCCTCGTCGCGTGGGCGGCGGCGCCCGGCACCGCCGGCTGGCTGCTCTCCCGGCGGCTGTGGACCGGAGGGGTGTGGGAGTGGCGGGCCCTGCTCGCCGTTCAGACGTGGCTGGTCGCCGGAGGCATCTCCAACCTCACCGAGGGCTCCTTCCAGGGCTTCACCCAGCTCGTGCTGCCGGTGCTCGTCCTGATCTTCCTGTGCCGACCCGAGAGCAGGGAGTGGATCCGGCTCGATGCCGGACGCCGGGAGGAGCGCCGGCCGTTCTCGTTCGCCCGGTTCATCCGGTGGCGGAGCGACGGGGGCCAGACCGCGCTCGAATACGTCGGCCTGTTCGTGCTCGTCGCCGCGATCGTCGTCGGGCTGACGGTGAGCGGGGTCGGCGGGCAGATCTCCGACGGTCTACGGTCCACGGTCTGTTCGATCACGGGCGCGGCCTGCCCGGCGCCCGGCGGCGACTCGGTCGAGGCGGGCGACGGCCGGGACGAACCGGGCGGCGGCCCGGGAGATCCGGGGAATCCCGGCGGCCCGGCCGATCCGGGCGACCCCGGCGATCCCCAGGACGGCGACAACGGCGGCACCGTCCCCGTGGGCGTCGAGAGCGACGAGGAGAGGACCGACGCCGCCGCCGACGAACCCGGCTGGGAGGAGGACGAGACCTCAGCCGACAACGGCGGTGACGGCGGCGGCGAGGAGAAGGAGGACTGCGGAGGCTGGGGCTTCTTCTCCTGCGCGGGCGACCGCGTCGCCCAGGTCGCCAAGGGCGTCGCCGTGGACGGTTTCTGGGGCGACGTCACCGGCGTCTGGGACCTGGTCACCGACCCGGGCGGCACCTGGGACGGGCTGAAGGACTACGGCAGCGGTCTGGGTGACGAGTGGTCCGAGGACGCCAAGGACGCCGGCGACAAATGGGCGAAGGGCGACTACTTCGACGCGCTGACCGACTGGGGCGGCGCGTCCGTGAACACGGTCGTCTCGGCGGGCGACGACGTCTTCGTCGGCGACGAGGTCCGCGACCGGTGGAACAACGGCGAGAAGACCCGCGCGGTCACCGACGTCGTCTGGAACGTCGGGTCGCTCTTCATCCCCGGCTACAACGCGGCGAAGGTCGGCGGCAAGGTCGGCAAGATCGGCAAGTTGGGCAAGCTCGGGAAGCTGGGCAAGGCGGCCGACGAGGCGAGGAAGGCCGCCGACCGGGCCCGGAAAGCGGCCGAGAAGGGGGACGTCAGAGCCGCCGACGAGGCGGCGGCGGAAGCCCAGAGGCACGCCGACGACGCCCGGGACAAGCTGGCGGAGAAGGGCTGTGTGATCAGCTCCGGCCCGCTCGGCGGCCGGTCCCCGGGCGGGCCCGCGGGCTCCGTCACCACGGCCTCGCTCAGCGGCGGTGTCAACGCCGCCGGGCGGACCATGACCGTCTACCGGGCGAACGGCGTCCCCGCGCTCCTGCCGTTCGAGAAGAAGTGCGACGGCGCGAGCCAGGAGGAGATCGACGCCGCCGAGCAGGCCAAGAAGGACGCCGAGGCGGCGAAGGAGGCGCAGAAGGAGGCCGGCCGCAAGGCGGTCTCCGCATGGAAGAAACCGTCCTGGTACGGCGATCTGAAGAACCCCCGCAAGGGCTCCGCCGATCTCGGCGACGGCAAGTGGAAGACAAAGAAGTCGGTGGCCTACAACCCCGCGATGGAGCGCTGGATGCGGTTCCAGGAGCAGGTCTCGGGGGTGAAGCGCGGCAAGGAGTACGCGGTGAAGGACCCGGCCACCGGCCGCGACGTCGACTTCGACGGCTGGGACTCCGCCGGGCAGAAGTACAAGGAGGCGAAGTTCGGGTACGGGGGCAAGGTCCGCCCCGATGGCACCCTGGAACCCGCGCAGGCCACCAAGTGGGTCGAACAGGCGCGGCGCCAGGTGCGGGTGGCGAACGGCAAGCCGGTTGAATGGAACTTCTCCAACAAACAGGCCGCCGACGCCGCGCAGAAGGCGTTCGACGATGCTGGGGTGGACGTGGACGTCGTCCACACGCCGTGGCAGAAGTGAGCGGCGGGGAGCAGGAGCACGATCGGAGTGTCGGGAGTGTCGAGCATGGCGAGCGAAACCATCGTGAAGGCGTCCTGGGGACCCAGGCCCGAGTCCTCCCGGGAACTGGCCGGACGCTGGCTGGACCTGCTGGGGCGGCTGACCGACCTGTCGGCCGGTGAACTCGCCGAGTGGCGCTGGGACACCGACGGCGCCGCTCCCGGCGAGCCGGTCCCGGACGACGTCGGCGCCTTCGCCGCCGCCGTCGAGACGGCCAACCCGCACGACGACGCGGACGTCGTCGGCCGCACCGCCGTCGTCGTGGCCAGGACCCAGGACGGCGGATACGCGCAGCTCAAGGTGGGGGCCGGGGGTACGGACGGCTTCACCCCTTTCACCGCGACGCTGCTGCTCTTCCCCGGCTCCCCGGACGGGCCGGCGCCGCTCGCGGACCGGCTTCCCGAGGCACTGGCCGCCGTCGCGGACGTCTGGGACGCGGACACCGGGAGCGCGCACGACCGGGCCCTGTTCAACGCGCTGAGGTCGGCGTACGGGCTGCGGGCGTCGCACCCGCGCTGCGGCTGGTCGGTCTTCGTGTCGGCGAACCGGGCCGCGCGGGTCCCCGCGGACCTGGCCGCGCCACGCCTGGAAGCCGGGCCCGGCGGAGTCGTACTGGACATCGGTACGACCACGGACGCGGTGCTCGCGGCGCACAAGACACTCGCCGACGCGGGTGCGCTGGAGCCCCTGCCCACCCCGGCGGACCGGCCGAAGCTGTGAACGCGGCCGGGACCGCGGACCCGGGGCGCGACCCGCTCGAATTCAAGGCGGCGATCGACGCGCGGACCGCCGCCGCCGTGCGGCTCGCCACCGCGCCGTACGCGCCGCCCTGGCCGGACGGCGTGGACCCGGGCCGGTCCGCCACCGGGGCGGATTTCTCGATCGTCGCGCTGCGGGTCAGCCCCGACTTCTACGAGGACGAGGACGGCGAGCTCCACGCGGCCGTCACCGACGAGTACGAGACCGAGCTCTGGGGCGTGGTCCTCGCCCTCGACGCCCGGTGGGGCGCGCACCTGACCATGGGGCTGGAGGAGTACGGCGACCGGCACCTGGCAGGTGAGCCGGTGCCGCCGTTCTACGCGGCCCTGTTCGAGCTGGGCTACTTCGGCGACCTCCAGTCGTGGCGGGTGGGCGGACGGCTGGTCGCGATCGGTGTGGGGCAGCTGGACGCGGAGGAGCCGGTCGTCCTGTTCGCGGCGGTCAGCGGCGGCGCGAACGACGCGTGAGCACGCGCCGACCGGACCCCGGCGGCGTCTCTCAGCCCTGCTCGGAGGAGCCCGGATCCTCGGGCGCCTCGGCCTTCCGGGTCCTCTGCGGCTTCTCGGTCTTCTCGGTCTTCGCGGTCTTCGCCGGCTTCTTCCGAAGCATGTCCGGCGTCTCGGGCCTCTTCTTCAGCATCTCCGGCATCTCGGGTGCCTTCGACGCCTCCGGGCTCTCCGTCGCCTTCGGCGTCCCCGGTGCCTTCGGCCGGCCCTTCAGCTCCGCGTTCCTGAGCTGGGCGTCCTTGAGCTGGGCGTCCAGCAGCAGCTGGTCGAGGTCCGTGATCTCGTCCGCGTAGATCTGCGTCAGCGGTTGCGGCCCTATGTACTGCTGACAGTTGCACCGCGCCAGCTCGTACCGCTTCGGCTTCCTGTTCTCGTCCCAGGCCGTCGCCACTTCCACGTTCTCGTGGCACTTGCCCTGCTTGTCGTGCTTGGCGAGATGGTGCGAACACCCGCAGACGGGCTGCGGCGGCCTGTGTGCCTCCTCCAGGGCGCGCCGGCCGCCCTCGACGAGCTTGATGCGCTCCACTGCCCGCTCGTGCCGGGTACGCAGCGCGTTCCGGCCCGTATCGGCGACCCAGCTGAAGCCACCGACCATGAAGAAGACGAAAATCCACCAGAGCCAGTTCATCCGCCGCCCCTTCACCCCATGAAATGGCGCATGCGTTCCTCTCAGGATAGAACGATCGGCGTAGGAACGGCCTCAGGGAGCCGGGGGCGACTTCGGGACACATCCGGACATCACGCTTCACAGGCGTCCCGTAAATCACAATTTCAGCGGTGCGCGCCGCCTCGTCCACGCCCGGGCGCCGGGCTCGGTGCGTACCGGGCCCCTCACTGCTGGAGTACGGCCCCGAGCGCCCCGAGCACGCCGATGACCAGCGGGATCACCCCGATTCCGACGAGATGCGCGACCTCGCCGAATTCCGCGGAAACCGGCCGGCCGAGGCCGGCCCAGGACCGGCGACGCGGAGCGCGACGGAGATTCCCAGCCATACCGCGCCAAGCCGCGCCGACCCGCCCGCGGCCGGCGATCTCGGGCGCGGCAGAGAAATCACCCCGAGGACCGGTTCGGCCAGTCCAGTGACATGGTCCGCGGTCCCACGGGGACGCCTCCCGATTGACATGCTGCCGAACGACTGCCTAACCTGACAGAGGCAGCCGAACGGCTGCATATCGAGCCGGAATCAAACCCCGGAGCCCCGGAGTCGAGGGTGGCGCGCCATGGACGACGTCTTCAAAGCGCTGGCCGACCCCGGCCGGCGCCGCCTGCTGGACAGTCTCGACACCCGCGACGGACAGAGCCTGCGGGAGCTGTGCGCCGAGCTCGACATGGCCAGACAGTCGGTCAGCAAGCACCTGGCGGTACTCGAGGCGGCGAATCTCGTCACCACGGTGTGGCGCGGCAGGGAGAAGCTCCACTTCCTCAACGTCGTGCCGATCAACGCGATCGCCGACCGCTGGATGAACAAGTACGACCGCGGGCGGGCGAGCGCCCTCGCGGATCTCAGAACCGCACTGGAGGACAGCACCATGGCCACGAACGGCACGGACGAGACCGCGTTCGTCTACCGCACCTACATCAGGACCACCCCCGAGAAGCTCTGGCGGGCACTGACCGACCCGGCGTTCACCACCCGCTACTGGGGCGTGACCTTCGAGTCCGAGTGGCGGGCGGGCTCGGAGATGTCCTGGGAGCAGTTCGGTGTCAGGATCACCGACCCCGAGCAGGTCGTGCTGGAGTCGGAGCCGTACCGCCGGCTCTCCTACACCTGGCACACCATGACCCCGGAGTTCGCCGAGGCGACCGGGCTGGGCGAGGAGTACCTCGCCAGGGCGGCGGCCGAGGCACGGTCGCGGGTGACCTTCGAGATCGAGCCGCTCGGCTCCATGGTCAGACTGACCGTGATCCACGACGGCTTCCGGCCCGGGTCCACGATCCTGTCGAGCGTCAGTGAGGGCTGGCCCGCGCTGCTGTCGAGCCTGAAGACGATGCTGGAGACGGGCGAGCCGCTGCCCGAGGCGTGAACGGGCGATCGCCGTGACGGGTGGACGCCCGGCCGGACCGCTCAGAGCCCGGCGGCCCGCTCCTCCAGCAGCGTGCGTTCCCGTTCGTTGCGGGTCAGCCCTGCCGCCCGTACGAACTCCGCCCGCGCCTCCTCCGTACGCCCCAGCCTCGCCAGCAGGTCCCCGCGCACGCTCGGCAGCAGGTGGTAGCCCCTGAGCGCGGGCTCCGCCGCCAGCGCGTCGACGAGCGCCAGGCCCGCCTCCGGCCCTTCGGCCATCGAGACGGCGACCGCGCGGTTCAGCTCCACGACGGGCGAGGGGGTGAGCGCGGCCAGGCGCCCGTACAGCCCGGCGATCGTGGTCCAGTCCGTCTCCTCGTACGACGCGGCCCCCGCGTGGCACGCGGCGATCGCCGCCTGGAGGGCGTACGGGCCGGGGGCGGCGCCCAGCTCGCTCGCCCTGGTCAGGGCCTCCACGCCCCGGCGGATCAGCAGCCGGTCCCAGCGTGAGCGGTTCTGGTCGGCGAGCAGGACGGGGGCGCCGTCTGGGCCGGTACGGGTGGCCGTACGGGACGCCTGAAGCTCCAACAGGGCCGCCAGGGCGTGCACTTCGGGTTCCTTGGGCATCAGCCCGCTCAGTACGCGCGCGAGTCGGAGCGCGTCCTCGCAGAGACCGGGGCGCAGCAGATCGTCGCCCGCCGTCGCGGAGTAGCCCTCGTTGAAGATGAGGTAGATGACCTCCAGCACGGACGCGAGGCGCGCCTCCCGCTCGGCGCCGTAGGGCACCTCGAAGGGGACGCCGGCCCTGGCGAGGCCGCGCTTGGCGCGCACGATGCGCTGCGCGACGGTCGGCTCCGGCACCAGGAAGGCGCGCGCGATCTCCTCGGTCGTGAGCCCGCCGAGCAGGCGCAGGGTGAGGGCGACGCGGGCCTCGGTGGACAGGACCGGGTGGCAGGAGACGAAGACCAGCCGCAGCAGGTCGTCGTCGATGTCGTCCGCCTCGGCGGGCTCGGGCGGCGGCGCCGTGTCCTCAAGGGTGCGGCCGACCTCGGCGAGCTTGCGCGCGTACGTCTCACGGCGGCGTACGAGGTCGATGGCGCGGCGCCTGGCCGTGGCCATGAGCCAGGCGGCGGGATTGTCCGGGACGCCCGACTCGGGCCACTGTTCCAGGGCGGCGACCAGGGCGTCCTGCGCCAGCTCCTCGGCGATGCCGACATCGCGTACGACGCGCGCCACGGCGGCGATGATCCTGGACTGCTCGATCCTGAACACCGCTTCGACCGCGCCCGCGCTGCCGCGCGTGCCGCCACCGTCCTCGCCGTCTGCCGTCACGGCCACCCATCAGAGCATCGGGGCGGACGGACGGCAAACGGACGCGGACGACGCGCGGCGAGTCCGCGGGGACCCGCGGCTACTCGGCGATCTGGCGGGTCTCGGCGGTCAGGGTCCAGTAGTCCTCGTGGATCTGGAGGAACCGCTTGGCCCACTCGACGGCCTCGGCCTGGGTCTTGGCCTGGACGATCGAGTACCCACCGATGACCTCCTTGGACTCGGTGAACGGCCCGTCGGTGACCGACAGCTTCCCGCCGGACCAGGTCACCCGGGTGCCCTCGGCGGACGGGTGCAGCCCGCCGGTCTCCAGCATGGCGCCGGCCTTGTTCATCTCCTCGGCCAGCCGACCCATCCGCTCGCCCAGTTCGGCGCTGTGGCCTCCGACCGGCTGGCTGGACTCGTCGAGGTGGATCAGTGTCATGAAACGCGGCATGGTGACTCCTCGGTGTTCTTCCGGGCGGGACTGTTCCCGCCTCTCACCCTTGCGTCGAACGGGCGGGCCCGGGATCGACACACGCCGCGATTTTTCTCGGAGATCTTTCGGTCCCCGTCGGATCCCGGCCCGCGCGCGCTGTCGCCCCGCTCAGTCGGCCGTCTCGAACCGCCAGCGGTGCACGGCGCGCGCGACCAGTTCCGCCGCCGGTTCGGGGAGCTCCGGCAGGTCCGCGTCGTACGCCGCCTCCCACCAGGTCATCACCAGCACCCGCCCGCCGGGCGCGGTGAGCGTCTCCCGGCGCCCCGGCGCCGGGGTGAGCGTCCGCGCACGGGCCCACTCCAGCAGCTCGGCGCCCCGGCCCGGCGCGGCCTTGGCCTCCCACATCAGCGCGACGGTCATGTGTAGAGGTTCTCCTTGGCGGCCTCGTGCACATGGTCGTGGTGGTGTCCCCGGCCCGGTACATGGGTCTCGGTCACCGGCAGCGAGGAGTCCGCCGACAGGTCCCAGTCCGATGCCGGCCGGTTCCGGGCCACCATCTCGGCGCCGAGCGCGGCGACCATCGCGCCGTTGTCCGTGCAGAGTCCGGGCCTGGGCACCCGCAGCCGGATGCCCGCCCGCTCGCAGCGGTCGGCGGCCAGCGCGCGCAGCCGGGAGTTGGCCGCGACCCCGCCGCCGATCATCAGATGGTCCACACCCTCGTCCTTGCAGGCGCGCACCGCCTTGCGCGTCAGCACGTCCACCACCGCCTCCTGGAAGGACGCGGCCACGTCCCGTACGGGCACGTCCTCGCCCGCGGCCCGCTTCGCCTCGATCCAGCGGGCGACGGACGTCTTGAGCCCGGAGAAGGAGAAGTCGTACGGCGCGTCCCGGGGACCGGTGAGTCCGCGCGGGAACGCGATCGCCGCCGGGTCGCCCTCGCGCGCGAGCCGGTCGATCACCGGACCGCCGGGGAAGCCCAGCTGGAGCACGCGCGCGATCTTGTCGAAGGCCTCGCCCGCCGCGTCGTCGATGGTCGCGCCCATCGGCCGTACGTCGGCGGTGATGTCCGGCGCGAGGAGCAGCGAGGAGTGGCCGCCGCTGACCAGCAACGCCATCGTCGGCTCGGGGAGCGGCCCGTGCTCCAGCTGGTCGACGCAGATGTGCGAGGCGAGATGGTTCACGCCGTAGAGCGGCTTGCCGAGCGCGTACGCGTACGCCTTCGCGGCCGACACCCCGACCAGCAGCGCCCCGGCCAGCCCGGGACCGGCCGTGACCGCGATCCCGTCGAGGTCGCGGGCGCTCACGCCCGCCTCCTTCAGGGCACGCTCGACCGTCGGCACCATGGCCTCCAGGTGCGCGCGCGAGGCGACCTCGGGGACGACCCCGCCGAACCGGGCGTGCTCGTCGACGCTGGAGGCGATGGCGTCGGCGAGCAGGGTCGTACCGCGGACGATGCCCACGCCCGTCTCGTCGCACGAGGTCTCGATGCCGAGGACGAGAGGTTCGTCAGCCATTGGTCTCCGTTCCTTGTCCGGGGACGCCCCGCTCGTCGTGCATCGACAGGCGCATGACGAGGGCGTCGACGTTGCCCGGCTGGTAGTAGCCCCGGCGGAAGCCGATGGGCTCGAAGCCGAAGCGCTCGTAGAGCTTCTGCGCGCGGGTGTTGTCCACCCGTACTTCGAGCAGGACCTCCTCGCACTCGAAGGCGGTGGCGTGCTGGAGGAGTTCGGTGAGCAGCCGCGAGCCGAGCCCGCTCCCCCACCGGTCACGGGCGGCGGCGATGGTCTGTACGTCGCCGATGCCGCCGGCGGCGGCGAGTCCCGCGTAGCCGACGATCCGGCCGTCGTCGGCCGCTGCGACCACATAACGGCGGGTGGCGGCCGGCCCGCGCGCGTGGGCCAGCTCGGACCAGAACATGCCCGGTGACCAGGCGTCCTCGGGGAACAGCTCGTACTCCAGGGCGAGCACGGGCTCGATGTCCCACCAGCGCATCTCGCGCAGCGTCGTGTCGGTCACTTGGGCGTGACCACCTTGTAGTTCTTGGGCACCTGCGCGTCGGGACGGCGCAGATAGAGGGGCAGGGGCGGGAGGAACGCGTCACCGCCCCCGCCGTCCCCGAGTCTCTCGGCGGCGAGGGAGGCGAGCGCGGCGGCCGACTGGTGCTCGGGCCCGCGCGCGTCAGGGAACGCCTCCGGGTAGAGCGTGCCGCCCGCGCCGACGGCCGGCAGTCCGGCCAGCTCCCCGGCGATGTCGGCGGGCCGGTCGACGGCGGGCTCGGTCAGCCGCGTACGGGAGTCCGCGTACCGGGCCCAGTAGACCTCCTTGCGGCGGGCGTCCGTCGCGACCACGAAGGGCTCGTCGAGCCCGGCGGCGTACGCGAGCCCGTCCAGCGTGCACAGCCCGTGGACCGGCACGCCGAGGGTCGAGCCGAAGGCGGCGGCCGTGACGAGGCCGACGCGCAGCCCGGTGTACGGGCCGGGGCCCACGCCGACGACCAGGTCCGTCACGTCCGCGAGCGCGAGACCGGCCTCGGCGAGGACGCGGTCGACGGCGGGCAGCAGCAGCTCTCCGTGCCGGCGGGCGTCGACCTGGCTCTCGGCGGCGAGGACGGAGCCACCGTCGTGGAGGGCGACGGTGACGGCGGGCGTGGCGGTATCAACGGCGAGCAGGAGCACGCAAACAGCCTACGGCTCCCCCGGGGGCCTCCGGGGCCGGGCACGGCACCCCGGCCCCCCTGCCGCCTGCTGCTAACGTCACCACGCAGACGTACGTACGAGAGGTGGATCAGGGTGTCCAGGAGCAGCTCGGGATTTGTGGCCGGGCTCACCGCGCTGGCCGTGGCCGCCGTCGCCTTCCTCGCGTACCAGGCGTCGGCGAACGTACCGGCCGACCTCGCGTCGCCGAAGAAGCCGGGCTCCTCGGCGTCCGGCGCCCCGGCGGCCAAGGAGAAGAAGAAGGACGCGCACCCGGTGCCCGCGGCGTCGGGCTCCGGACAGCGCGTGGTCTACGCGCTGGGCGCGAAGCGGGTGTGGCTGGTGGCGAAAGCGGGGCAGAGGCCGCGCACCTTCGGGGTGATGCCGAGCACGGTGAGCCCGCCGCCGGGGACGTACGAGGTCACCTCGCGCTCCGGACAGATCACCGGATCGGACGGCGTGGACATCGAGCACGTGGTGCGGTTCGCCAGCGTCGGCCAGGTCGCGATCGGTTTCAGCGCGGCGGTCGACGGGACGATGCCGAGCCCGGACCCGGGCCTGAGGACGGGCGGTGTGCGGATGACGCCGGCGGACGGCGACGCGCTGTGGGCGTTCGCGCCGGTCGGTTCGAAGGTCGTCGTCGTCCCCTGACCGGTCCCGCGCCTTACGCGGCCGGCGCCTTACGCGGCCTCGTCGCCCTCGTCCGCCCGGGGCTCGGCCGGCGGGGTCGACACGGCGCTGGCGGCGGCACACGACGCCAGCAGATCGCTCATCGACACGGACGACGGGTCCGGGGAGGCGTTCGCCGGCTCCGACGGCCGCGCTCCGGTGCTCTCTGTTGCCGACATGGATGCCTCCTGAGGCTCCGGGGGCAGTCTGGTTAGGTAAACCTAACCAGCTCTCTTCCACCATGTGACCACGGCCGCACGGCATAGGCAACAGTTTACCGACATCGCGTCGGAATCGACGCGGACGGCGTGACCCACGTCACAGGTGGGCGGGAGAGGTCCGGGGCCCGGAGACCGGTGGCCCCGCGCTCGGGTCCGGCGGCTCCCGGCAGCGTTCAGGCGGTGATCGCGGCCAGGTCCACGTCCGACCAGCGCGCGCCGATCCCGGTGAGGGTGACCACGCGCCGGTCGTGCTCCTCGACGGCGAGGGGGTCCGCGCCGTCTCCGGCCCCGAGGACGCGGTCGATCACCACCTGGAGGCGGTCGTCGGACAGCTCCTCGACCTTCCCCTCGCCCCACTCCACGACCACCACCGAGTCCGGCAGCGAGACGTCGAGGTCCAGGTCCTCCATCTCGTCGAGACCGCCGCCGAGCCGGTAGGCGTCCACATGGACGAGCGGGGGGCCCGAGGTCAGCGAGGGGTGGACGCGGGCGATCACGAAGGTCGGGGACGTGACGGCGCCGCGTACGCCGAGACCGGCGCCGAGCCCCCGGGTGAGCGTCGTCTTGCCCGCGCCGAGTTCGCCGGTGAGCATCACCAGATCGCCGGGGCGCAGCAGGCCCGCGAGCCTCCGGCCCAGCTCGCTCATCCGTTCGGGTGAGTCGACGGTGATACGGGTACGGACGCCGGCGCCGGTACGGGCCTCAGCTGCCGGGCTGTGCGGTGCTTCCATACGAACCCACGTTAGTGGCTGCCGGCACGGCGCCCGCCCGTACCAGCAGGTCGGCGAGCCGGTCGGTGACCACCTCCGGGTGCTCCAGCATCACCAGATGGCCCGCGTCCGGCACGATCACCAGCTCCGAGTCCGGCAGCAGGTCCGCCATGGCCTCGCTGTGCGAGCTGGGCGTGATGAGATCGCGGTCCCCGGCCAGCACCAGGACCGGGACCTCCATGAAGACCGGCAGCGCGTCCGACTCGTCGTGCTCGGTGAACGCCGGGTAGAACTCCGCGACCACGTCGATCGGCGTCCCCTCGATCAGCCGCTCGGCGAACCGCGCGACGGCCGGGTCCACGTCCCTGGAGCTGAACGAGTAGCGCTTGATCAGGCCCGCGAAGAGATCGGCGGTGGCACGCCGGCCCCGCTCGACCAGTTCGGTCTGGGAGCCGAGGGCCTTCAGTACGCCGGGCAGTACACGGCGTACCGCGTTCACGCCCGCCACCGGCAGCCCGAAGCTGACCTCGCCGAGCTTGCCGCTGGAGGAGCCGACGAACGCGGCGCCGACGACCCGGTCCCGGACGAAGTCGGGGTAGTTGTTCGCGAGGGCCATCATCGTCATGCCGCCCATGGAGTGGCCGACGAGGACGAGCGGGCCCTCGGGCGCGGCCGCGTCGATGACCGCCCTGAGGTCGCGGCCGAGCTGGTGGATCGAGACGGGCACCCCGTCGGCCCCCTGCTGTGCGACGCCCCGGCCGGAGCGGCCGTGGCTGCGCTGGTCCCAGAAGACGGTCCGCACCAGACCGCGCAGCGCGGCGCGCTGGAAGTGCCAGGAGTCCTGGTTGAGGCAGTAGCCGTGGCTGAAGACGACCGTGACGGGCGCCGGGGCCTTGCGGCCGAAGAGCCTGCGGCGGCGCGGGGTGCCGGGTCCGGTCTCCGGGTCGACGTCGTCCACCTCGAAGTACAGCTCGGTCCCGTCGTCGGCGACGGCCGTGCCGGGGGTGCCGCGCAGGGAGCCGTACGGTCCCGTGGAGTCGAGCGCGAGCCGTGCCTTCTTGCGCATGCCGCGGCCGACCGTCATCCGTTCGATCGCGACGCCGGCCGCGGCCCCGGCGGCGATCACGCCTATCGCCGTGCCGGCGATACCGGCCAGCCGCCAGGTGCCGCCGCCGCTCGCGGCGTCGGCGGCGGCCGACACCATGTCCCCCGCGTTGCTCTCGGTCAACGTCCCGCTCCCGCTTCTCGATGATCCGCGCCGTCCCGGTCCCCGGCGGCCCCGCTCTCATGCCCTTCCTGCCCATTCACATGGACGCGCGGAACACGCGGACCGATACGGGTCACGATCTCGTACGCGATGGTGCCGGCCGCCTCGGCCCAGTCGGCGGCCGTGGGCTCGCCCCGGTCACCGGGCCCGAAGAGGACGGCGGGCGCGCCCTCCCGGACGGCGTCGGCGTCCGGGCCGCTGCCGAGGTCCACCACGAACTGGTCCATGGCGACCCGCCCGGCCACCCGACGCACCTTCCCGCCGACGAGGACGGGCCCCGTGCCGGACGCGTGGCGCGGGACGCCGTCCGCGTATCCGAGGGGGATCAGGGCGAGGGTCGTCTCGGCGGGGGTGCGGTACCGGTGGCCGTAGCTGACGCCGTGCCCCTCCGGTACGCGCTTCACCAGCGCCACGGAGGCGGCGAGGGTCATCACGGGCCGCAGGCCGAGCTCCGCCGATGTGCCGAGTTCGGCGCTGGGCGAGATGCCGTAGACGGCGATGCCGGTCCGTACGAGATCGAAGTGCGACTCGGGGGCGGTGAGGGCGGCGGGGGAGTTCGCGATGTGCCGGACCTCGGGCTCGACGCCCGCCTTCTCCGCGTACGCGACGAGTTCGCGGAAGAGGTGGAGCTGCGCCTCGACGGAGGAATGGCCGGGCTCGTCCGCGCACGCGAAGTGCGACCACAGGCCGGTGACGCGGACGGTACCGGCGTCCTCGGCGGCCCGGGCGGCGGCGACGAGTTCGGGCCAGTCGGCGGGCTGGCACCCGTTGCGGCCGAGTCCGGTGTCGGCCTTGAGCTGGATCCGCGCGGTACGCCCGGCCGCACGCGCGGCGTCGGTCACCTCGCGCAGGGCCCACATACCGCTCACGGACATGTCGAGGTCGGCCTCGATGGCCTCGCGCCAGGGGTCGCCGGGGGTCCACAGCCAGCACAGGACCGGGGCCCTGATACCGGCGGCGCGCAGCGCGAGCGCCTCGTGCGGTGTGGCGGTGCCGAGCCAGCTCGCCCCGGCGTCGAGGGCGGCCCGCGCACAGGGCAGCGCGCCGTGCCCGTACGCGTCGGACTTCACGACGGCCATGAGCCCGGCGCCGGGCGCCAGACGTGCCCGCAGGGCGCGGACGTTGCCGCGGAGGGCGCCGAGATCGATCTCGGCGCGGGCGCGCAGCGGAGAGGTGGGTACGGTTCCGGTCATCCCCTCCAGTCTCTCAGAGCCCTCGGGCCCGCCCGCCGACCCTTACCGGCGCCTCACTCGAAGAACTTGAGGCCGAACCCGACGTTCGTGGTGGGGCCGGGGACGTTGGCGCGGCTGTAGGTGGTGTTGCCCCACCAGACCGCGGTACCGCTGTACCACTGGCGGTTGGCCCACGAGTACGGCGTGCCCTTGGCGACCGCGTGGAACATCGTCGGGAACCGGTTGCCGGACGGCGGTCCGGCGGCGACGTCGCCGCGCGGCAGCACGAACGTGTGATGGCCGGGACCGTCGACGTTCAGCGTGGGGTCCCAGCCCGCCATCATGGTCGCGGCGTGCGAGCCGAACTGGCAGCCGTTGCTCTTGTACCAGTCCCACACATAGGTCGGATCGCCGCCGGCCCGCAGCCGCAGGTCGGCGATGCAGTACTGGTTGCTCCAGCTGCCGTTGGCCGAGTAGACGACGTGCAACTGGCCGTTGGGGTCGACGATCGGCTGGGGCGCCTCGTTGATGTACGGGTTGCCCACCACCCGTTCCCACGGCTCGCGCGGCTGCGAGATGACGTAACGGGCGCCGGTGGCCGTGGTGGGACCACTCATCCGGGCGATGTAGAGGTTCTGCTCGACGTTGGTGTCGCCGGACCAGCCGGACCACACGAACCACCGCTGGCCGCCGAAGGTCAACGGCACCCCGTCGATGGCCCACTTGTCGTTCGGCAGCGCGACCTTGGTGGCGGCGGAGTAGCCGGTGTCGGGGCTGGGGCTGCTGATGTGGTACATCCGGTGGGCCCCGCCGGTGCCGGCGGCGAAGTAGATGCGGTACTGCCCGTCGTGGTGCACGATCTCGGGCGCCCAGACCTCGCCGAGTCCGCCGGTGTCCCGCCACACCTGGTGCTTGGGCGCGGTGGCGACCCCCTCCATCGTGGTCGCCGACCGCACGGCGATACCGCCGTCCACGGACTTGGCGGAGACGTAGAGATCACCGACCTTGATGACACTCGGGTCGGCCCCGCCGACGAGGGGACGGCCGAGGGTCGACGGCTGATCCCCCGTCACGACGGGGGCGGCTTCGGCGGGCCCGGCGGCGCTCGCCCGGCCGAGGCCGACGGTGGCGACGAGGCCGAGGGTGGAGACGAGTGCGAGGGGAACGACGCGGGCGAGCCGGCGGGTGGGGGACATCAGATTCCTCTCGATCATGTACACGACAGAGAGCGCTCTCAATGGTCTCCACCCGTTGACGGCCCGTCAATAGCGCCTCACGCCCCCGCCATCACGTCCCGCCACGCCCCCCGCAGCGCCCCCCACACGTCCTCCGCGCTCACCGGCGCCCCCCGCGCCGCCTTCCGTGCCGCCAGGCCGTGCAGATACGCGCCCACCGAGCCCGCGTCGCGCGCCGTCAGGCCCGCCGCCAGCAGCGAGCCCGACAGGCCCGACAGGACGTCGCCGCTGCCCGCCGTCGCCAGCCAGGGCGTCCCCGTCGGGTTGACCCGGACCGGGAGCCCGGTGTCCGGGTCCGCCACCAGGGTGGTCGAACCCTTCAGCAGGACCGTCGCGCCGTAGCGCGCCGTCAGTTCCCGTACCGCCGCCAGCCGGCCCGCCTCGACCTCCTCGCGCGGCACGCCCAGCAGCGCCGCCGCCTCCCCCGCGTGCGGGGTGAGCAGCGTCGGCGCCGTACGCGCCCGTACGGCCCCGGCGTCCAGCCCGCGCAGGCCGTCCGCGTCGACCAGGACCGGTACGTCCGAGGCCAGGGCGTCCCGTACCCCCGGCTCGTCCCCGAGGCCGGGTCCGACCACCCACGCCTGGACGCGGCCCGCCTTCGCCGGCGGACCCGCGTGGATCAGCGTCTCCGGGAAGCGGGCGATCACCGCGTGCCCGGCCGGACCCACGTACCGCACCGCGCCCGCGCCCCCGTGCAGCGCGCCCGCCACCGCGAGCACCGCCGCCCCCGGGTAGCGCGCCGACCCGGCGACGACACCCACGACCCCCCGCCGGTACTTGTCGCTCTCCCCCGTCGGCGCCGGCAACAGCCGTGCCACGTCCGCGTGTTGGAGCGCCTCCAGCTCCGGCACCGACGGCAGCACCGCACCCAGCCCGATGTCCACCAGCCGTACCGCGCCCACGTAGTCGCGCGCGGGGTCGATCAGATGGCCGGGCTTGTACGTCCCGAACGTCACCGTCGCGTCCGCCCGCAGCGCCTCCCCCACCACCTCGCCGGTGCCCGCCTCGATCCCGCTCGGCAGGTCGACGGCCACGACCACCGCGCCGGAGCCGCGCGCGGCCCGCGCGAGGGGCACCGCGTCGGGCCGCAGCCCGCCGCGCCCGCCGATGCCGGTGATGCCGTCGACGACGAGATCGGCGGCGGCCAGTACGTCGGACGGGTCGGACGGGTCGGACGAATTGTCGAGGGATCGCCCGCCCGCGCCCAGCAGCGCCGCGAGACCGCCGGCGTGCGCCCGTTCGGGGGCCAGCAGCACCGCCGAGACCCGGGCCCCGCGCCGGGCCAGCCGGGCCCCGGCGTACAGCGCGTCACCCCCGTTGTCACCGCTGCCGACGAGCAGGACGACCCGGGCCCCGTACACCCGCCCCCGGCGCCGCAGCAGATCCACGCAGGCGGCGGCCAGCCCGGCCGCCGCCCGCTGCATGAGTGCGCCGTCGGGGAGCCGGTCCATCAGCTCCCGTTCGGCGGTCCGTACGGTCTCCACGCTGTACGCGATACGCATGGCGACGAGTCTGCCGCACCGGACCCCGGCTCACCCCTCGGCGATCACCACCGCGGACGCGATCCCCGCGTCATGGCTGAGCGACACATGCCAGCTCCGTACGCCCAACTCCGCCGCCCGCGCCGCCACCGTGCCCCGTACGCGCAGCCGCGGCTGCCCGCTCTCCTCCACGTACACCTCGGCGTCCGTCCAGTGCAGCCCGGCCGGCGCGCCCAGCGCCTTGGCCAGCGCCTCCTTCGCCGCGAAGCGGGCGGCCAGCGAGGCGATACCGCGCCTCTCCCCGCTCGGCAGCAGCAACTCCCGCTCCGAGAAGAGCCGTTGGGCCATGGCCGGCGTGCGCTCCAGCGACGCCGCGAAGCGCTCGATCTCCGCGACGTCGATCCCCACCCCTATGATCACTGCGGTCCCGCCTCTCACTCCACCGTCTCTCGTGCCCCGGTGGCTCACTCCACCGTCACGGACTTCGCCAAGTTTCTCGGCTGGTCCACCTCGTTGCCGCGCGCGGTCGCCAGCTCGCAGGCGAAGACCTGCAACGGCACCGTCGAGACCAGCGGCTGAAGGAGCGTCGGCGTCACCGGGATACGGATGAGATGGTCCGCGTACGGCACCACCGCCTCGTCCCCCTCCTCCGCGATCACGATCGTCCGCGCCCCCCGGGCCCGGATCTCCTGGATGTTGGACACGATCTTGTCGTGCAGCACCGAACGCCCGCGCGGCGACGGTACGACGACCACCACCGGCAGGTCCTCCTCGATGAGCGCGATCGGCCCGTGCTTCAGCTCCCCGGCGGCGAAGCCCTCGGCGTGCATGTACGCCAGTTCCTTCAGCTTCAGCGCGCCCTCCAGCGCCACCGGATGGCCGACGTGCCGCCCCAGGAAGAGCACCGTCCGCTTGTCCGCGAGGGAGCGGGCGAGCTCCCGTACCGGTTCCATCGTCTCCAGCACGCGCTCGACCTCGTGGGAGACGCGCGACAGTTCCCGGATGACGGCCCTGATCTCGTCGCCGTACTTGGTGCCGCGCAGCTGCCCCAGATAGAGGGCGACCAGATAGCAGGCCACGAGCTGCGTCAGGAACGCCTTCGTCGACGCGACCGCGACCTCGGGGCCCGCGTGCGTGTAGAGGACGGCGTCCGACTCCCTCGGGATGGTCGAGCCATTGGTGTTGCAGATGGCGAGGACGGTGGCGCCCTGGTCGCGCGCGTGCCGCAGCGCCATCAGCGTGTCCATCGTCTCGCCCGACTGGGAGATCGCGACGACGAGGGTACGGGTGTTGAGGATCGGGTCCCGGTAGCGGAACTCGCTCGCCAGCTCCACCTCGCAGGGGATACGGGTCCAGTGCTCGATGGCGTACTTCGCGATCAGCCCGGCGTGGAAGGCGGTCCCGCACGCCACGATGACGACCTTGTCGGCCGCCCGCAGCACCCGGGGCGCAATCCGTACCTCGTCCAGGGTCAGCGAGCCCTCGGCGTTGATACGGCCGAGGAGGGTGTCGGCGACGGCCTTCGGCTGCTCGGCGATCTCCTTCAGCATGAAGTAGTCGTAGCCGCCCTTCTCGGCGGCCGAGGCGTCCCAGTCGATGTGGTACTCGCGTACCTCGGCGTCCGCGCCGTCGAAGTCGGTCACCCGCACGCCGTCCCGGCGCAGCTCCACCACCTGGTCCTGGCCCAGCTCGATCGCGGAGCGGGTGTGGGCGATGAACGCGGCGACGTCGGAGGCGAGGAAGGACTCGCCGTCGCCGACGCCCACCACGAGCGGCGAGTTGCGGCGGGCGCCGACGACGACGTCCGGCTCGTCCGCGTGCACCGCGACCAGCGTGAACGCGCCCTCCAGCCGCCCGCACACCCGCCGCATCGACTCGGCCAGGCCGCCGCAGGACGAGAACGCCTCGGCGAGCAGATGCGCCACGACCTCGGTGTCGGTCTCGGAGGTGAGGTCGTGCCCCCGGTCGGAGAGTTCGGTGCGCAGGGCGGCGAAGTTCTCGATGATCCCGTTGTGCACGACGGCGACGCGGCCCGCGTTGTCGATGTGCGGATGGGCGTTGACGTCGGTCGGGCCGCCGTGCGTGGCCCACCGGGTGTGACCGATGCCGGTCGCGCCGCCCGGCAACGGCCTCTCCACCAGCGCCTTCTCCAGATTGACGAGCTTGCCCGCCTTCTTCGCCGAGGCCACCCGGCCGTCGGCGAGCACCGCGACACCGGCCGAGTCGTACCCCCGGTATTCGAGCCGCTTGAGACCGGCGACGACCACGTCGAGCGCCGACTGTCCACCGACATAACCTACGATTCCACACATGTGCGGCAGCCTACGGCGGGCGGTGGCGCCGTCCCGGGAGCGCTCGCGGACGACATCCACGAAGGTGGGCGGACCACGCCCGACCTGGGGCGACCGCCCGACGCCACTACTCCATGCGATACGGGTTTGTCACCGAAAGCCTCTGGTGGCGGCCACCTCGCACCGCCTTCAATGGATGACCGTGACGATGACCGCGACGCTGCGCACCTTGATCACCCTGCCGCGGATGCTCCGCCACGGCGCGGCCGTCGGCGCGTATCTGCCCCCCGACGCGTCCGTCGTCCTCGACCCGCCGGCGCCGGAGCTGCGTACCGCGCTCACCGCGGCGTACGCGGGTGATCACGTGCCGGCCAGGGAACTGCTCTCGGCCACCCGCGTCGGCGCCGAGTGGGAGCGGCGCGGCGGCTACGTGCCCCGGCTGGCGGAGAGCGCGCTGCACAGCCCCGGCTGGCTGGACGCGTGGCTCGCGAAGTCGCCGGGCGATCCGGACGCGCTGCTGGTGAAGGCGGAGCTCTGCGTCCAGCAGGCGTGGGAGATACGGACGGGGGCACGGGCGAGCGATGTCTCGCCCGACCAGTTCCGGGCGTTCTTCGCGCTGCTGGACGACGCCGTCCCGGTGATCGCGGCGGCGACCGAGCTGAACCCCACCGACCCCGTGCCGTGGCAGGTCGCGCTCACGCACGCGCGCGGCAGCCAGGCGCCGCGCGAGGTGTTCGACGCGTACTGGGCGGAGGCGACCGGCCGCGCGCCGCACCACTACGGCTGCCATCTCTCGGCGATGCAGTACCTGTGCGACAAGTGGTACGGCTCGCACGAGGAGATGTTCGACTTCGCCGAGCGCGCGGCACGCGAGGCCCTGCCGGGCTCGAAGCTGAACGCGCTGCCGCTGCTGGCGGCCGTCGAGTACGACGTGGTGGCCGACGGCGCGCCCTCGGAGGACGGCGGCCCGATCGACCGCTCCCGGATCCACGCGGCGCTGCGGCGCGCGCAGGAGCTGTCGGACGCGTACCCACACGGCGACCCGGAGGTGGCCGGGGTCCGCAACCACCTGGCGCTGATGCTGATCCTGGCGGACCGGCACGGGGAGGCGCTGGAGCAGTTCCGGGCGCTGGGGGTGCACGCGACGGAGTACCCGTGGGCGTATCTCGGGGACGCGCGGGAGGAGTTCCTGGACTTCCGGACGGGCGTACGGATGCATGTGGCGGCGCGGATGCCGTTCTTCTCCCGCCCGAAGCCGCACGAGTCGCGGTCCGCGCCCTCGGCCCCCGCCGTCCCCCACTCCCTGGCGCTGGTCGCGGCCCCGCCGCACACGGTCGCCGACGCGGCGCTGATGTGCGGTGTGCCGCTGCGGATAGCCCCGGCGCCGGGGAAGTCCTCGTACGTCGAACTCGCCGCCGATCCCGAGCCCGGTGTCCGCGCCACCCTCCTCGGCGAGGACCGGCTCACGGCCGCGGCCGACACCCTGACCACCGGCGAACCGTGGCCGGCCCTGATCCTGCGCCGGACGGGCGACCGCTACGGCTTCACCCTGCTCCAGGGCGGAAGGAAGATCGCGGACCACACCTGGGACCCGGCGGCCCGGGTCCCCGACCACGCGGCGGTCACGGCAACGGCGAGCGCGCTGGCGGAGGTCTACAGCATCACGGACACCCGCCCCCTCACCCATCTCCTCCGCGGCTCGGACACCCCGTCCCGCCGCCAGTCGGCCCTGGTCGCCGCCCTCGGACTCCCCCCGATCCCCCCGGGCTTCGGCACTCGCGAGGAGATCCTCACCACCCTCCCCGACGCCCGGGTCTTGGCGAGCCGCGGCTTCCTGGCCGGCATCCTGGACACCCTCACGGGCGACCACCCGGCCCCCCGCGCCCCCCGCTGGTGGATCCTGCGCACAGCGGCACTGCTGCTGTTCACCCCGGTGACGGCCTACGCCTGGTGGTCCCCGGACATCGGCTGGCTCCGGGCGTCACTGTCGACGATCGCGGTGTGCTACATCGGGGGGCAGATGGCGGGGGCGTGGCGCCGCCGGCGGCGCCTCGCGAAGGGCTGACGACCCCGCCCGCGGCTCCCGGCCGACCGGCCGACCGCCGCACCCGACCCCACGTGACCCACCCCACCCCCCACAACCGTCCCCCACCCCCGACAATGACCAGGTGATCACTCCGTCTTCGCCGTCACGAAGCGTCAGCCGCCGGGCCGAGCACGGGCCGACCCCCTTCGTCGACCTCAGCCGCGCCGAGTGGAGCGCGCTGCGCGACAAGACCCCGCTGCCGCTCACCGCCGATGAGGTCGAGCGGCTCCGGGGGCTCGGCGACGTCATCGATCTCGACGAGGTGCGGGACGTCTATCTGCCGCTCTCCCGGCTGCTCAACCTCTACGTGCGGGCGACCGGACAGCTCCGCGGCGCACTCAACACCTTCCTCCGGGACGCGGGCAACGGCCACGGCGCCCAGCGCGGCACACCCTTCGTCATAGGAGTCGCCGGAAGCGTGGCCGTCGGCAAGTCGACCGTCGCCCGGCTCCTCCAGGCGCTGCTCGCCCGCTGGCCCGAGCACCCGCGCGTGGAGCGCGTGACCACCGACGGGTTCCTGCTCCCCATGAAGGAGCTCCGGGCGCGCGGTCTGATGTCCCGTAAAGGCTTCCCGGAGTCCTACGACCGCCGGGCCCTGACCCGCTTCGTCGCCGACATCAAGGCCGGCAAGGACGAGGTGACCGCGCCCGTCTACTCCCATCTGAAGTACGACATCGTGCCGGACGAGAAGCTGGTCGTACGGCGCCCCGACATCCTCATCGTCGAGGGGCTCAACGTCCTCCAGCCCGCCCTCCCCGGCCAGGACGGCCGGACCCGCGTCGGTCTCGCCGACTTCTTCGACTTCAGCGTGTACGTCGACGCGCGCGCCGAGGACATCGAGAGCTGGTATCTGAACCGGTTCCGCGAGCTGCGCCAGACGGCCTTCCAGAATCCGTCCTCCTACTTCCGCACGTACACCCAGGTCTCCGAGGAGGAGGCCCTGGACTACGCGCGCACCACCTGGCGCACCGTCAACCGGCTCAATCTGCTGGAGAATGTCGCGCCCACCCGCAGCCGTGCCACCCTGGTCCTCCGGAAGGGCGCCGACCACAAGGTGAGCCGGCTGTCCCTCCGTAAACTCTGAAGACTCCGAGCGAGCGTCTGAGAGCCGTCGTGCTGCATCTGCGCCTGATCGTCCCCGCCGAGCTGACCGACCGCGTCGTGAGCACCGTGGAGCGGACCGTCGGCACCACCCATCTGGTGGTCCTCCCGGGCGCCGCCCGCGATCCGGCGGGCGATCTCGTGCTCTGCGACGTCGCGCGTGAGGCGGGCGACGGCCTCATCGCCGAGCTGCGTGAACTCGGCGTCGACGAGGGCGGATCCATCGCCGCCGACGACATCGGGCTGTCCCTCTCCCGGTCCGCCGACAGGGCCGAGGAGGACGCCCCCGGTGAGGGCGCCGACGCCGTGCTGTGGGACCAGCTGGCCGACGCGACCCACGAGGAGTCCACCCTCTCGGTCACCTATCTCGCGTTCCTCAGCCTCGCGACGATGATCGCCGCCTGCGGTGTGGTGCTGGACAACGCGATCCTGATCGTCGGGGCGATGGCCGTGGGGCCCGAGTTCGGGCCGCTCGCCGGACTCTGTACGGCGGTGGTACGGCGCTCCGCGCGGCTCGCCCTGCGCTCACTGGTCGCGCTGCTGGCGGGGTTCGCCGCCGCGATGGTGCTGACGACCGGCTTCAGCCTGCTGATGAACGCCTTCGGCCTCTTCCACGAGTCCATGCTCAAGGCGGACCGCCCGAACACGGCCTTCATCTTCAACCCGGACCTGTTCTCCCTGGTGGTCGCGGTGCTCGCCGGCGTGGCCGGCATGCTCTCGCTGACCTCCGCCAAGTCCGGCCTGCTGGTCGGCGTCGCCATCTCGGTGACCACGGTCCCCGCCGCCGCGAACGCCGCCGTCGCCCTCGGCTACGGCGATCTGGACCAGGTGTCGGGCTCCACCGGCCAGCTCCTGATCAACCTCGGCGGCATCGTCGCGGCCGGGACGCTCACCCTGCTCGTCCAGAAGGCCCTGTGGAGCACGGGCCGCGGGAAGCCGGTGCCCGCGAGGCACTGACCTCCCGCCGGAAGGGGCAACGGTCCCCCGGCCGGCGCCCGACTCCCCTATCCCAGCGCCGACTTCACCACGTCCGCCAGCCGCCCGGCCACCGCGCGCGCCTGCTCGATGTCGGCGGCCTCCACCATCACCCGTACCAGCGGCTCCGTACCCGAGGGCCGCAGCAGCACCCGGCCCGTGGACCCGAGCTGGGCCTCGGCCTCCGACACCGCCGTCGCCAGCTCGGCCGACGTCGTGACGCGCGACTTGTCCACGTCCGGCACATTGACCAGGACCTGCGGCAGCCGCCGCATCACCCCGGCCAGATCGGCGAGCGAACGGCCCGTGCTCGCCACCCGCGCCGCCAGCATCAGACCGGTCAGCGTGCCGTCGCCGGTCGTGGCGTGGTCGAGGACGATGACGTGCCCGGACTGCTCGCCGCCGAGCGCGTAACCGTGCTCCTTCATCGACTCCAGTACGTAGCGGTCACCGACCGCCGTCTGTACGAGGGTGATGCCCTCGCGCTCCATCGCCAGCTTGAAGCCGAGGTTGGACATCACCGTCCCGACGACCGCGTTCTCACGCAGCGTCCCGGCCTCCCGCATCGCGAGGGCCAGCACGGCGAGGATCTGGTCGCCGTCGACCTCCTCGCCCGCCGCGTCCACCGCGAGGCAGCGGTCCGCGTCGCCGTCGTGCGCGATGCCGAGGTCGGCGCCGTGCTCGACGACCGCGGCCTTCAGCAGGTCCAGGTGGGTGGAGCCGCAGCCGTCGTTGATGTTCAGGCCGTCCGGCTCCGCGCCGATCGTGACGATCTCCGCGCCGGCGCGCGCGAACGCCTCCGGCGACACGCGGGAGGCGGCGCCGTGCGCCTCGTCCAGGACGATCCTGAGCCCGTCGAGCCGGTTCGGCAGGACGCCGATGAGATGCGCGACGTACTGGTCGAAGCCCTCGTCGTAGGTACGGACCCGGCCCACGCCCGCGCCGGTCGGCCGCTCCCACGGGGCACCCGTGCGGTGCACCGTGTTCTCCAGGTACGCGCTCTCGATCCGGTCCTCCAGCTCGTCGGCCAGCTTGTGACCGCCGCGCGCGAAGAACTTGATGCCGTTGTCCGGCATGGCGTTGTGGCTCGCGGAGAGCATCACGCCGAGGTCGGCGCCCAGCGCACCGGTGAGATACGCCACCGCGGGGGTGGGCAGCACACCGACGCGCAGGACGTCCACGCCCGCGCTCGCGAGACCCGCCACCACGGCGGCCTCCAGGAACTCACCCGAGGCACGCGGATCGCGCCCCACCACCGCCGTCGCCCGATGGCCCTCGAACGTGCCCGCCTCGGCGAGAACGTGTGCCGCCGCGACCGAGAGGCCGAGCGTCAGCTCCGCCGTCAGATCCGCGTTGGCGATACCGCGCACGCCGTCCGTGCCGAAGAGTCGTCCCACAGCTGTCCCTCCGAAAAATGCTCAGAAATTGCCCCGAAGAGCTCCGCCAAGATCCAAGGAGAACACGGGGATTGCCCGGCGGATCATCCAGGGGATCGGGAAGCTCGGAAAACGAACGCCCCGGCAGCACGGAGTGCCGCCGGGGCGAACATATGCCATACATACGCCGTGAGGCCGTAAGGGCCATGGCGTGGTAAGGCCGAGCGAGCGGTTTAGCGCTTGCTGTACTGCGGCGCCTTGCGGGCCTTCTTGAGACCGGCCTTCTTGCGCTCGACCGCGCGGTCGTCACGGCTCAGGAAGCCGGCCTTCTTCAGCGGGGCGCGGTTGTTGTCCACGTCCGCCTCGTTGAGCGAGCGGGCCACACCGAGGCGCAGCGCGCCGGCCTGGCCGGAGACGCCGCCACCCGAGATACGGGCGATGACGTCGTAGCGGTTGTCGAGTTCGAGCACCTTGAAGGGCTCGTTGACAGCCTGCTGGTGGACCTTGTTCGGGAAGTAGTCCTCGAGCGTGCGCCCGTTGATCTTCCACTTGCCGGTGCCCGGAACGATCCGGACGCGGGCGATGGCGTTCTTACGACGGCCCAGGCCGGCGGCCGGCTGGGGGTCGCCGAAACGGGAAGCCAGCGACTCGGAGGTGTACTCGCCCTCGACGGGGGTCTCCGACTCGAAAGTCGTCACCTCGGCGAAGGTCTCCTCGCCCTCGGGGGCGTCGACGGGGGTCTCTGCGGTGGTCTCGGCCACGATGTTCCTCAGATTTCTTTTCGTCTTAGGCGGTGGCCGGGATTACTGCGCGACCTGGGTGATCTCGAACGGGACCGGCTGCTGGGCGGCGTGCGGGTGCTGGTCGCCCGCGTACACCTTCAGCTTCGAGAGCATCTGACGGCCCAGGGTGTTCTTGGGGATCATGCCCTTGATGGCCTTTTCCACAGCCTTCTCGGGGCTCTTCGCGAGCAGCTCGTCGTAGCGGACGGAACGCAGACCACCCGGGTAGCCGGAGTGGCGGTACGCCATCTTCTGGGTCTTCTTGTTGCCGGAGAGGTGGACCTTCTCGGCGTTGATGATGACGACGAAGTCGCCCATGTCCATGTGAGGGGCGTAGGTCGGCTTGTGCTTGCCCCGGAGGAGGTTCGCTGCCGTAGTCGCCAGACGGCCCAGGACGATGTCCTGCGCGTCGATGATGTGCCACTGGCGCGTGACATCGCCGGGCTTGGGGCTGTACGTACGCACGGTCGTAGCCTTCGCTTCTTCAGTGAGTGGGTCCTGACAAGGCCACCCGGACGATCACGACAGCCCTGGCAGACGTACGGGGACGCAACCCGTGCCTGCCGCTGGATCATCGGCCCGGTGGACCGGCGTAAGGGCCTCTCACGTGAGAATGAACAAGCCAATACGCATAACGAACCAGAAGGATACCCAGGGTGCGCCGTACGGGTCAAAACGAGGCCGCGCCTACCGCGCCCGCTCCACCCGCCGCTCGTCCCACACCGGCTCCGCCGTCTCCCGCACCACCCCGTCCGAGCCGAAGACCAGGTACCGGTCGAAGGACTTGGCGAACCACCGGTCGTGCGTGACCGCCAGCACCGTCCCCTCGTACGCCTCCAGCCCGTCCTGGAGCGCCTCGGCGGACTCCAGGTCCAGGTTGTCCGTCGGCTCGTCCAGCAGCAGCGCCGTGGTGCCGCCCAGCTCCAGCAGCAGGATCTGGAACCGCGCCTGCTGCCCGCCCGACAGCTTGTCGAACGGCTGGTCCCCCTGCCGCTCCAGCTCGTAGCGCCGCAGCACGCTCATCGCGGCGCCCCGGTCCTTGGCGTGCTCGGTCCACAGGATGTCGACCAGGCTGCGCCCCAGCAGCTCCGGATGCGCGTGCGTCTGCGCGAAGTGGCCGGGCAGCACGCGCGCGCCCAGCTTCCACTTCCCCGTGTGCGCGACCGACGGATCGCCCGCGAGCAGCCGCAGGAAGTGCGACTTGCCGGAGCCGTTCGACCCCAGGACCGCGACCCGCTCGCCGTAGAAGATCTCCAGCGAGAACGGCTTCATCAGCCCGGTCAGCTCCAGGTTCTCGCAGGTCACCGCCCGCACCCCGGTCCGGCCGCCCTTCAGCCGCATCCGGATGTCCTGCTCGCGCGGCGGCTCCTGCGGCGGGCCGGCGTCCTCGAACTTGCGCAGCCGCGTCTGGGCCGCCCGGTAGCGGGAGGACATGCCGTCGTTGAACTTGGCCTTCTGCCCGAGCGCCCTGACCAGCTCCTTGAGCTGGACGTGCTGCTCGTCCCAGCGCCGGCGCAGCTCCTCGAAGCGCGCGAACCGCTCCTTGCGGGCCGCGTGGTACGTACCGAAGCCGTCGCCGTGCACCCAGACGTCCGACCCGGCCGGGCCCGGCTCCACGCTCACGATCCGCTGGGCGCTGCGCGCCAGCAGCTCCCGGTCGTGGGAGACGAAGAGCACGGTCTTGGAGGTCTCCTTCAGCCGCTGCTCCAGCCACCGCTTGCCCGGTACGTCCAGGTAGTTGTCCGGCTCGTCGAGCAGCAGGACCTCGTCGGGCCCGCGCAGCAGCGCCTCCAGCACCAGCCGCTTCTGCTCGCCGCCGCTCAGCGTCTTCAGCGCGCGCCACTGGGCCTTCTCGTACGGGACGCCGAGCGCCGCGACCGTACAGGTGTCCCAGAGGGTCTCGGCCTCGTACCCCCGCGCCTCCGCCCAGTCGCTGAGCGCCTGCGCGTAGCTCATCTGCGCGGCCTCGTCGTCCCGCTCCATGATCGCGTTCTCCGCGGTGTCCACGGCCCGCGCCGCTTCCCTGATCCGCGGCTGGGCGACGGCGACCAGCAGGTCGCGGACGGTGCGCTCGTCCCGTACGGAGCCGACGAACTGCTCCATCACGCCGAGGCCGCCGGAGACGGTGACCGTCCCGCCGTGCGGCTGGAGGTCCCCCGCCATCAGCCGCAGCAGTGTCGTCTTGCCCGCGCCGTTGGCTCCCACGAGCGCGACGACGGCGCCCTCACCCACCCGGAACGAGGCATCGGCGAGGAGCACCCGTCCGTCCGGTAGGTAGTACTCCAGGTGTGCGGCCTCCAGATGTCCCATGCTCCGCATTGTCACGGCCCACGGCCCGCTCTCCAACCGAATTCCGCATCGGGTGCGGTCCGGTCCGGCGCTAAACTCCCGCCATGAGCTTTGGTCAAGGGGGACCCTACGGGTCCGACCCACAAGGGCCGTACGGATCGCGTGACCCCCAGGGGCAGACACCGGACTGGGCCGCGCTCGCCGACGCGTCGGCGCAGCGGGCCCGGCGCAGGCGGTGGATGCTGATAGGCGGCGGCGCGCTCGCGACCGCCGCCGTCGCGGCGATCGTCGCGACGGCGGTCGTGTCCACGAACGGCGACAGCGGTGACCGGGCGAGCGACAAGAACGCGAGCGACCTGCCCGCGCCGCCCGACCTGCCCAGCGAGAGCGCCGAGCCCGAACCGTCCTTCTCGGAGGCCGTGCCGCTGCCGCCGCCGGACCCGAAGGACTTCATCTCCACGGAGGACAAGGACACGGCCCCGCTGGGCGCCGACACGCTGTTCCCCGGCTCCACGCTGACGATGGGGGACCGCGAGTACAAGAAGGGCCCGACGAACCGCACCACGAACTGCGCGGGCGCGACCCAGGGCGACCTCGGCTCGATCCTCGCCTCCAACACCTGCGACCAGGTCATCCGCGCCACGTACACGCGCGACGGCACGGCCGTGACCGTCGGCGTCGCCGTCTTCTCCACCGAGACGCAGGCGCTGAAGGCGAAGAAGGAGGCGCGCGGCGGTCTGGCCTCGCTCTCCGGGTCGGGTGTCCCGACGTTCTGCCGGGGCGGCACCATCTGCCGCAGGACCACCAACTCGGTGGGCCGTTACGTGTACTTCACCGTCGGCGGCTTCACCAACGGCAAGGACGTCGTGAAGACCGACAAGCCCGTCTACACCACCGGCGACGACGTCGCCGAGTTCACCTTCCTCCAGATCCGCAAGCGCGGTGAGACGCAGGCGTCAGCCGCAGCCACGGCACCCGTCGACCAGTGACTCGGAGGGTGTCCCCCCGGCGGCCGGCAGGGTCCGTCTGTTGCGGGCCAGCCGGCCCCGGGCGGCGAGCTGGTCGTCGGCCGGGTAGCCGACCTCCTCCAGGGTGAGTCCGTGCGGCCGCACCACATGGACGGCCGAGTCCCGCACCCCGGCGGCCAGCACCTTCGCCGGCCACTCCACGGGCCGGTGCCCGTCGCCGACGAACAGCAGCGCGCCCACCAGCGAGCGCACCATGTTGTGGCAGAAGGCGTCGGCGCGCACGGTCGCGGTGACGACCCCGTGCGCGTCCCGCTCCCACTCCAGCCGCTGGAGCGTACGGATCGTCGTCGCGCCCTCGCGCCTCTTGCAGTACGCCGCGAAGTCGTGCTCCCCGACCAGCCCCGCCGACGCGGCGTTCATCGCCTCCACGTCCAACGGCCAGTCGTGCCACAGCACATGGCCGCGCAGCAGCGGGTCGACGCCACCGGGATCGTCGGTGACGCGGTAGGCGTAGCGCCGCCAGATCGCCGAGAAACGGGCGTTGAAGCCCGAGGGGGCCTCCTCGGCCCGCCACACCCTCACATCGTGTGCCAGCCGCCCCGCGAGGCGCCTCAGCAGCCTCTCGCGGTGCTCGGCCCACAGCTCGACGGGCAGGTCGACGTGGGCGACCTGGCCGCGCGCGTGGACGCCCGCGTCCGTCCGTCCGGCGACGGTGAGCTCGTAGGCCCGCGCGGACCGTGTCACGATCCTCAGCGCGTCCTCGATGTCCCCCTGGACGGTCCGCCGGGTGGCCTGCCGCGCCCAGCCGGAGAAGTCCTTCCCGTCGTAACTCAGGTCGAGCCGCACCCGTACGAACCCGGGCGCCGCCCCCTCGATGTCCTCACTCACCCGCGGCTCCTTCCCAAAGCCTCTCGAAAGCCCCTCGAAACGGAACGGGCCCGCCCCCGTGAGGGAGCGGGCCCGTCCGTCGGCCGGACAGTCGTACGGACGCTCAGGCGTCCTTGGACTCGTCCTTGGCCTCGGTCTCGACGGCCTCGGTCTCGCCGGCCTTGGCGTCCTCGACGGGGGCGTCCTCCGTGGGGGCCGCCTCCTTCTTGAGGGCGTCTTCCTTGACGGCGCGCTTCGTGGCGGCCTCGGCCTCACCGGTGGCCTTCTGCGCCACGGTCAGGGCCTCGACCAGCTCGATGACCGCCATCGGGGCGTTGTCGCCACGACGGGGACCGATCTTGGTGATGCGGGTGTAGCCACCGGGGCGGTTCTCGTACCGCGGAGCGATCTCGGTGAAGAGCGTGTGCACGATGCTCTTGTCCGTGATCGTCTGGAGAACGAGGCGACGGTTGTGGATGTCGCCCTTCTTCGCCTTGGTGACCAGACGCTCGGCGACCGGACGCAGGCGGCGGGCCTTGGCCTCGGTCGTCGTGATCTTGCCGTGCTCGAACAGCGCCTTCGCGAGGTTCGCGAGAAGCAGCCGCTCGTGCGCGGCGCTGCCGCCCAGACGGGCGCCCTTGGCGGGCTTCGGCATGGTGTTACCCCTTCGACTCTGCACCGGCCGTATCAGGTACCGGTGTCAGTTCCCCGCGGACGGATGTCCGCGGAAAGGTTCTCAGTACTGCTCGGTCTCCACGAACCCGGCGTCCGCGTCGTCGTCCGCGCCGAACGCGTCGGCGGCGGCGGTCGGGTCGAATCCGGGCGGGCTGTCCTTGAGGGCCAGGCCCATGCCGGCCAGCTTCGCCTTGACCTCGTCGATCGACTTGGCGCCGAAGTTACGGATGTCGAGCAGGTCCGCCTCGGACCGCGCGACGAGCTCACCCACGGAGTGGATGCCCTCACGCTTGAGGCAGTTGTACGACCGAACGGTGAGCTCCAGCTCCTCGATCGGCAGGGCGAGATCGGCGGCGAGCGCCGCGTCCGTCGGCGAGGGGCCCATGTCGATGCCCTCGGCGTCGATGTTGAGCTCGCGCGCCAGACCGAACAGCTCGACCAGCGTCTTGCCGGCGGACGCCATGGCGTCGCGGGGGCGCATGGCCTGCTTGGTCTCGACGTCGACGATCAGCTTGTCGAAGTCGGTGCGCTGCTCGACACGGGTCGCCTCGACCTTGTACGTGACCTTGAGCACCGGCGAGTAGATGGAGTCGACCGGGATCCGGCCGATCTCCTGGCCCACCTGCTTGTTCTGGACGGCGGAGACGTAGCCGCGACCGCGCTCGACGGTCAGCTCCATCTCCAGCTTGCCCTTGCCGTTCAGCGTCGCGAGGACGAGGTCCGGGTTGTGGACCTCGACACCGGCCGGGGGCGCGATGTCGGCGGCGGTGACCAGGCCGGGGCCCTGCTTGCGCAGGTACATCACGACCGGCTCGTCGTGCTCCGAGGAGACGACCAGCTGCTTGATGTTGAGGATGAGGTCGGTGACGTCCTCCTTGACGCCCGGCACGGTGGTGAACTCGTGCAGGACCCCGTCGATCCGGATGCTGGTGACAGCGGCACCGGGGATCGAGGAGAGGAGCGTACGGCGCAGAGAGTTACCGAGCGTGTAGCCGAAACCCGGCTCCAGCGGCTCGATCACGAACCGCGAACGGTATTCGTCGACGACCTCTTCGGTCAGCGACGGACGCTGAGCGATAAGCATGGAAATGCCTCCAGTCTTGGCACCCGCTATTTGATGCCAACAGAACAAGGGTACGGGCGGCACGGGGCGAAGGCCCCGTACCGCCCGCGATCCATACCCTCAGGGGGTACAGAGGATCAGACGCGGCGGCGCTTCGGGGGGCGGCAGCCGTTGTGCGGGGTGGGGGTGACGTCCTGGATCGAGCCCACCTCCAGGCCGGTGGCCTGGAGCGAGCGGATCGCGGTCTCACGGCCGGAGCCGGGACCCTTGACGAAGACGTCGACCTTGCGCATGCCGTGCTCCTGCGCCCGGCGGGCGGCCGACTCGGCGGCCATCTGCGCGGCGAAGGGGGTGGACTTGCGCGAGCCCTTGAAGCCGACGTGGCCGGCGGAGGCCCAGGAGATCACGTTGCCCGAGGGGTCGGTGATGGAGACGATGGTGTTGTTGAACGTGCTCTTGATGTGGGCGTGCCCATGAGCGACGTTCTTCTTTTCCTTGCGGCGCACCTTCTTGGCAGCGCCCTGACGACCCTTGGGGGGCATCTATTACTCCTACGGGAGGTGGTCGGTCCTACAGCGAAGACCGCTGATGAGCGTCCGCTGAGGACTACTTCTTGCCCGGCTTCTTCTTGCCGGCGATGGCGCGACGCGGACCCTTGCGGGTACGGGCGTTCGTGCTCGTGCGCTGGCCGTGGACCGGGAGGCCGCGGCGGTGACGCAGACCCTGGTAGCAGCCGATCTCGACCTTGCGGCGGATGTCGGCCTGGATCTCGCGACGGAGGTCACCCTCGGTCTTGAGGTTGTTGTCCACGTACTCGCGCAGCTTGACGAGGTCTTCCTCGGCAAGGTCGCGGACACGGACGTTGGGGTCGACGCCAGTGGCGGCGAGAGCCTCCTTGGACCGGGTGCGCCCGATGCCGAAGACATAGGTGAGGGCGACCTCGACGCGCTTTTCGCGCGGGAGGTCAACGCCTGCGAGGCGTGCCATTCATGGCTCCTGAGTGATTTCGGAGGTCTTCCGCAGTGACTCTCCCGGACTGTTGCGCTCTCTCCGGGTCCCCGGCCTCCGCCGGAGGTGTCGGCGCCATCAGCTGGTGCGGATGGCGTCGGACACTGCGTATATACGTTTGTTCGCTCGCGTCGCGCGAAGTACTGCGAGATGCAGGGGGGTCGTGCTTCAGCCCTGGCGCTGCTTGTGGCGCAGGTTGTCACAGATGACCATGACCCGACCGTGGCGGCGGATCACCTTGCACTTGTCGCAGATCTTCTTGACGCTCGGCTTGACCTTCATGGTGTGAGGTTCTCCGGGTCAGTGCCGGCACCCCGGGAGAGGGGTGAGGCAAGATCTACTTGTATCGGTAGACGATCCGGCCACGCGTCAGGTCGTAGGGAGACAGCTCCACCACTACCCGGTCATCGGGGAGGATACGGATGTAGTGCATCCGCATCTTGCCGCTGATGTGCGCGAGGACCTTGTGACCGTTCTGGAGCTCCACCTTGAACATGGCGTTCGGGAGGGACTCGATCACGGTGCCCTCAATTTCGATGGCACCTTGCTTCTTGGCCACGCTTCGCCCTTCGAATCGGCTACCTTGATCGATTCTGGACCCCCGTATGCGGACACACGGGTACACCAGAGCCGACGCGTCAGTCTACGGCAGGGCTCTCGAAAACACGAATCGTTGAGTTTGCCCACCCCGGGAGATCGTCAATCCTAGGACCCCCGCCCACACCCGTACGGCGCAACCCCCGGAGCAGGTTCTCCCCGTACCCCGCCCCGGCGCCGGGCCGGGCCGTCAGGCCAGCGGGTCCGGCGCCGCCGTGACGCCCAGCTCCGCCAGCTTCGCCCTGCCGCCGTCCACCGCCGTCAGGACCAGCGGGCCGTCCTCCGTGAGGGCCACCGAGTGCTCCCAGTGCGAGGACCATGTGCCGTCGGTCGTGATGACCGTCCACTCGTCGGCCAGGACCTCGGTCCGCGGCGTGCCGAGCGACACCATCGGCTCGATCGCCAGACAGAAGCCGGGGATCAGCTTCGGGCCCTTGCCGCGCTTCCGCGAGACGTAGTTCAGCAGATGCGGGTCCATATGCATCTGGGTGCCGATGCCGTGCCCGCCGTAGTCCTCGACGATGCCGTACTTGCCGCCGCCGGGCTTCGGCTGGCGGCGGATGTACGTCTCGATCGCCCGGGACACGTCGACCAGCCGGGCGCCGAGCCTCATCGCGGCGATCCCCGCCCACATCGACCCCTCGGTCACCCGGGAGAGCTCGATCAGCTCCGGAGCGTGACCGCCGCCCACGAAGGCCGTGAAGGCCGCGTCACCGTGCCAGCCGTCCACGATCGCGCCGGCGTCGATCGAGATGATGTCGCCGTCCTTCAGAACGGTCGTGGTGTCCGGGATCCCGTGCACCACCACCTCGTTGACCGAGGTGCAGATCGTCGCGGGGAACCCGCCGTAGCCGAGGAAGTTGGGCTTCGCGCCGTGGTCCGCGAGGACCTTGCGCGCGACCTCGTCCAGGTCCTTCGTGGTGGCCCCGGGCACCGCGGCCTCGCCCGTCGCCGCGTGGATCGCGGCGACGACCAGCCCGGCCTCGCGCATCTTCGCGATCTGCTCGGGAGTCTTGATCTCCACCATGACGGCGGCCTGCCTCACTCGTTCGATGAAACGCTGTCTCTGTCCGCGCCGAGACACCCACGGTAGTCCCCGGAACAGCAGTACGGCCGCGGTGCCCCTGGGGGCGCCCCGGCCGTATCACTGTGCCGTACTGTGCGGTGCCGCTTCGCGCCGTACCTCGCGGTGAACCGGGCCCTACGCGGCCCGGCCCCCCTCCTCGAGCGCCGCCATCGCGCGCTTGGTCACCTCGGCGACCTTGCCCAGCGCGGAGATGGTGACCACGAGGCCCTGCTCCCGGTAATGGTCGATGATCGGCTCGGTCTGCGTGTGGTAGACCTCCAGCCGGGTGCGGACCGTCTTCTCGGAGTCGTCGTCCCGCTGGTACAGCTCGCCGCCGCACTCGTCACACACGCCCTGCTCCTTCGGCGGGCTGTACGTGACGTGGAAGACGTGCGAGCTGTCGTTGCGGCAGATGCGCCGACCGGCGATCCGCTTGACCACCTCGTCCTCGTCGACCTCCAGGTCCAGCACGGCGTCCAGGTGCAGTCCCTCGGCCGTCAGCGCCTTGTCGAGCGCTTCGGCCTGCGAGACGTTCCGGGGAAAGCCGTCCAGGAGGAAGCCGTTCGCGGCGTCCGGCTGACCCATCCGATCCAGCGCCATCGCGATGGTGACCTCGTCGGGAACCAGGTTCCCGGCGTCCATGTAGCCCTTCGCCTGATTGCCGAGGTCGGTGCCCTGGCTGATGTTGGCGCGGAAAAGGTCACCGGTGGAGATGTGCGGAATGGAGAGGTTCTTGGCGAGGTACGCAGCCTGCGTTCCCTTGCCGGCACCGGGCGGTCCGACGAGGACGATTCGCATCAGCGGAGGAACCCTTCGTAATTACGCTGCTGGAGCTGGCTCTCGATCTGCTTCACGGTCTCCAGACCCACACCCACGATGATCAGGATGCTTGTCCCGCCGAACGGGAAGTTCTGGTTCGCGCCGCCGAAGCCTGCCAACGCCATCGTTGGGACGAGAGCGATCAACCCCAGGTACAGCGAGCCCGGCCAAGTGATCCGGTTGAGTACGTAACTCAGATACTCGGCAGTAGGTCGACCGGCCCGGATGCCCGGGATGAAGCCACCATACTTCTTCATGTTGTCCGCGACTTCTTCGGGGTTGAACGTGATGGCCACGTAGAAGAAGGCGAAGAACACGACCAGCACGAAGTAGGTCGCGATGTAGTACGGATGGTCGCCCTTGATGAAGTGGGCTTCGATCCACGTCTTCCAGCCCGACTGCGAACTGGAGAACTGCGCGATCAGCGCCGGGATGTAGAGCAGCGACGACGCGAAGATGACGGGGATCACACCCGCCTGGTTGACCTTCAGCGGAATGTACGTGGACGTACCGCCGTAGGACCTGCGGCCGATCATCCGCTTCGCGTACTGCACGGGGATCCGGCGCTGCGCCTGCTCGACGAAGACGACGAGACCCACCATCACGAAGCCGATCAGAATGACCGTGCCGAACTCGATCCAGCCCTGAGCGAGCTTGCCGCTCTCCTTGATGGCCCACAGCGCGCCGGGGAAGCCGGCGGCGATGGAGATGAACATCAGGATGGACATGCCGTTGCCGATGCCCTTGTCGGTGATCATCTCACCGAGCCACATGACGGCGGCGGTACCGGCGGTCATCGTGATGACCATCGTCACGGTGATGAAGATCGACTGGTCGGGAACGATCTCCGAGGCCACGGGGCAGCCGCTGAAGAGCGCGCCGCTGCGTGCGGTTGCCACCAGACCGGTGCCCTGGAGCACCGCGAGGGCGACTGTCAGGTATCGGGTGTACTGAGTGATCTTGGCCTGGCCGGACTGCCCTTCCTTCTTGAGGGCTTCGAGTCGGGGGATGACCACGGTCAGCAGCTGCAGGATGATGCTTGCCGTGATGTACGGCATGATGCCGAGCGCGAAGATCGTAATCTGCAGCAGCGCTCCGCCGCTGAACATGTTCACCAAGCCGAACAGGCTGTTGTTGCCCTTCTGGGCTGCGTCGACGCACGTCTGTACGTTCTCGTAGCTGACGCCCGGGACGGGGATGTGCGCCCCGAACCGGTACAGCACGATGATGAACAGCGTGAAGAGCAGCTTCTTGCGCAGGTCGGGCGTCTTGAACGCCCGGGCGAACGCGGTGAGCACGGTGCCTCCTGCGACCCCCGCGCTCGCGCGTCAAGGGTGACGGTCTTGAGGATCGACGGATACATATCAGGCAAAAAGCCACGCGACCACCCCGGCGGAGAGTCCGCGTGGCTCGGGGTCCGGGGGCGGACCCCCGGGTTCATACAGCAACAGTGCACGCCACCTTACCGGCGTACCCGCTCCACTAGGAACGACCAACCGGGGATGCCCCTTTTGAGAGGCACCCCCGGTTGGTCGTTCACCGCATCGAATTCGTCCGAGACGTCTCAGACGAGTTCGGTGACGGAGCCGCCGGCGGCGGCAATCTTCTCCTTGGCGGAGCCGGAAGCGGCGTCAACCGAAACCGTCAGTGCCACGGAGATCTCGCCCTGGCCCAGGACCTTGACGAGGCTGTTCTTGCGGACCGCACCCTTGTCGACCAGGTCGGCCACAGTGACCTCGCCACCCTGCGGGTAGAGCTCGGCCAGCTTGTCCAGGTTAACCACCTGGTACTCGGTACGGAACGGGTTCTTGAAGCCCTTGAGCTTCGGGAGACGCATGTGGAGGGGCATCTGCCCGCCCTCGAAGCGCTCCGGAACCTGGTAACGGGCCTTGGTGCCCTTGGTGCCACGACCCGCGGTCTTGCCCTTGGACGCCTCGCCACGGCCCACACGGGTCTTGGCGGTCTTGGCTCCGGGGGCAGGACGGAGGTTGTGGACCTTCAGCGGCTTCTGCTCCGCCATGTCAGTCGACCTCCTCAACCGTCACGAGGTGCCGCACGGTGTTGGCCATGCCGCGGAACTCGGGACGATCTTCCTTGACAACCACATCGTTGACCCGCTTGAGGCCGAGCGAACGAAGGGTCTCGCGGTGGTTCTGCTTGCTGCCGATGTACGACTTCGTCTGCGTGATCTTGAGACGGGCCATCACGCACCCGCTCCCGCACGCGCACGAAGCAGAGCCGCGGGGGCGACGTCCTCGAGGGGCAGACCGCGGCGGGCCGCGATCTCCTCGGGACGCTGCAGACCCTGGAGGGCCGCCACGGTCGCGTGCACGATGTTGATCGGGTTCGACGAGCCGAGCGACTTCGACAGGATGTCGTGGACGCCGGCGCACTCGAGCACCGCACGCACCGGGCCACCGGCGATGACGCCGGTACCGGGGGACGCGGGCTTGAGCAGGACGACGCCCGCCGCCTTCTCACCCTGGATCGGGTGCGGGATGGTGCCCTGGATACGGGGGACCTTGAAGAAGTGCTTCTTGGCCTCCTCAACACCCTTGGCGATGGCGGCCGGCACCTCCTTGGCCTTGCCGTAACCGACACCCACGGTGCCGTCACCGTCGCCCACCACGACCAGCGCGGTGAAGCTGAAGCGACGACCACCCTTCACGACCTTGGCGACACGGTTGATCGCGACGACACGCTCGACGTACGCGGTCTTCTCGGCGGCAGCGCCACCGTCACGGCCCTTCCGGTCCCGCCGCTCGCCGCCACCGGCACCGCTTCCGCGGCGCTGGGGTCCAGCCATTGGATTTACCTCTCTCTGTTACGTCCGCTAGCTCCGGAACCGGGGCTTAGAACTTCAGCCCGGCTTCACGGGCGGCGTCAGCCAGAGCGGCAATCCGCCCGGCGTACTGGTTGCCACCACGGTCGAACACGACGGCCTCGATACCGGCGGCCTTGGCGCGCTCGGCGACCAGGGCACCCACCTGCTGTGCCTGGGCGCTCTTGTCGCCTTCGCCACCGCGGATCGAGGAGTCCAGGCTCGACGCCGAGGCGAGCGTGTGGCCCGCGATGTCGTCGATGACCTGGGCCACCATGTGGCGGTTGGAACGCGTCACAACGAGCCGGGGGCGGACCTGCGTGCCCGAGACCTTCTTGCGTACGCGGATGTGACGGCGCTTGATGGCAGCGGCCTTGTAGGCCTTGCCCTTGGCGATCTTTACACCGAATGCCATGGCTACTTGCCCGCCTTTCCGACCTTGCGGCGGATGACCTCGCCCGCGTACTTGACGCCCTTGGCCTTGTACGGGTCGGGCTTCCGCAGCTTGCGGATGTTCGCCGCGACCTCGCCGACCTTCTGCTTGTCGATGCCCTCGACACTGAGCTTCGTCGGGGACTCGACCTTGAAGGTGATGCCCTCGGGGGCCTCGACGGTGATCGGGTGGCTGTATCCGAGCGCGAACTCCAGGTTGGAGCCCTTCGCCTGGACGCGGTAACCGACACCGCTGATTTCGAGCGCCTTGCTGTATCCCTGGGTCACACCGGTGATCATGTTCGCCACCAGCGTGCGGGACAGGCCGTGCAGGGCCTTGTTCTGACGCTCGTCGTTCGGGCGCAGCACCTTGAGAGTGCCGTCGTCGCCCTTGGTGACCTCGATCGGCGCCGCCACGGTGTGCGAGAGGGAACCCTTGGGGCCCTTCACCGCGACCGTACGGCCGTCGATGGTGACGTCCACACCGGTGGGAACCTGGATGGGGAGCTTGCCGATTCGCGACATGAGCTTTTCCTCCGTTCCCGACTACCAGACGTAGGCGAGGACTTCCCCACCTACGCCCTTCTTGCCTGCCTGCTGGCCCGTCAGAAGACCATGGGACGTGGAGATGATCGCCACGCCCAGGCCGCCGAGCACCTTGGGCAGATTGGTGGACTTGGCGTACACGCGCAGACCCGGCTTCGAGATGCGCTTGATGCCGGCGATCGAACGCTCGCGGTTCGGGCCGAACTTCAGCTCGAGGGTGAGGCTCTTGCCGACCTCGGCGTCCTCGACCTTCCAGCCGGTGATGAAGCCCTCCTGCTGGAGGATCTCCGCGATGTGCGACTTGATCTTGCTGTGCGGCATCTCGACGGTGTCGTGATACGCCGAGTTCGCGTTACGCAGACGCGTGAGCATGTCTGCGATGGGATCAGTCATGGTCATGAATTGGCCTTCGGCCTCTCTCGCCGGGGTTTCCTGTATGCGCCATCCCTCTCCCCGCTCGACGGCGGGACGGGTGCGGTGCGGGGACCTACGGCGTAGTAAGTTTTGGGCGCCGGACGCCCAACCCCCCAAGCCTACGGCATGGAAAGCAGGGCATCCGCCGACCAGTTGCTTACCGAGAGCTTCTGGTTGATTCCTCCCGGGGGAGGAACTACCAGGAGCTCTTGGTGACGCCCGGCAGCTCGCCGCGGTGTGCCATCTCACGAAGGCAGACACGGCAGAGGCCGAACTTGCGGTAGACGGAGTGGGGACGCCCGCAGCGCTGGCAGCGGGTGTAACCGCGCACGCCGAACTTCGGCTTGCGGGCGGCCTTAGCGATCAGAGCCTTCTTCGCCACGGTCAGTTCTCCTTGAACGGGAAGCCGAGGTGACGAAGGAGGGCACGACCCTCGTCGTCGTTGGTCGCCGTGGTCACCACGGTGATGTCCATGCCCCGGACCCGGTCGATCTTGTCCTGGTCGATCTCGTGGAACATGACCTGCTCCGTGAGACCGAAGGTGTAGTTGCCACGGCCGTCGAACTGCTTGGGCGACAGGCCGCGGAAGTCACGGATACGCGGCAGCGCGAGCGACAGCGTACGGTCCAGGAACTCCCACATGCGGTCACCGCGGAGGGTGACGTGGCAGCCGATCGGCTGCCCCTCGCGCAGCTTGAACTGCGCGATCGACTTGCGGGCCTTGGTCACGGCCGGCTTCTGGCCGGTGATCGTGGTGAGGTCCTTGATGGCACCCTCGATCAGCTTGGAGTCGCGGGCGGCGTCGCCCACACCCATGTTGACCACGATCTTGACGAGACCGGGGACCTGCATGACGTTCTCGTACGAGAACTCCTCACGCAGCTTGCCGGCGATCTCCTCGCGGTAGCGCAGCTTCAGACGCGGCGCGGTTGTGGTCGTCATCAGATGTCCTCACCGGTCCGCTTGGCAACGCGGATCTTGTTGCCCTCGTCGTCAAAGCGGTACCCGACGCGGGTGACGACCTTCTTGCCGTCCTTCTCCACGACCAGCTGAACGTTGCTGATGTGGACAGGGGCCTCGGTCGTCACGATGCCGCCGGTCTGCGAACCACGCGCGGTCTGGCCGGCCTTGGTGTGCTTCTTGACCCGGTTGACACCCTCGACGAGGACACGGTTCTGCGTGGGGTAGGCCACGATGACCTTGCCCTGCTTGCCCTTGTCCTTACCGGTGATGACCTGAACCAGGTCGCCCTTCTTGATCTTCATGCTTACAGCACCTCCGGCGCGAGCGAGATGATCTTCATGAACTTCTTCTCGCGCAGCTCACGGCCCACCGGGCCGAAGATACGGGTGCCACGAGGGTCGCCGTCGTTCTTCAGAATGACGGCGGCGTTCTCGTCGAAGCGGATGTACGAGCCGTCCTGGCGGCGGCGCTCCTTCACGGTGCGAACGATGACCGCCTTGATGACGTCACCCTTCTTCACGTTGCCACCGGGGATCGCGTCCTTGACGGTGGCGACGATGACGTCACCGATACCCGCGTAGCGGCGACCCGAGCCACCGAGAACACGGATGCAAAGGATCTCCTTGGCACCAGTGTTGTCGGCGACACGCAGTCGCGACTCCTGCTGGATCACGTCTATCTCCTGATCGTCTGCCGGTTCCCGGCGGGGGCCGGCCTGTTACGGCCGGCCCCCGCCGAGCCTGGCGGAACTACTCCCAGAGAATGCCCTGGGAGGGATTGCTCGGCCTCGGGTTACTTGGCCTTCTCAAGGATCTCGACGATGCGCCAGCGCTTCGTCGCGGACAGCGGCCGGGTCTCCATGAGGAGGACACGGTCGCCGATCCCGGCGGCGTTCTGCTCGTCGTGCGCCTTGAGCTTGTTCGTACGGCGGATGACCTTGCCGTACAGGGCGTGCTTCACACGGTCCTCGACAGCGACGACGACGGTCTTGTCCATCTTGTCGCTGACGACGAGACCCTCACGGGTCTTGCGGAATCCGCGCTCGCTCTTGGGGGTCGTCTCGGTCACGTTGCTCTCAGTCATCAGGCGCTCTCCACCGTCTCGATGCCCAGCTCGCGCTCACGCATCAGGGTGTAGATCCGCGCGATGTCCTTCCGGACCAGCTTCAGCCGGCCGTGGTTCTCGAGCTGACCGGTCGCCGCCTGGAAGCGGAGGTTGAACAGCTCTTCCTTGGCCTCGCGAAGCTTGTCGACAAGCTCCTCGTTGCCCAGTTCACGCAGCTCGGACGCCTTGGTAACGGCCGCCATCACGACTCACCTGCCTCGCGCCGAACGATGCGGCACTTCATCGGAAGCTTGTGGGCGGCGCGGGTGAGCGCCTCCTTGGCAACCTTCTCGTTCGGGTAGGACAGCTCGAACATCACCCGGCCGGGCTTGACGTTCGCGATCCACCACTCGGGAGAACCCTTACCGGAACCCATGCGGGTCTCGGCGGGCTTCTTGGTGAGCGGACGGTCCGGGTAGATGTTGATCCAGACCTTGCCGCCACGCTTGATGTGGCGGGTCATCGCGATACGGGCCGCCTCGATCTGGCGGTTCGTCACGTATGCCGGGGTCAGCGCCTGGATGCCGTACTCGCCGAACGCAACCTGCGTGCCACCCTTGGACATTCCGCTGCGCTTCGGGTGGTGCTGCTTGCGGTGCTTGACCCTACGGGGGATCAGCATTTCGGTCAGGCCTCCGTTCCGCCGGTAGAAGTGGGCGCGGCCTCCGCTGCCGGAGCAGCCGTGGCACCGGCCTTCGCCGACTCGGGCGCCTCGGCGCCCGGAGCCTGCTGGGGCTTGCGGCCACCGCGACCGCCACGCTCGCCACCGCGGCCACCGCGGCCGGCCGGACGGTCGTTGCCGCCGCCACGGGCCGGGCGGTTGCCCGCGCGCGCCGCGGCGTTCTCGGCGCGCACCTCGGCGATGTTCTTGACGTCGCCCTTGTAGATCCAGACCTTCACACCGATACGGCCGAAGGTCGTCTTGGCCTCGAAGAAGCCGTAGTCGACGTTGGCGCGGAGCGTGTGCAGGGGCACGCGGCCCTCGCGGTAGAACTCCGAGCGCGACATCTCGGCGCCGCCGAGGCGGCCACCGCACTGGATCTTGATGCCCTTGGCGCCGGCCTTCATCGTCGACTGCATGCTCTTGCGCATGGCGCGACGGAAGGAGACACGCGAGGACAGCTGCTCGGCGACGGCCTGGGCCACCAGCTGAGCGTCCACCTCGGGGTTCTTGACCTCGAGGATGTTCAGCTGGACCTGCTTGCCGGTCAGCTTCTCCAGCTCGCCGCGGATACGGTCGGCCTCGGCGCCGCGGCGGCCGATGACGATGCCCGGACGTGCGGTGTGGATGTCCACGCGGACGCGGTCACGGGTGCGCTCGATCTCCACCTTGGAGATACCGGCACGCTCCATCCCCTTCGTCATCATGCGACGAATGGCGACGTCTTCCTTGACGTAGTCCTTGTACAGCTTGTCGGCATACCAGCGGGACTTGAAGTCCGTGGTGATACCGAGCCGGAACCCATGCGGGTTAACCTTCTGGCCCATTACCGGGTTCCTTCCTTGCTGCTGACGACCACGGTGATGTGGCTGGTCCGCTTACGGATCCGGTAGGCGCGGCCCTGGGCACGCGGCCGGAACCGCTTCAGGGTCGGACCCTCGTCCACGTACGCCTCGCTGATGACCAGCGATGTGGCGTCGGAGTGGTCGTAGTTGTGCGCGGCGTTGGCAATGGCGCTGTCCAGCACCTTGCCGACCGGCACGCTCGCGGCCTGCGGGGCGAAACGCAGGACCGCCTGAGCCTCCGTGGCGTCCATGCCACGGATGAGGTCCACCACGCGGCGGGCCTTCATGGGCGTGACGCGGATGTACCGCGCCTGGGCCCTGGCTTCCATGGTTGTCCCTTCGGTGTAAGTCATAGTCGTTTCCACCCCGCGGTTAGCGGCGCTTCGACTTCCGGTCGTCCTTGACGTGGCCGCGGAAGGTGCGAGTCGGCGAGAACTCGCCGAGCTTGTGGCCGACCATCGACTCGGTGACGAACACCGGGACATGGATCTTGCCGTTGTGCACCGCGATGGTGTGGCCCAGCATTGCCGGGACGATCATCGAGCGACGGGACCAGGTCTTGATGACGTTCTTGGTGCCAGCTTCGTTCTGGACATCCACCTTCTTGATGAGGTGGCCGTCGACGAAGGGCCCCTTCTTGAGACTGCGCGGCATCTGAAAACCCGCTCCTAGCGCTTCTTGTTCGTCTTGCGGCGGCGGACGATGTACTTGTTGCTCGCCTTCTTCGGCGAACGCGTACGACCTTCCTTCTGACCCCACGGGCTGACCGGGTGGCGACCACCGGAGGTCTTGCCCTCACCACCACCGTGCGGGTGGTCGACGGGGTTCATCGCGACACCGCGGACGGTCGGGCGCACGCCCTTCCAGCGCATACGGCCGGCCTTGCCCCAGTTGATGTTCGACTGCTCGGCGTTGCCGACCTCACCGATGGTGGCGCGGCAGCGGACGTCGACCAGCCGGATCTCTCCGGACGGCATACGAAGGTGGGCCATGGAGCCCTCCTTCGCCAGCAGCTGGACCGAAGTGCCCGCGGAGCGGGCGAACTTCGCGCCGCCGCCGGGACGCAGCTCGATGGCGTGGATGGTCGTACCGACCGGGATGTTGCGCAGCGCCAGGTTGTTGCCGGGCTTGATGTCGGCGGACGGGCCGTTCTCGACACGGCTGCCCTGCGTCAGACCACGCGGCGCGAGAATGTAGCGCTTCTCGCCGTCCGCGTAGTGCAGGAGCGCGATGCGCGCGGTGCGGTTCGGGTCGTACTCGATGTGCGCGACCTTGGCCGGCACGCCGTCCTTGTCGTGACGGCGAAAATCGATCAGGCGAAATGCGCGCTTGTGGCCGCCGCCCTGGTGGCGAACGGTCACACGACCGGCGTTGTTACGGCCGCCCTTGCTGTGCAGAGGGCGGACCAGCGACTTCTCCGGCGTGGACCGCGTGATCTCGACAAAGTCGGCGACGCTGGAGCCACGACGGCCCGGGGTCGTCGGCTTGTACTTGCGGATACCCATTTCTCAGTCCTCGGAATATTCCGGACTTCGACACGATCCGACTTCCGCTAGGAAGTCGGGCCGCCGAAGATGTCGATACGGTCGCCCTCGGCGAGGGTCACGATGGCGCGCTTGGTGTCGGCGCGCTTGCCGAAACCGGTGCGGGTGCGCTTGCGCTTGCCCTGCCGGTTGATCGTGTTGACCCCGGTGACCTTGACCGAGAAGACCGCCTCGACGGCCTGCTTGATCTGGGTCTTGTTGGAGCCGGGCGCGACGATGAACGTGTACTTGTTCTCGTCGAGCAGCGCGTAGCTCTTCTCGGACACCACGGGCTTGACGAGAACGTCACGCGGGTCCGTGAAGGTCTTGCTGGTGATCTCGGCCATCAGGCTTCGCTCCCCTCGGTCTCGGCAGTCTGTCGCGCAGCCCCGCCGGACACGAAGGACTCGAAGGCGGCCTTGGTGAAGACCACGTCGTCGGAGACAAGCACGTCGTACGTGTTGAGCTGTCCCGGGTCCAGCAGGTGGACCTCGGGGAGGTTGCGCGCGGAGAGCCACGCGGCCTCGTCGCTCCGCTCGACGACCAGGAGCACGTGCTTGCGCTCACTGACCTTGCCGAGCAGGGTCTTGGCGGCCTTGGTGGACGCCGCGCCCTCGACCACGTCGGAGACGACGTGGACACGAGCGTTGCGGGCCCGGTCGGTGAGGGCTCCGCGCAGGGCGGCGACCTTCATCTTCTTGGGGGTCCGCTGCGAGTAGTCACGCGGGGTGGGGCCGTGTACGACGCCACCGCCGGCGAACTGCGGCGCACGGGTCGAACCCTGACGGGCGCGGCCGGTGCCCTTCTGGCGGTAGGGCTTCTTGCCACCACCACGGACCTCGCCACGGCGCTTGACCTTGTGCGTGCCCTGACGGGCGGCGGCCAGCTGCGCGACGACGACCTGGTGGATCAGCGGAATGCTGACCTTCGCGTCGAAGATCTCGGCCGGGAGCTCAACGGTCCCGGTCTTGTCGCCCGAGGGCGACACGATGTCGATGGTGCTCATGTCTTCAGGCCCCCTTCGCCGCGGTGCGGACCAGGACGAGGCCGCCGTTCGGACCGGGGACCGCGCCCTTGATGAGGAGCAGGCCCTTCTCCGCGTCAACGGCGTGAACGGTCAGGTTCTGGGTGGTGACCCGCTCGTTGCCCATGCGACCCGCCATGCGGAGGCCCTTGAACACACGGCCCGGGGTGGCACAGCCACCGATGGAGCCGGGAGAGCGGTGCTTGCGCTGGGTTCCGTGACCGGCGCCGAGGCCCTTGAAGTTGTGACGCTTCATGACACCGGCGAAGCCCTTGCCCTTGCTCTTGCCCGTGACGTCCACGCGGACGCCGGACTCGAACACGGCGGCGGTGACCTCCTGGCCGAGCGTGTACTCGCCGGCGTCGGAGGTGCGGAGCTCCACCAGGTGGCGGCGGGGGGTCACGTCGGCCTTGGCGAAGTGGCCCTTGAGGGGCTTGTTCACCTTGCGCGGGTCGATCTCGCCGAAGGCGATCTGGACCGACTCGTAGCCGTCGGAGTCATTCGTACGGACCTGGGTAACGACGCAGGGTCCGGCCTTGACCACGGTCACCGGGACGACACGGTTGTTCTCGTCCCAGACCTGGGTCATGCCGAGCTTCTCGCCCAGGACACCCTTGATCTGCTTTGCCATCTCTTCCGCGCCTCTCAGAGCTTGATCTCGATGTCGACGCCGGCCGGAAGGTCCAGGCGCATCAACGAGTCAACGGTCTTGGGCGTCGGGTCGAGAATGTCGATCAGGCGCTTGTGCGTGCGCATCTCGAAGTGCTCGCGCGAGTCCTTGTACTTGTGCGGCGACTTGATGACGCAGTACACGTTCTTCTCAGTGGGCAGCGGCACCGGGCCCGCGACCGACGCACCAGTGCGAGTCACCGTCTCGACGATCTTCTTCGCCGAAGAGTCGATGACCTCGTGGTCGTAGGCCTTGAGCCGGATGCGGATCTTCTGTCCCGCCATGGCTACTCAGTAGTCCTGTCTCTCGAAACGCTCTGGACCCGGTTGGGCTGTGCACCGTTCTCTCCGACCCACGCGGTCGGGCGTGTCGCAATCCCTTCACGTACGAATCCCGAAGGATTCCCTGCGAGGGGGTGCGGGCCCTGACGACCGCGAGACCGGGGAAGAACGCCCACCGGGTGCCTGGCCGGTACCCCGCTGACACTTCCCGGAAGATTCCCGTACGTCCGCCCCAGCGCTGCCCTGAGGGGCAGATGGGGACGACGAGTACTGTGGGACTCGCTTCCGGTCCTCCCGGCGGGAGGCGCGCAGCATCGGCACTCAACCGAGCAACCTGAGCAGTGTGCCACAAGGCCCGGAGCCCTGGCCAATCGCGGCCGGAGAGCGTACCCCACGGGGTGAGCGGCGAATCCTCGGGTGGACGTGAAGCGCAGGACGGGCGTGGCCGGAGTCCCCCGAACAGGAGGACACTGGAATACAGAGGTGCATCATGCGCAAAGTAGTCGATTACCGAGAAATCCCCACGGAAACGGACTGCACGCTCGCGATCACGGGCGAGACGGACGAACCACCCCCTCCCCCCGCACCCCCGCCCCACCCCCAAGAGAACACGGCAGAACTCCACACCCAGATCCGCCCCAACCTGAGGGACGAGATGCCGGGGATGCCGTGAGGACCGGCGGTTGACCGGAAGGGCCCGGTACCGGACTGCCGGGTTCGGCGCCCGGACGCGTACGCGATGAAGCTCGCCCAGGCGGTGGAGGCGAGCGCGTTTCGCGGTCTGGCCTTGGTGCGGGCTTTGCGAACGCCCTGGCTGTTGGCCGTCTGGGGGTCGATGCGCCGGTGGTCAGCCCTCGGGCGGTGTTCATGCCGTGTTGGCGTTCGGGCTGTGGCATGAGGTGGTTGTAGCGACCACCGAATTTGCCCAGGCAAGGAGCACCCATGGCCCCCGATCCGATCCCAACTGCCCCCGGCCCGGAACAACCCGGCACCACCCGTCGGCGGTTCATCCAGGGCACCGGCGTCACCGCCGGGACGCTGATGCTCGGCGCGGCCGCGGGGGCGGGCGGTGGCGCGTACGCCGCGCAGAAGCCGCCGCACGGCCACGACCACGACAGTGACCTGCCGCGCGGCTTCAAGGGCACCATGGCCGACCTCAAGCACATCGTGATCCTGATGCAGGAGAACCGGTCGACCGACCACTACTTCGGCACGTTCCCCGGCATCCGCGGCTTCAACGACAAGCAGGCGCTGCGCTTCCAGGACGGCACCACCGTCTTCCAGCAGAAGGACGCCAACGGCTCGGTCGTCACCCCGCAGGTCGACGACAGCAGTTGGGGCAACGACCACGGGGCCTGGGGCGACGTCGACCACCGCACGTGGGACCAGTGGGTGCGGCACAACGGCGCCAGCTGCATGAACCACCACAGCGACGCCTACATGGGCTTCTACCACTCGGTCGCCGCCCAGTACACGATCGCCGACCAGAACTTCTCCTCCGAGTTCGGGCCGACCGACCCGAACCGCAAGTACCTGTGGAGCGGTACCGCCAACAGCGAGACCGGCAACACCGACGAGTCCAACTACTCCCGCTCCTGGACCACCGTGGCCGAGCAGCTCCAGGACGTCGGCATCGACTGGCGGCTGTACTCGGACAACAGCGGCGACGGGCGCCAGGGTTACATCAGCACCTGGGTCGGCGACTACGGCGACAACGAGCTCAAGTACTTCAAGGGGTTCGACCCGGAGGGACTCGGCCCCGACGACCCGAAGCTGCGGCCCGGCACCGGGCTGATCTGGCGCGGCAACGCCACGTACTACTCCGGCATGACCTCCCCGAACGACGACTCCGAGGAGAACCTCGACGCCGTCCTCAAGAACTTCCGGGACGCCTGCCGGCCCGGCGCCGAGCACCCGCTGCCCGCCGTGTCCTGGATCGTCGCGCCGTACGGCTGGTCCGAGCACCCGGACGCGGACGCCAGGCACGGCGAGCGCTACGTCAACAGGGTGCTCGACATCCTGCAGAGCAACCCCGACATCTGGGACCACACCCTCTTCATCCTCAACTACGACGAGAACGACGGGAAGTTCGACCACGTCCTGCCGCCGTGGCCCGAGGCGGGCACGCCCCGCGAGTACGCCGGTGACTACCCGCTCGGCCTCGGTCCCCGGGTACCGATGCTGCTGGTGTCGCCGTGGTCCCGCGGCGGCCACGTCGCCTCGGAGGTCTTCGACCACACCTCGACGATCAAGTTCCTGGAGGTCTGGGCGGAGCACCTGGGCAAGCCCTTCCGCTCCCCCAACATCAGTGAGTGGCGGCGCTCGATCGCCGGTGACCTGACCAGCGCGCTCGACTTCGCCCACCCGCGGCCCGGTCCGGCCACCTTCACCGACCCGCTGGCCGAGCAGTCCGTATCGGTCGCCGCCCGGCACATGACGCCGCGCCCGCTGGGTTTCCACCCGCACGCGACGCTCTCGGAGGACCACAGGTCCGGAACGGTCACCGCCAGGATGACCCTGTCCGGCGGCCCGAAGGGCAAGGCCCTGAGCTTCCAGGTGTTCCCCGACAAGTACCGGCCGTTCTCCAACACCCCGTTCACCGTCACCGCGCGCACGCCGCGCGAGTACACCTGGGACACGAAGGCCACCGACGGCAGGTACGCCTTCTCGATCTACTCCAACGACGGCTTCGTACGCTCCTTCGCCGGCCAGGTCCGCCCCGCCGGAAAGGGTGGCCTCCCCCGCGTCGACGTCGACCTGCGCAAGGGCGAGGGCGCCGAGCACGAGGCTCGCGTGGAGGTCACGCTGCGCAACGACGGCAAGGAGCCGGTGCGCTACACGCTCACCGCTCACGACTACCTCGGCCACACCCGGAGGGTCACGGTCGAGCACGGCGGGTCGAAGGTCGTCACCTGGCCCACCCAGGACGGCTACTACGACCTGGTCGTCACCGTCGACACCGACACCACCTGGACTCAGCGCTACGCCGGCCGGATCGCCGACACCGCCGCGCACTGACCGGCCGGGGCGGCCGCGGGACGGCTCATGACCACCGGGCCCCGGGAAACCGCGGCCCGGTGGATCAGGGAAGCGCCGGGCCGTCGCCGCCCCGTGACCGCCCACGTGTCGGGAGCCCGGTTCTCTCGTTGGAGGGTTTGCGGTCCGGGTCCGTCCGGCCCGCGTGGTCTCTACCGGCGCCGACGCGGTGCCGGGCGAAGGAGGAACGCGATGGGTACGAAGGTGCGGTACGTGGGCGAGGGCGCCGGACGTGTGGGGGCGCGGGTCGCGGTGCTGGGCGCGGTGGCCGGGGCGGCGTTGCTTCCGGCCGGGGCCGCTCAGGCGAACATCGTCGGGATCGGGAACGCGGTCTTCGGCAACTCCTGTGCCATTCAGGGCAGTTCGGGGGCCGCAGGTGCCACGGTGGGCGGAAGCGGGGTCGCGAACGGCAACCAGACCGCCCTGCCGTTGAGCCTGTCGCGGAACCACTGCGGCAACAGCGGCATCATCTGCACCGCCATCATCCCCGCCAGCGTGTGACCGGTCCGACGGCCGTGAGCGGGACGGCGGTGGAGGCGCTGCTGTCCCTGAGCGGGCAGGCGCTGCCGCTGCTGCGCCGGTGGGTCGGCTCGGATCCGGGCTGTGGCGTGGCGCGGGCCCTGCTCGCGCTGGCCACCGGTGACCGGTGGTCCGAGCCGGTGCTGAAGGAACAGCTGGTGATCGCCCACCGCGACGCGCTGGCCGCCGGTGAGCGGGAGGCGAGCCTGGTGTACGGGGTGTTCCTGCATACGCACCGGCAGTACCGGCTCACCTCCGACCACCTGACCGGGCACTTCACCCGCTGGCCCGCCGACGAGCTGGGTGGCCTCATGCTGGGCGCCTTCTTCCACAGCGAGGACGCCGCCTACCGCCGACAGGGCGACGCCCTGGTCGAGCAGCAGGCGACGGTCGCGGGCCCCGAGAGCTGGCCATGGCAGAGCTGGCTGGCCTCGACCAGGGCGGAGCAGGGCCGGGTGCGGGAGGCGCACGAACTGGCCGGGCACGCGCTGGGCCTGTATCCCCGCTCGGGGGTGGCGGCGCACGCCCTCGCGCACGCCGAGCACGAGCTGGGAGCGGGACACGCCTCCACGGCTTTCCTGGACGAGTGGCTCGGGGAGGACCCCGGGGCCGTACAGGCGGGCCATCTGAACTGGCACGCGGCTCTCCAGTCCCTCGCCTGCGGCGACTTCGCGGACACGCGCCGACGGGCGGACACCGCTCTGGCGCGTACGGATGTCGGCATGCGCGCCGCCACGAACTGGCGCCTGCTGCTGGCGGGTCAGGAACCGGCCGGCCGGAGCGATCCCGTCCACGTACGGGAACTGCTCGCCGCACCGGGCGGGATGGCGGAGGTCTTCCACACCTTCAACCTGGCCCTCGCCCTGGCCGTGGAGGCCGCCACCGAGGACCTGCACATCCTGGCCCGGCGAGCCGCCGCCGACGAACGTCCCGACTACCGGGAGGTCCTGGCCCCGGTGGTACGGGCGCTGGCCGAGATCACCGCGGGCCGGGCACGGGTCGCGGTGGACCTGCTCAGCGGCCTGGGCGAGGACGCCGAACGAATCGGCGGGGTGCGCGTCGAACGGGAGATCATCCAGGACACCCTCGCCCGCGCCCTCGTGGACGCGGGCGAGCCCGCGCGCGCGGCCGAACTGCTCCACCACCGCACCACCACGCGCGGCCACCACACCTACGAGGACCTTCTCCTCACCGCCCGCACCCCGGCCGGCATGGCCCCCGCCCCCTGACCCACCGGGCCGCCGGGCCGCCAAGTCACCGAGCCACCGGGTCGCGGCCCTCCGCGACCCGGACGCCGCGGATCAGCGGAGCGTGGGGACGTCGCCGCCCCGGGCCCACGTCACCTCCACGTCCCGAAGACCACGGCCCCACGGCTCCACGATCGCCGCGAGCGCGGCGGCGTCCGGTGGATCCGCGCCCAGGCCGATCGCGTAACGGACACGGTCGCGCTCCGTCGCGTACGGGCGCGGCCAGGCGTGGGCGTCGCGTACCCCGGCCGCTTCGAGAGCCGTGAGCAGCGCCCGTACGCGGCCACGGAAGCGGCCCAGCGTGTCCGGGCGGCGCGTGGACACCGTGGCCACCGCCCAGGCGGCGTGGCGGCGGTGGAGGGGCGGGGGTGCGGCGAGTGCGGGGGCGGCGGCCGACTCCAGGAGTTCCCAGGCGCGGTAGAGCTCCGTGACCAGCAGGTCGCGGTGGCCGAGGCCGACCTGGGCCGTGCAGCTGCGGATCGGGGCGGTCGGGGTCAGGACCGTGACCGGGGCGATGACCCCCGTATCCGGTACGGGAGTCAGGGAGACCACGTCACGCCAGTCCCAGGCCGCCCACGTGCCGAAGAACTGCCCGAGCAGGTCATCGGGCGAGAGGTCCTCCGCCTCCATGACCGTGCGCGCCGACAGCACCGCCCAGGCCAGACCGGGCAGCCCGCCGAACGGCGCCGAGTCCAGGCCGCGCGCCGCCGCCCACGTCTTCACGTCCCTCGCCAGCCCGGCGAAGGCCGCGTGCCGGTCGCCGACGGCGTCCCGTACGGCCGCCGCGTCGCTCACCGCGCTCAGCGCGACCGCCGCCGCCTCGCCCAGTTCGTCGCGTCGGTCCACCGCCGAGGAAGGGGGCATGTCGCCCGTCGCGACGATCGCCAGGTCCACGCCCAACTCGCCCACCGTGAACCGGAGTCCGGGCACACGTGCGCCCACCACCTCCCGTACGGGAGATGCGGGCGGCAGCACGGCGGTCACCCGCCGCCGTGTCCCGTCCACGTCCACCGCCGCGCCCGGCAGCGCCGCCACCAGGTCCAGGTCCGCCCCGGCGGGGGCGCACCCCATCCGGCGCGAGCCCACGACGTGTACGACGCCGTCGGCCAGCGTCCGGGCGAGGAGCCGCGCGGTCCTGTCGGCGTCACCGGCCGGCCGGCGCGCGGGCGGTGCGTCCTCCGGAAGCCAGGTGATCGCGCCCGTGCCGAGCGCGACCGTCGCCCGTACCCGCATCGGCTCGTCGCCCCGCCGCGACAGCAGCGCCAACTCCCCGACGCCGACCGGCACTTCGCCAAGCCGCGCCTCGATCCCCGCCGCCGCCCGCCGCGGGTCCCGGCTGCGCCCCAGGGTCAGATGCGGTGTGAAGCCCTCGGCGCGCCGTCCGCCGCAGCGCGGGAAGCGGTGTTCCAGCGCGCCCCGCAGCTCCACCCACGCCGAGCCCCCGTCCCCCGCCGGATCCAGCCAGAGCGTGGCGTCCTCACGGTGACCGAAGGTGTGCACCCCGCCCAGCCGCGCGGTGAAGGGCGCGGTCTCGGCGGCGGCAGCGGCGAGCAGCGGCGCCGCGCGCTCGAAGTCGGACTCCGGTACGAAGCCGAAGAGCAGGTTCACGTGCGGCGGCCAGCGGTCGACCTGCGGGTCGTGCTCCCGTCGGACGGCCTCGATGGGAGCCCACCGTGCGCGAGGCGGTATCCACGCGACGGCCGTACGAGCGGTGGCCTCGGCGTCCAGCGCGCCCGTGGACGTGGACGTGAAAGTGGACGTGGCCGTCGACGTGGACGTGGACGTGGCGGACGCCCCGAGGGCGACCTCCGCCTCCACCCCGAAGTGGTCGGACGGGTACAGCCCCCGCGCGTCCGGCGTGTCCCCGCGCAGCGCCGCCCCCGCCACGACACCGCTCCCCCGCAGCAGCACCCGGTCCAGCCGCCCGGCGCGGCCCGACAGCGACGACACCGCCGCCAGCGGATTGGTGACCGGATCGAACGTGGGCGTCGAGTCCTCGGAGCCGTACACCTCGCTCCAGGCGTCCCGCAGCCCGAGCGCCGCGGCCGGGCCTCCGGGCCCGCCGGCGCCGTCGTTGAAGTCACCGAGCAGGAGCACGTCCCGCGTGTCGATACCGCCCAACCCCTCGGCGAGCGCGGTCAGTTCGGCGCGGCGCCGGTCCGCGCCGTCCGTGGAGTGGTCGCTGCTCAGATGCGTACAGGCCACGACGAGCGGACCGGTGGCGGTCTCGACGGTGAGCGCGGTGACCGCCTTGTGGGGGCCGAGCACGTGCCGTCCCGCCTCCCGTACCGGAAGGCGGCTGAGAAGCAGCAGACCCGTGTCGTCGACGTGGCGCCCGCCCGGGTCGGTGCCGATGACGTAACTCGCCCGCACCCAGGGTGCGTTCAGGAGCATCGCGAGCAGGTCGGCCTCGACCTCCTGGAGGGCGACGACGTCGGCCTCCGACTCCCGCAAAGCCTTGAGCAGCAGGGGCCGGCGGGCCGCGGTGTGGACGCGGTCGCTGTCGTAGCGGTCCCAGAGGGTGTTCCAGGTCAGTACGCGCAGCGAGGCGGGAGCGCGTACGGAACCGACGCCGGAGCCGGAGCCGGGACCGGCGCCCGAGCCGGGACCCGTGGGCACCCACCCGCCGCCCTCGTACCCGTACGGCGTGCACGCCGTGAAGAACGGCGCCCGCAGCAGCCGCGCGTGCCGCACCCGCCCGGCGTCCGTCTCGTCGATGCGGTCGACGCCGGTCGCGCGGTCCCAGACCACCTCGCCGTCCGCCTCCACGAACAGCACCCGGTGCCACGGGATCTCGCCCCCGGGCACGAACGCGGGCAGCGGAATCCGGCCGGGGACCGTACCGCGCCGGCTGACGCCGAGGACGAAGCGCGCGGGATCGAAGCGCGGGTCCCAGCGGACCTGGTGGTAGAGCTGATCACTGGTGCGCATCACGGTCCCCCGCTCCCGATGTCGTCGGCGTCCCCGACGGTGCCCGTCGCCCCGACGTACCACGTACGGTGCGCGTCCCCCGGATACGGCGGTACGAACCGCCGCAGCTGTCCCGCGAGCACCTCGGCCGGCACCGGGTGCGGCCGTACCCCGTTGCGCCTGACCAGTTCGGCCTCGTCCACGAGCAGCACGGCGTGCGTGACGAACGCGTCGCGCCGCCGCGCCACCGCCTGCACGAGCGAGCGCTGCCGCCGGTTGAGCGAGGTGGCGTCCCACACGACCGTGCCACCGGCCGCGAGCGCCCGGTCGAGGCGGTCGAGACCGTCCCGGAGGATGTCCCCGTTGGCTCCTTGGTCGGCGCGCGCACCGCGCTCCTCGCGCAGGTCGTCCAGCGAGATCCGCGTCCCCACGCCGGTGAGTCCTCCTACGAAGGTGCTCTTTCCGCTCCCCGAGGGGCCGACGAGCTGGATCAGGGAGGGGAAGTCCCCGGACCGCCACCGCCAGGTCGCGGCCACGGCCTCCTCGACGGTGGTCAGACGCCCGTCGGCCCACGCGTCGCGCGCCTGCGCCCAGCACCGTTCGACGGCGTTCGGACCGAGCCCTTCGAGCGCGTCCCGCAACCCGCGCCGCAGCGCCTCCAGCGGCTCGCGGTCCAGCAGCCCCGCCTCCTCGGCGTGCAGCGCCGACCACTCGACCTGCTCCCGCGCCTGCGCGTTCCGCGCGTGGACGCCCGCGACGGCGTGCAGTACGCCCAGATCGGCGGCGAGGGCCATCCGCGCGAGCCCGGCACGGCGCTCGTCGTCCGGGAACGGCCCGTGGGGGCGGGCATGCAGACCCACCAGGTCGGCGACGCGACGCGCCTGCGCCATCCCGAGGGGCGCCACGAGCGCCGCCGCGAGCCGGCCGCGCGGGACGTCGTGGCAGAGCGCGGCGAGGACCCCGTTCAGCCGGTCGTCCCCGAAGCGGCCGGCGGCGTCGAGCCGTACGGCGACCTCCCCCGCGGCGTCCTGGTCGCCCTCGACGCCCACCGTCCTCGCGACGGCCCCCGCGTCCACCGGGCCCCCGGACCGCACGTCCCACAACGCCGACCCCGCCCCGCGCCCGTTCTCCACGACGGTGGCGTGCATCCAGTGCGTATCGGTCGCCACGTGGTGCGGCCGGACCCACTTGGCGAGCCGGCGCCCGAACTCCCCGCGTACGAAGCCGTCGACGGTCCGTACGACGTACCCCTCCTGCCGCGCGAGGTCCAACGTGAGCTTCCGCAGGGCCCGTTCGTCGTAGATCCCGCGCCAGAGCACGGCCGGAACGGGAATCCCGAGCCGCCGCAGGAAGCGCACGGTCTCGTCCCAGCCGAGACACCACTCGCCGTCCCAGACGGAGAAGCCGTAGAACCAGCTCTCCAGGGACTCGTACGCGATCGAGTGACGCGCGTACAGGTTCTCCCCGCACACCCGTGTGCCGGCCGGGATCCGCGGACCGATCCGGCCCTGGAGCGCCTTCACCCAGGCCCGTGACGGATGGTGCCCGGAGTCCAGGGAACGGGCGTGCAGGCCGTCGCCGTACAGGGTCGTGTTCTCGCCGTCCATCTTCTCGGTGACGACGACCTCCCGCCCGCGCAGCCCGTCCAGATCGCCGACGCGGACGTCGTCCGAGGCGACGCCCGGCGACCAGGGCACATGCACGGTCCGCGGATACGACGTACGCATGCCCCACACTCCCCCGTCGCCCGTGCCCACCGACCCCGCCAACCCTAGGAGTCGCGACCGGACCGGATCCATCGATTAAGGGACGGGGCACTCCGGCCCCCGGACCGGGGGTGATGCCAGGAACACCCCGATCGGGTCCCCAGGCCCAGCGACGAGAAGCAGCCAGTGGCGAAAGATTTCAGCCGTCGGCAGGCGTCAGCGCGGCCCGACGGACCAACACGACATCAACAAACAGCTCCCTGGGGGAACACCCATGAACGAGATCCTCGCCCGGCGCTTCGCCGGCATCGCGGCGATATCGACCGCCGCCGCGCTCATCCTCGAAGTGCCCCTGTACTTCGTCTACTCGGGCCCGCCGCCGGACGGCAACGTCCTCGCCAGACTGCTCATCGGCATCTTCGCCCTCGCGTTCCTGATCGCCTTCGCGACCGGGTTCCGGGAACTCGTCAAGCGCGTACGGCCCGAGTACGAATGGGCCGGCACCCTCGCATTCGCCTCCGGGCTGGCGTACGTGATCGTCACGCTGGTCTCGCACGGTCTGGAGGCGGGCGAGGTCATCCGGGCCGAGGAGTCGATCGATCCGACGATCGCCGTCTCGGGGACGTACATCCTGTACGGCACGATCGGCCGCGTCCTGCTGGCGATGTTCGTGGCGTCCATGGCGTTCGCGATCTCCCGCACGGGGCTGCTCCCCCGCTGGACGGCCCGCTCCGGCTACGTCCTGGCGGCCCTCAGCCTGGCCTTCGTCCCGTCGCTGTTCTTCGGCAACGACCCGGCCGACTTCTACGCGGCCAACGGCTGGGGCACCACCGCCTCGATGGGCGCGGTCCTGAGCTACTGGCTGCTGGCCCTGGGCATCTCCACGTACCGCAGCGCCGGGCGCGTCCCGGGGCCCGCCCAGCCCCTGACGCCCTCGCTCCGGCACTGAAACCTCCCACCGCCCGCCGCGCCTCGCGGACAGAGAAGTGTGGGGCACGCAAAATAACGCCGCGTACGCCAGCGGGTTACCCTGTATGGGGTTCGGGCCATGATGAATCAAACATATAGTGGTAAAAATGGA